>JAGXFS010000049.1 GCA_024637275.1 Acidimicrobiia bacterium
GAGATCGGTCGCAACTGCGCGGCCATCGAACACGATGGCAAAATCGCGCTCATCGACTGCGGGCTGATGTTTCCTGAAGCAGACATGCTTGGCGTCGACCTGGTGTTCCCAAACTGGGAATGGCTCATCGAACGTAAGCACGATGTCGAATGCGTCATCGTGACCCACG
The DNA here is from genome assembly GCA_024637275.1 of Acidimicrobiia bacterium. Classification (GTDB taxonomy): domain Bacteria; phylum Actinomycetota; class Acidimicrobiia; order Spongiisociales; family JAENVV01; genus JAENVV01. The sequence goes on from JAGXFS010000049.1 coordinate 170, forward strand.
GGCACGAAGACCACGTTGGTGCTTTAGCCTATTTCCTCAAGGAATTCCCGGGTGTTCCGGTCTACGGAACGCAACTCTCCGTGGCGCTCGCACGGGGCCGTGTCGATGAGATTGGCGTCGAAGCCGAGTTCATCGGTTGTGAGGACAACCGATGGGTCGAACACAAGCCTTTCGGATTCATGTTTGTCCCGGTCTCACACTCGATCCCGCAAGGTGCCGGAATTGTTTTTGATACGCCAGAGGGCTTCATTGTCCATTCCGGTGACTTCAAGCTCGACCCCACCCCGGTGGATGGTCGTCCGACCGACCTTCAGCAGTTCGCTCACTTTGGCCGGGAAGGCGTACGCCTGCTCATGGCCGACTCGACGAACGCCGAAATCCCCGGCTTCGTGCCATCAGAAACGTCGCTTGCTTCCGAGATAGGTGAGATCATTGCCAAGGCTGATGGGCGAGTCGTCGCGGCCTGCTTTGCGTCCCATGTCCATCGGGTTCAGCAGATTGCCGACGCCGGTATAGCCGCCGGGCGAAAAGTAGCCTTCGCCGGGCGATCCATGCACCGTGTCTCGGGGGTGGGAACTGAGCTAGGGGTTCTCGACATTCCGGCCGACAAGATCGTCGAGATCCAGGATCTCATGAAGCTTCCCGCCAGGAAACAACTGCTCATTACCACCGGGAGTCAGGGCGAACCATTCGCCGCACTGTCGCTTATGGCGGCCGGACGGCACAAATGGGTGACGCTCGAATCGGACGACACAGTGCTGATCTCGGCGACGCCGATCCCCGGGAACGAAGCGGCCGTGTCCAAAGTAATCAGCAAGCTGAATCGAACCGGAGCACGGGTTTATCACGGCCGCAACGCCAAGGTTCATGTTTCCGGTCACGCCGCTCGCGATGAGCTGACGACCTTCCTCAACGTGATCCGACCGAAAAGTTTTGTACCGGTCCACGGCGAGTACCGACACCTCCGCGCTCATGCCGAACTTGCCGATCAAATGAAAGTCCCCGATGTGCACATCCTCGAGGACGGCGACATGATCGAGATCAAGGGTGATCGAACCCATGTGACGAGCCGGGCGGTTGACGCAAGTTACGTGTATTTCGATGGCACCGGGGATGTCAATAACTCGGTGCTCAGAGCCCGTGGCCACCTATCCGACGACGGAGTGGTCGTCGTTACCGTCGGCGTTCAGCGCTCCGACAGCAGCGTGATTCTCGGACCGGACATCGACTCACACGGGTTCGCTGATGACCCCCGCCAGATCCTGGCCAAAGCTGTTGAGGCGGTCCGATCGGCCGTCACCGAATTGGATCCACAATCTGAGCTCGGTCAGTATCAGAAAGCCGTCCGCCTGGCCGCCCAGCAGGTCATCCGGGCCGAGACGAGTCGCAAGCCCGTGGTTATACCGGTGGTGCTCGAGGTTTAGTCACCGTATTTAGTCAGCGGCCATTCGCGCGCTCCGCGCGAATGATCGCGCGGAGGTGGTTGGACCTACCCGTCCAACCGTGTAACGTAAAACCTATATGGCAAAAAAGACACCCACCCGTCCAGGGGCAAACGGTCGGAAACGGGTGTCTTCGACAAACAAAAGAAGAACCCCGGCCAAAAAACGGGCCACGCTGGCTACCGTTTTTGAATCGCTTCGGCGCAGGTTGGGATCCCAAACCGACGATGTGTGGGGCGTCGCCCTGCTCGTGGTGGGTATCCTTATCGCTCTGGCATTCTTCGGAAAAGCCGGACCATTCGGTGACTGGATCCATGTGGGACTGACCCTTCTGTTTGGCGTTTGGGCATACTTCATTCCCGTTCTATTCGGCATCGTTGGCACCATTCTGGTTATCGGAAATCCGCGGACCGACTACGGCAAGATCGGCATCGGCACCACGCTTGCGTACTTCGGAGCGCTTTCCCTCTTCCATCTGTTGACCGGGGCGGTTGAACTGTTCGGCAACGCTGACCTCGTACGCGCCAGGGGTGGAGCCATCGGGTCCCTCGTCGCGTTTCCGATGAGTCGGATTATCGGTTTCTGGGGTGCCTTCGTGGTGCTTTCAGCTGTTACTTCAATGGGAGTCCTCCTGGCTACCCGTACCAGTGTCCGGGAACTCTTTGTCGGCTTCCGCGCCGTAGGGACAAGGATCAAGACGTTGGCTGGTGGCCTAACTCGCGACATCCCGGACAAACTTCCGGTCGTGCGGCCACGACACGTTGCCAAAAAGGCTCCATCGGCACACCGGCCGAAGCCGATGAAGCCATCGGGTGGACCGGACAAGTCACGGCCTGAGCCGTCCAAGAAACCCAAGAAGGAGTCGACTCCGGCCCCGCGCCGCGTCGCCGACAGCACCTATCAGTTACCCCCGATCGAATTGCTACGCGAGAGCAAGGCCGAAGGTCAGAACCGGCGGGCGCTTGAAGAAACTGCCGCCGATCTCGAGGAAACGCTCCGGCAGCACGGCGTTGACGCCAAGCTCACCAAGATCGTCCCCGGGCCGACGGTAACCAGATACGAAATCGAGTTGGCGGCTGGCGTCAAGGTCTCAAGGGTTACCAACCTTGCGACGGACATCGCCTACGCCATGGCCACCCCCGACGTGCGACTGTTGGCTCCGATTCCGGGTAAGTCGGCTATCGGGGTCGAAGTACCCAATCGTAAACGACGCATGGTGACGCTCGGCGACATTCTCCGATCCCAGGAAGCCAAGGACGAGACGCATCCCACCATCGTCGGGGTCGGGATGGACATCAACAGTCGTGCATCGCTCGTGAACCTTTCCGAACTCCCTCACGTTCTCATCGCCGGGGCGACCGGTGCTGGAAAGTCATCGTGCATGAACTCGCTGATCACTTCGTTGCTCATGCGTACTCACCCCGATGAGCTCCGCATGATCATGGTCGACCCGAAACGCGTCGAGCTTGGCCAGTACAACGGAGTGCCCCATCTCCTTACCCGGGTCATCACCAACCCGAAGAAGGCCAATGAGGTACTCAAATGGGCGGTCGAAGAGATGGATCGCCGGTACGACCTTCTGGCAGACGCCGGAGTGCGTGACATTGGGGGCTACCACGAGAAATGGGATGCGGGTGGTCTCGACGAAGATGGCTTCGATCGTTTCCCGTACCTCGTGATCCTCATCGACGAGCTCAATGACCTCATGATGGTGGCAGGACGAGACGTTGAAGCGTCGATCGTCCGAATCGCCCAGATGGCCAGAGCTGTGGGCATCCACCTTGTGATCGCCACGCAGCGTCCATCGGTGAACGTAATCACCGGAGTCATCAAGGCCAACATTCCTTCCCGGATGGCGTTCTCCGTCGCCTCTCAGACCGACAGTCGGGTCATCATCGACACGATCGGTGCCGAGAAGCTGGTCGGGATGGGTGACCTGCTGCTGGTAACCGCCAAGGATCCAAAACCGACCCGGGTGCAAGGTGCCTGGGTGTCGGAGGAAGAAGTACGCGCTGTCGTCGACTGGGTCAAAAAGCAGAAGGAAGCTCAGTACGAGGACAAGGTGATCGAGGCTTCGACCGAGAAGGCGAAAGTCCAGGCTGCCGAAGACGATGACGAAGATGCCGAGTTGATTCGCCAGGCGATCGACCTGGTGGTCCGTTCGGGCCTCGGCTCGACTTCCATGCTTCAGCGCAAGCTGCGTGTGGGTTTCGCCAGGGCCGGGCGTCTGATGGATGTTCTCGAGAATCGTGGTGTGGTCGGCCCGTCACACGGCTCCAAAGCCCGGGACGTACTCATCAGTATTGAAGACCTCGAGCAAATGGCTGGCGCATCGGATTGATCCGCAGCCGCTTGCGTGGCTGGTGAGGGTACGCTCCAGGAATGCAGCGATGCCTCGTACTTATTGATGGTCAGCATTACCCGCCGGTGGTCGAACGCGCGCTCGCAGCTCTCTCAGGCGATGGCTACACGATCATCGGTGCCGTCTTCTTGGGAGGTACGGAAAAGACCGATAGTCCACCGGTTCTGTCGGTGCCGGTAGCTGTTGGCGATCCGGAGCAGGCGCTGGCGGAGTCCATCGATTCCCTGGCGCCCGATCTGGTGATTGACCTGAGCGACGAGCCCGTTCTCGATCATCGAAAACGTTTCGAACTGATATCGGTGGCCATCGCAAGAGGGGTCCGGTATCAAGGAGCCGGCTATCGGTTCGATCCACCAACGTTTCCACGCTTGACTGATGTTCCCTCCGTCGCGGTAAGCGGCACCGGGAAACGAACCGGCAAGACGGCGGTCGCCATTGAACTGGCGAGGTACTGGCGAGACGCCGGACTCAAGCTGGCGATCGTCACTATGGGGCGGGGCGGACCGGCCTTGCCAACGGTCCTGCGAGCTGGGGAGTTCACCGCTTCTGTTGCTGGACTCGCTGAACTGTCGGCCAGGGGTATGCACGCTGCCTCCGACTACGTCGAGGATGCGGTGTTCGCCGGAGTCGACACCATTGGTACTTTTCGGTGTGGCGCCGGCATTTCCGGCCAAACCGACATCCACAATTTTGCAGCCGGTGTCCAAGCGGCTGAGCTGCTCGGCCCCGAACGCATGATTTTCGAGGGGAGCGGAACTGCACTTCCCCCTGCTGAGTCACAAGCGCATGTACTTGTTATGCCCGTTGACATCGATCCGGGTTATCTAGATGGCTACCTGGGGCCGTACCGGGTCAAGCAGGCGACGGCGGTTGTCGTCGTCGACCCGGATCAACAATCCAAGCGGAAGGTTGCGGGCCTCCGACAGATTCTGAGCCATCTGAATCCCGAGCTGAAGGTCTTGTCGGCCGGATACGAACTTGAGCCATCGTTGCCGGTCCACGGTCGACGGGTGTTGGCCGTAACGACCGCACCAGAGTCCGCTCAAGATCATCTGATGAGTGATCTGACCCGACTGGGAGCCTCGTCTGTCGAGGTGATTCACAGCCTGTCGGATCGGACCAGGTTGAGCGACGATCTCACGTCGGCGGCCGCTACCGATATGGTGCTCGTAGAAGTGAAAGCAGCTGCGGTCGATCTCGTTCTACCGTGGGCAGCCGCGCAGGATATTGAGGCCGGCCTGATCCACAATCGTGTTGCCGTCGCTGGTGGGACCGCTGCACTAGCAGGGGTTGTCGACCGCCGGCTAGGAGATAATCTCGTAGACCTTGCGTAAGGGCTCACGCCGTAGCAGCGCCCGGACCCGGTCCTGACTCTGAATGATTGCCGGATCACTGAGCGCGGACTCCATCTGCTCAGCGGACTCCCATCGGATAATCACTCCACCTTCGATGAGGCCCCCAACCCCGGCCGTTTCGGCGCGGATCAAGTCGATGCCCAGGCATCCAGGAGCGGCCTCAAAAGCAGGGACCACGTCTTCCTTGAACATGGCAATCAGCTGATCGAGGTCGGCTGCCGATACTGCCGAAAGAAATAGTCGGATCACCATCGCCAGGCAGCTTTCGAGAACATGCCGGCCATATCGGGGTTCCTGGTGAGTTCCGTGGTTACCCGGTCAAAATAGGCGGCGGTTTGCTGACCTGACCCCGGATACACGAGCGTGACTTCGACGCTGCCTTCGTCAATCCGGACTACGTTGTAGGACGGTCGGGTATAGCCACGCAGACGGTATGACGAGACGGTCCCGCTGTTAATGATCAGCATCCGGTCGACTTGCCAGACATGCGGGACGTGCTTGTGGCCGGCCAGGACGATATCGACGTCGACGTCTTCCAATAGCGCCATAACGTCCCCGGCGTCCCAAACGATGTTTCGCTCCCGACCGGTACCCGGTACCGACACGAGGTGGTGGTGCATGACAAAAAGCCGTAGGTCTGCAGGGTCATCGAATTCCTGGCGGATCCATTCGTAACGCGACCGACCGATCTCACCCTCGGCGAGGTCGGGTTTGGAACTGTCCACCGCGACGATTTTGGTCGTGCGTGGATAGGCGTCGCTGGTCAAGGACAGCGAAAAGTCGCCTTTGGAATCGCTGTTTCCTTTCCCGAAATGGTCGTGAAAGTGTAGATAGCCGACGTTCTTCGAGTCATGGTTGCCGGGCACGATGACCGTGGGGAGGGCTTCTCGTAGCGGACGCAGGAAGTCGCGAGCCATCTCGAACTCCTCGGCATAGCCCTCTTGCGTGAGGTCGCCGGCCACTACGACCAGATCGGGCTGTAGGTCGAGAATCTCGTTGACCGCTGCAGACAAAAGCTCGGGATCGAAAAAGGGTGAACCGCAGTGAAGATCAGAGAGTTGGGCGATCGTCAGCGAAGCCATCGGGATGTCATACTAGCCGTAGCGCAGGGTGCATCCCGGCATCACCGAACCGATGGAGACCTATGGTCAGCCAGGCTGGACGCTACATCTGGGTACTTGACCGGCGAGAGAACCCGCTCCCGTTTTCGAAGTTCGTGTCGGCATCGTCGATGATCGTTGTTGGAATCGAACCAGAGACCGCCTACACGATTGCCGAAGAGACCGAGACGCGGCTTATCGAACGACGACTTCCTGAGATCGCCGTCGAGGAACTCATGGATATCACAACGCGGTCCATTGAAACTCACCTTGGGGTCGGTTCGGCTGATCGGTACCTGGCATGGTTGGCAGCCCGCAGGCGTGGAAAACCGATCATCGTCATGCTGGGAGGAGCACCAGGGGTGGGCAAGTCGTCGGTGGCGGGTGAGGTGGGCGCCCGGCTGCGAATCTCGAGCGTGATCCCGACCGATGCAGTGCGCCAGGTAATGCGCCAGCTGGTAGCCGAGACGCTCGCTCCCATGCTTCATCTCTCCTCGTTCGACGCCCACCGGGCCCTTCGGTCACCGGTGCCACCGGACCACGACCCGGTGGTTGTCGGATTCCAAAGCCAGGTAGATATGGTGTCGACCGGTGTTCGGGGGCTCATCGACCGCGCTATCCAGGAAGGAACGGGGCTGGTTGTCGAAGGAGTTCACATGGTGCCCGGCGTGTACGACAAGGACGTGGAACATTGGTCCAAGCAGGCCGTCATCTGCCAAGCGCTGCTGGTGGTCGAGGACGTTGACTCGCATCGGGCGCACTTCCTTGCCAGGGCCGAACAGGCCAGTCACCGAAGTGCCGACCGGTATCTCGATGCCTTTGAGGAGCTCAGGCGCATCGACTCCTACGTACAATCGTGTGCCCGGGAACGAGGAGTTCGGATCATCGCCATGGAACAACTCGACGACACGATTCAGCGGGTGGTCGAGATGATCGTCGACGCCGTCATCGCGAGTTCTCAAGACAACGAAGACTGAATAATGGCTCATTTGTGCGATTGGACAGTCGCCCGCGCCGAGTAGCCTGGCCCCTATATGCGAAATATTCTTGATTTGGAGGGGCGTCTCGTAGGGGAAGCTCCAATTGACATCGATACCACTCGCCGTCTCTATCGGGCTCTCGTCGAGACGAGGGCTTATGACAAAAAGGGCACGACGCTGCAACGCCAGGGTCGCCTTGCGACCTATGCCCCGTTGCTCGGCCAGGAGGCCGCCCAGGTTGGGTCTGCCGCGGCGTTGGACCCGCATGATTGGATGGTGGCGACCTATCGCGATGCCGGAGCAATGTGGATGCAGGGGTACCCGTGGGAGGTCCTGCTGCTGTCTCGCTCGGGTGACGAACGAGGCGGACGGCCGCCAGTTCATGTCGATGTGCTTCCGCCATCGATCACCGTTGGAGCTCACATGATCCATGCTGTCGGGATCAGCTGGGCTGAGAAGCTGCAGGGCACGGACCGTATCGCCATTACGTATTTTGGGGACGGAGCCACGTCCGAGGGGGATTTTCACGAAGCGATGAACTTCGCCGGGGTTTTCAAAACGCCCACGGTGTTCTTGTGTCAGAACAACGGCTACGCGATATCCATGCCACGCGAACGCCAAACCGCCTCAGACACAATCGCCCAGAAGGCCGATGCGTATGGCATGGTCGGTGAACAAGTCGACGGCAACGACCTGTTTGCGGTTTATGCGTCGACCAAGGAAGCGGTTGATCGGGCGCGAGCCGGAGAGGGAGCCACGCTCATTGAAGCGGTTACCTACCGGGTCGGCCCCCATACCACCAACGACGATCCGGGCCGCTATCGCGATCCCGAGGAGGAACGGATGGCCCTCGATCGGGATCCGATCGAGCGGGTGCGCCGATATCTTGAGCATGAAGGTGCCTGGGACACAGATTGGGAAGAGTCGGTCCAAGCCAAGGCCTCGACCACGATCGAGCGGGCGGTAGAGTTGGCCGAATCCTTATCACCGCCATCACCCGAAGACATTTTCGGGGCGGTATACGAGGAGATGTCGCCCGACCTCAGACGTCAATTTGAGCAGGTGGAGTCATGAGCGAACTTACGCTGGCCGGGGCGCTGACTGATGCCCTCGCAACCGCGTTGGATAAAGATCAGCGTGTGTTGGTTATCGGTGAAGACGTCGGGCAGACCGGCGGGGTTTTCCGGATCACGGACGGGCTAATCGACCGATTTGGCGACCAGCGGGTCATCGACACGCCAGTGGCCGAATCGGGCATCGTGGGAGCGGCATTCGGGATGGCTGTCGCCGGTCTTCGCCCCGTTGCCGAGATTCAGTTTATGGGATTCTCGTATCCTGCCTATGACCAGATCTTGAGTCATGTGGCCCGGATTCGTAACCGGTCACAACATCGATTTAGCGCACCGATGGTCATTCGTATGCCGTGTGGTGGAGGGTTTGGGGCTGCCGAACATCATTCGGAATCCACCGAAGCCATCTATGCGCACATCCCGGGTCTCAAGGTAGTCATTCCGGCTACCCCTTATGACGCCAAGGGACTGCTCCTGGCCGCGATCGATTCGCCAGATCCCGTCATCTTCCTTGAACCGATCCGGCTCTACCGACTGGTCCGCGAAGAAGTGCCCGAGGGGTACTACACCGTTGAGATCGGCAAGGCGCGCATTGAGGCGGAGGGCACCGACGTTTCGATCATCACCTGGGGCGCGATGACGCATGAGGTCCGCGAAGCCGTCGAACAGCTGGCGGTGGACGGCATCTCGGCGGAGATGATCGATCTTCGGACGCTCCGACCGCTCGACGAAGACACGATTATCGAGTCGGTCCAAAAGACCGGAAGAGCCGTGGTCGTTCAGGAAGCCCCCAAAACCGCAGGTTTCGGGGCGGAGATCGCGGCGCTGATCGGCGAACGGGCTTTGTACTCCTTGCAGGCACCGGTTGAGCGAGTCGCAGGCTGGGACACGACGATTCCGTTGAAGAAGGCGGAGCATCGCTACATGCCGACCACCGGGGCAATCGTGGCGGCGGCCCGTCGCACCCTGGACGCATAATGCGCGACTTTGTGCTGCCGGACATTGGTGAAGGGCTTGTCGAAGCTGAGATCGTCGCCTGGCTCGTCGCCGAAGGTGAACAGGTCGGACTCGACGATCCACTCGTAGAAGTTGAAACAGATAAGACCGTGGTTGTCATGCCTGCGCCCGTTGCGGGCATCGTCGTCCGCCACGGTGCTGCGGCCGGCGAGACGATCAAGGTTGGTTCGGTGCTGGCCGTTATTGACGATGGCTCAGAGGAGGGCGCCCCGCCACCGGCCGAGTCTGTGCCACCACCCGCAGATGATGAGATTCCCGACGCCGAAGTCGACCCGCCCCTGGTTGGGAGCTTCGGAAAGGGGGCCACAACGCTGGGACGCCGGATCGAAGTAGTCAGAGCCGAGTCCTCTCGAGTGCTGGCTTTGCCGCTGGTGAGAAAGCTGGCGAGGGACCAAGGTGTCGACCTGGGATCCATTAGCGGAAGCGGATCCGGCGGCCAGATCACCAGAGCCGACATTATGGCTGCCGTAGAAGCCAAGGCCGATCAAGCTGTGCCGGTTGCAGCCAGGAAGGCTGCTCCAACCGTCGCAGGTCCCGATGCCGAGGTCATCCCGATGTCGAAACTGCGTCGCACGATCGCGGAGCGGATGAGTCAGTCATGGGCAGAGATTCCGCGGGTGACGACCTTCGACGAGGTGGATGCGAGTCGATTGTTACAGGCCCGCAAAGCTCTTTCGCTTCGGCACGGCCAGAACATCACGCTCGAAGCGCTGGTCGTCAAGGCAGTCGTTCCGGCACTGGTCGAGTTCCCGGAGTTCAATGCCACGGTCAGCGGTGACGACCTGGTGGTGCATCGTCGCCACCACATCGCCGTGGCGGTCGATACGCCCAATGGACTGATGATTCCGGTGGTCCACGATGCCGGCCAACTTACCGTTCTCGAGATTGCGGCCGAGATTGTGCGACTGGCAACCGGAGCCGCAGATCGCACCCTTGGGGCCGACGACATGTCCGGTGGCACGTTCACCGTCTCCAATATCGGGGCGGTTGGGGGAGGGCACGGGACACCGATTGTTCCTTTGGGCACCACGGCGATTCTTTCCGTGGGCCGGGCCAAGGACAGCGCGGTCGTCCGCAACGGAGCCGTCGTGGTAGCGCCGATGATGCCGCTGAGCCTGTCGTACGATCATCGGGTCATCGATGGGGCGCTCGGACGCAAGTTTGTTGCTCGACTCTTGGAGAACCTGGCGGAACCTGCGCTGTTTCTTGCCTAGCTGTAGGCTGCGCCCATGCGAGCCATCCTTTGCACAGAGCACGGTCTCCCCGAGTCCCTGACGATCGCAGAGGTACCTGACCTGACTCCCGGCCCCGGCCAGGTGGTCATCCAGGTTGGCGCGGCGGGTGTGAATTTTCCCGACACGCTCATCATTCAGAATCTGTACCAATTCAAGCCGGAGTTGCCGTTCTCTCCCGGAGGTGAAGTTGCTGGCACGGTCGGGGCACTCGGTGATGGGGTTGACCACCTCTCGGTTGGCGATCGAGTGATCGCCTTCCCCGGCTGGGGCGGATTCGCCGAGCAGGTCGTCGTTGAAGCCCGGACGGTCATCCCGATCCCGGATTCGATGCCAACTGATATCGCCGCCGCTTTCGTCATGACCTACGGAACTTCCTATCACGCGCTGAAAGACCGGGCCGACCCCAAGCCGGGGGAGACCCTCCTCGTGCTTGGTGCTGCGGGTGGGGTTGGCCTGGCGGCCGTCGAGCTCGGAAAAGCGCTGGGCCTACGGGTCATTGCTGCGGCATCGAGCGATGAGAAGCTGGCCGTCTGTCGGGCCCACGGCGCAGACGAGGTCATCAACTATTCGACCGAGGACCTCAAAACCCGGACCAAGGAACTCACAGGAGGAGCCGGAGCGGACATTGTGTACGACCCGGTGGGCGGTGACTACACCGAAGCAGCGTTGCGAGCCACGGCATGGCAGGGCCGTCTACTGGTCGTGGGTTTTGCCTCCGGCCCCATCCCGAAGATCCCGCTCAACCTGACGCTCCTCAAGGGGTGTGACATACGCGGGGTCTTCTGGGGTTCGTTCGCGGCTCGCGATCCGAGGGCGAACGCCCGGAACCTGAACGACCTGGTTGAAATGTTTGACGCAGGCACCATCAAGCCGTATATCTCGGCTCGCTACCCGCTTGAGGAGACCGGTGCGGCCCTGCGTTCGGTCATGGATCGCAAAGCCATGGGCAAAATCGTCATTGAGTTGTGACAACCTCGAACGCCATGACCGGTCCAAACTCGGACCTCCGGAGTTGGGTGGATCGGCAAACAGGCTCCGCTGGAGCGTGGACGGCGATCGAGGGAGCCACCACCGGCCAACTCTGGAAGCTTGAGTTGGCCGACCAGACACTCGTGATCAAGGCCTTCATGAATCCTTGGTTCGTTGCTGAGTATCCCGATTGTGTCGAACATGCGGTCGAGGCGATGGTTCATGTTGAGCGTCATTCGAGTCTGGCTGTCCCGGCCGTTGTGGCAGCCGACCCGACCGGGAGTATCGCCGGGTGTCCGGTACTGATCATGACGATGGCGCAGGGCGCGCCGATGGTTGTCCCAACCCGCCGCTTGTTCGATCGGATCATTGATGTCGCCGAGCAGATCCACGCCATTCCTGGGAATGGGTTCAGCTGGATGCACCATCGATACAACGAACCAAGCGGGGTGTTCGCTCCTTCATGGTTCTCAGATCCGGGCTTGTTCGCCGAGCTTGCGGCGCGATCGGCTGCGGCCGTAAGTGACGAAGCCTTCATTCATCGCGACTTTCATCCCGGCAACGTGCTCATATCGGACGACGTGGTGACCGGCGTGGTCGACTGGGACTATGCCTGCGTGGGACCGTCGGGTGAGGACTACGGTCGGACCTGGCTGAACCTCGCAAATGATTTTGGCGAGCAAATCAGCCGGGTGTTCGCGAGTCGGGCAGCTCGACGCCTTGATCCTCTGTGGGTAGCTGCTTCCTGGTTGGACTGGTTGCCGTTCTACGAAAACGCCGACCAGGTCGAGCAGTGGGGGACAGGCACCGACCGCAGGAGACTCGAAGAGGTAGGTCGTTGGATTACCGATCTGGCGTGATTGTCGCGCCGGAATTCTCCTCGACCCCAGACGATCATGGCCGGTAGCGATCCGAGTAGCATCGTCGCCACATGCAATTAGGAGGATTCATGGCCAAACGATGGCTAGGCATACTGACTGTGTTGACGCTGCTTCTCGCAGCATGCGGAGATTCTGGAACGACCACCACGGTGGCCAGTGGAACCGGCGATACGTCAGCGTCGGGAGAAATCACTGACATCGAAATGTGGATTGCTTTTGCAGACGACACTCGCCTCGGATTCGCCGAGGACAAGGCCGCCGCCTTCAATGCGGCGCACCCCGAGTACAACGTCGTCGTACAGTCTTTTGATTCTTATAACACCGTCTTCGAGCAGGCCCAGTTGGCTCTCGATGGTGGTAACCCACCTGAGATTATCCACTTCTTTGAAGCGGCTACTCAGGAAGCGATCGACGCGGTAGATGCCGCTGGCGACCCGATCTTCAAGTCGGTCACCGCAGCCATTGGCGGGCGGACTGAGATCCTCGGCGAGCCAGTAGTCCTCGACGATGTCGTTTCGGCGGCTCGCAACTACTACACCATCGACGGTGATTTCTATTCGATGCCATGGAACACGTCCTCGGCCATCATGTTCGTCAATCAGGACATGCTTGATGCAGCCGGCGTTGACATCCCCGAGACATGGGCAGATGTCGATGCCGCATGTGACACGATCCTGGCTGCTGCTGACGCTCCTTCGGGATGTATCACATGGCCGAACCATTCGTGGTTCATCGAGCAGACGCTCGGCCAGGAAGGTACCTTGCTCGCCAACAACGACAACGGCCGTACGGCACGAGCCACCGAAGTCAACGTTGCTTCTGATGGCATGAAGGCTTATTTCCAGTGGTGGAAAGACCTCGATGCTTCAGGCAAGTACCTTTACACCGGTGTTCAGCGTGACTGGGACGGCACCAATGCTGCATTCCAGGCCAAGGAAGTCGCCATGTTGATCTACTCGTCGTCCGACACAACGGTGCTGACCGAGACTGGTGCCGAAAACGGTTTCAACGTCGTTGCCGCCCCGATGCCGTACAACAGTGACGTGCCATTCGAGGGAAACCTCATTGGCGGGGCAACCCTGTGGCTGCTCAATGGCCTCGACACGACGACCGAAGACGGCGCTCTAGCGTTCATGAACTACTTCTCCAACCCGGAGAATGCAGCCGAATGGCACAAGATCACCGGCTATATCCCCATCACCAACGCGGCCGTTCAGCTGCTCAAGGATGAGGGTTGGTATGAGACGAGCCCGAACAGCCTCGTTGCTTCTGATCAGCTCGACGCAGCCGCCAACACTCCGGCAGCTCGCGGCGCATTGCTCGGTAACTTCGTGTCGATTCGCGACGTTCTCACGGCAGCGGCCGAGAACATGCTTGTGAATGACGGAGACGTGACCACGATTCTCGAGGAAGCTCAGGGCGAAGCCCAGAGACTGCTCGACGAATACAACGCGCTGTTCAGTAACTAGCGGCCAATACCTAGCTAACTGATGACTCTGCTCATCGCCTTGCTGGTTGGGGCCGGAGCCGGAGCGTACGGATTTCGTAACGCTCTGAGGCTCCGGCCCCAACCGCGATACCTCGCCGGGGCGGCCTTTGGTTTGCTCGGTGCGGCTGTCGTATCGGGCGCCACGAAGGGTTGCGCCTATGGCACCGATGTCGATTCCATCCAGAATGTCATTGGCGTGGCAATCGCCGGGGCAGCCGGCCTGGCCGCTGCAACGGCCGCCTCCTCCACCAAGGCGGCACGGGGAGATGAGCCAATTGCCAAACAACGTAGCGAGCTGAGAACGGGCACCTACCGGTTGGGATGGTGGTGGCCCTGGTTGCTGCTGTTACCGACGCTCATCATCCTGGTGGTCTTCCTCTATATCCCCGCAGTCCAGACGTTCACCCTGTCGACCATGCTGGTCCGACTGGGAGCGCCCAATACCATCGACGTATGCCTATCGAACTTCACCGAGCTTCTCGTTCCGAATCCCTGGATGGTCGTCGTGCTCCCGTCGCTGTCGGTGGCCGTCATCTGGGGTCTTGGACTGTGGAAGCAACGGGCGTCGGCGGGGTCGGCGAGCTACAACCTGGCAACCACCCTCCAACCTCTCGGCATCATGGCCCTGCTCACTGCGCTCTACTTCATGTTCAGTGGCGGCACCAATGGTTACCGATCCATCTACCTCAACACGGTCGTCATCTCTGCCGGAACCGTGCTCGGTGGGATGGTCTTCGGATTGGCGATCGCCTATCTGGCCTTCCAGAAAGTGCGTGGCATCGGCGTCTATCGCACCCTCCTCATCTGGCCATACGCCGTGTCGGCTCCGGTGGCCGGCATCTTGTTCTTCATGATGTTCGACCCGACCGCCGGCGTCATCCAGCACATCTTTGACGGCTTTGGAATCGACTTCCCGAACTATCGCGAAAGCGTGTCGCTGGCGCGCTTCACCGTCATCGCAGCTTCGGTTTGGAAGGTACTCGGCTACAACATCCTTTTTTACCTGGCTGGCCTTCAGAACGTCCCGATCGACCAGATCGAAGCATCGGTGCTCGACGGGGCTTCGGCCTGGCAACGGTTCCGATACATCGTCACTCCGTCGCTGGGTCCGATCACCTTCTTTCTGTTGATCACCAACCTCACATATGCCTTCTTCGATATCTACGGAACCATCGATTACCTCACCAGGGGTGCCCCGGCGGGAGCCACATCGGTGGCGATCTACGAAATCATCAGAGTGGGTGTCGACAACCGTGACATCGGACGGGGCGCCGCTCAGTCTGTCCTCCTGTTCCTCGCTGTTATCGGCCTGACGATTTGGCAGTTCCGGCGTTCTGAGGATCGCATCACCTACGGAGGCGTCGGATGAGCTTTTCAGCTGGTGTTCGCAAGCAAGGGATCATCCGGGGTCGCGCCTGGCCGGTTCACGTCCTCTTGATCCTGGTCACGCTGGCTATCGGCTTTCCGCTGGTGTATGCCGCTCTGATCTCCACGCAGGGGAATCCGGACATCTTCGCGTTCAAGTTGACCCCGGGCGATAAGTTGGCCAAGCACTTCGACGACGTTTGGGTCGGTCGCAGCCTCGGCCGATCCATGTGGAATTCCACGGTCCAATCGGTCCTCATTACCGTTGCGAAAACCGTTTTGTCGCTGGCAGCCGGTTTGGCCTTTGTCTACTTCCGCTTCCGGGGCAAGTGGTTGGTGTTCTTCTTCGTGCTGGTGACACTCATGATGCCAACCGAAGTCATGATCCTCGCCCTGTTCCGACTCGTCTCCTCACTCGGTTGGCAGAACACCATGACCGCCCTCGTCGTTCCGTTCGCAGCTTCTGCCACCGGAGCGTTCCTGTTCAGACAGCATTTCTCCAACTTGCCAAGCGAACTGGCCGAGGCCGCGCAAGTGGATGGTGCCTCGCCGATCCAGTTCCTAACGAAAGTCCTCATCCCGGTTTCGTGGAACGCCATCGGAGCTCTGGCCGTCATCCAATTCGTTTACGGATGGAACATGTATCTTTGGCCGGTGCTGATCATCTCCGATCAGAAGAGCCAGGTCATCCAGGTTGCTCTTCAGAACCTGCAAGGTATCGATGTCGGTCTTACCTACGGACCGCTGATGCTGGCCGCGCTGTTGGCGTCCATTCCGCCCGCCATCATCTTCATCCTGCTGCAAAAACAGTTCATGTCCGGCTTCTCAATTGGCGCCGACAAATAGGCGAGAATCAGTCCTCGGCTAGCAACGCCGGGATGATCACGAGTGCAGTGACGGCGGCCGCCACCATAGAGACCTGCATGATCACCGATAGCTGGTTGTGAATCTTGAGCGGCGAAAGCCACAAGGCGGTGAACGCCACCGCGATACCGAGCGCATTGGCCACGATCGGCCGCCCGGCTCGTTCGATGGCCCGATCGATCGTCCCCGGCCCTTCCTGTCTCGCCAGGTCGATAGCGGCGATGAAGTGGATGGCGTAGTCGATCCCCACGCCGATCACGATGCTCGACAGGACGGCGGTCATGAGGTTGAGGTCGGTGCTCGAGAACGCCAGAAACCCAAGTAGGGTGGCGACTGTCAAGATGATCGGCACCAAAGACGCGATGGTTTGTCGGAGCCTTCGGTAGGCAAGACCGAGCATGGCGGTAACGAGAACGAACGCCACAATCAGGGACACAACCTGGGAGCGCACCACCAACCGGGCGATCTCGTCCCAAACGATTGGCATCCCGGTCAGGGCCGTTACCTCGTCGGAGTTGGCGGCGTAGTCCTTCCATGAGGTGAGGTCGGCGCTGGTGAAGTTCTCGGGAAACATTACAAAGCGGAGACCGTCATCGCTCACCATCCGGCCGAGCGGCAGTTCAACGTCTCCGCTCAGGAATGCGGCGAACTGGGGAGGAGGCACACTGCCTTCGAGGTCGGCCAGCGAGAAGACCTCCCGAACCCCTGGTAGCGCTCGTAGCTCATCAGACGATGCTCTGATGGCGGCGAGTTGCTCGCTGCCGGCCGATGGATCAAAGGCGAATTCCCCGATGAGCGGCGTGGCGCCTCCGAACGCTGCTTCGGTTTTGGCGAACGCCAATCGGACGGGGTCGTCGTCCTTGAAGAA
>JAGXFS010000006.1 GCA_024637275.1 Acidimicrobiia bacterium
AGTTCATGTCCGGCTTCTCAATTGGCGCCGACAAATAGGCGAGAATCAGTCCTCGGCTAGCAACGCCGGGATGATCACGAGTGCAGTGACGGCGGCCGCCACCATGGAGACCTGCATGATCACCGACAGCTGGTTATGAATCTTCAGAGGTGAAAGCCACAACGCCGTGAAGGCCACGGCGATACCGAGTGCATTGGCCACGATCGGCCGCCCGGCTCTTTCGATGGCCCGATCGATCGTCCCCGGCCCTTCCTGTCTCGCCAGGTCGATAGCGGCGATGAAGTGGATGGCGTAGTCGATCCCCACCCCGATCACGATGCTCGACAGGACGGCGGTCATGAGGTTGAGGTCGGTGCCCGAGAACGCCAGAAACCCGAGCAGGGTGGCGACGGTCAAGATGATCGGCACCAAAGAAGCGATGGTTTGTCGGAGCCTTCGGTAGGCGAGACCGAGCATGGCGGTAACGAGAACGAACGCCACGATGAGGGAAACAACCTGGGAGCGCACCACCAACCGGGCGATTTCGTCCCAGACGATTGGCATACCAGTCAGGGCCGTTACCTCGTCTGAGTTGGCGGCGTAGTCCTTCCATAAGCCGAGGTCGGCGCTGGTGAAGTCCTCGGGAAACATCACGAAGCGGAGACCGTCATCGCTCACCATTCGGCCGAGTGGCAGTTCAAAGTTGCCAGCCAGTAGAGCTGCGAACTGGGGAGGTGGGACGGTGCTTTCGAGGTCGGCCAGCGAGAAGACTTCGCGAACCCCGGGTAACGCCCGCAGTTCATCGGACGCCTGGCGGATGGCGATGAGCTGGTCGGCTCCGGCCGACGGATCGTAAGCGAATTCCCCGATGAGCGGCGTCGCCCCCCCGAACGCGGCTTCGGTCTTGGCAAACGCCAACCGGACCGGGTCATTGTCCTTGAAGAAGAAGAGTTGATCGGAGTTCACACCCAACGAGGGAATAGTGAGCGCCGCGAATGCCACGAGTACGACGGTGATGACGATGGCGGGCCGCCGGGTCCTGACGAGCGCCCGCAGCCCCCTGGTGACCCAGGGGCCAAGCAGGGCGTTGTGGTGTTCGGGTTTGATGGTCAGACGACTCAACAACGCCGGTAGCGACACGAAGGAAATGATTCCGGCGAAGGTGATGCCGATCGCCGAGAACAAACCGAGCTGAGCGATCGGCCGAACTCCGGTAAAAAGTAAGGACAGGAATCCGGCGCCCGTGGAAATGGTGGTCAAGATCATGGGCACGCCGACTTGTCGCAATGCCGAGGCTACGAGGGTCGTGGGGTCGCTGGTTTTGTGGGCTTCTTCCTGGAAGTGCGTGACGAAGTGAAGTCCGTCGGCGGAGCCCATCACGATCACGAAGATCGGAACAATGACCGTGACGATGTCCACCTGGCGACCCAGGCCAAACAGTAGACCGAACGTCCACAGCGAACCCAGGATGGCTGGCAGCATGGCCAGAGCGGCAAGACGGCGGTCGCCGATGTTGGCGTAAAAGACCGCCAGCATGAGCCCTATGACCACCGGAGGAATCGCCAGGAGGAAGAGGGAAAGGAGGTCAACGACGGATGCGAAGATCACCGGGTTCCCTGCCAGGGTGGTCTGGATACCGTCGGTAGGAGCCAGGTCGGCCAGGTTTCGAGCGGCGCTGATACTGTCGGGTCCGGGGGTGGCGATGACGAGAGTGTCGAGGAAGTCGGAGCTCATCAAGAGATCGGTCGTGGGACTGCTGTCGAGTAGGCCGGAGACCGCCGGTGCGGGGAGTTGCCTGAGGTCGGCCGGTGTGATGGGGGCTCCGGTGAGCGGGTTGACGGCGGGGATGATCGACGCCACCGATTCGACTCCTTCGGTCGAAGCGATCGCGGCTTGCAGTTCCGCCAATCGCGCCAGGCCTTCGGGCGTATTAAACGCTGCATCGGCCGAGGTCGTGGCGACGATCGTGATGGGATCTTGGGCGGCGTATTTTTCCTGGAGGTTTGCGAACACCTCCCCGGTGGCATTGCCTTCAAGGATGAACGACGAAACGTCAGCGTTGAAGTCCAGTCTGAAAAGCATGGCGACCGACAGCAAACTCAGAATCGCCGTCATGATCAGGACGATGCGAGCCCGGCTCACAATGAATCTGGCTATCCGATCCATGCTGCTCCGTGGTGAGGCGCCGTCTTGACCCTACACAAAAGGCCGGGGCCTGTTGATGGGCCCCGACCCGGGTAGTGGCGCTTGTTAGACGGTGGCTAGCAGCAGGCCGTCTCGGCTTCTTCGGAAGAGTCGGTATCGCAGCAAGAGCTTGATGTCTCGCTCGATTCCTTATCAGCGACCGGGCTATCGGCAAGCACGGTATAGAACTCCCAGTCGAGGCCGTTGGGGTCAGTGACGAAGACCTTGTCTTGTTTGGCGTAGCAACATTCGACACCTTGCTCCTCGTAGGTCGTGAGGCCCGCTCCGACGAAGGCTTCGGTGGCGGAGTTGACGGCGGACACGTCTTCGACCTCAACGCCAATGTGGTTCATGGTTCCGCCCTGGTCGTTCTGGATGAGAACGAGTTTGAGCGGTGGTTCGACAATGGCGAAGTTGGCGTACCCGGGCCGCTGCTTGGTTACCGGCGTTCCGAACACCTTCTCGTAGAAGGCGACGGCCGCATCGACGTCGGTGACGTTGAGGGCTAATTGGACTCGACTCATTTCGGGCTCCTTCTTTACACGAACGTCTTCTTTTCATGGACAATCAAACATTGATGAGCGTCGATGTATAGGTTGCCACAAACATTGATGTGTGTCAATATGTGGTGATGAAATCCTCCGAAGTGACTTGCTGTACTCCGGTTTCCGATGGTCTCGATGAGCGACAAGCCCTCGAGTTGGCCGACTTGCTGAAGGTTCTGGCCGATCCAGCCCGGCTGCGTATCGTGTCGATGCTGGCGGCAGCGGAGGGCGGCGAGGTGTGCGTGTGTGACATGACCGAACCGCTGGGTCTTTCGCAGCCAACGGTGAGTCATCACATAAAAGTGCTGCGCGAGGCGGGCTTCATTGTTTCCGAGAAACGCAGCAAATGGGTGTATCACCGCCTGGTCCCAGCTCAGCTTGAGGCAGTGCGGGGAGCCTTGGTAATCGGGCAATTGGTCTGAGGCTTCAAGCGGCCGCCAATTCGCGCCGATAACCAGAAGATGCGGCGCACCATTGCTCTAACGATCCTGGCGGCTGCGATGGTCGGATGGGTCTTCTTGACGAATCGAGACTTTCCGGTGACCGGCCTGGTTGATCTGGGAATTCATGAGTTGGGACATATGCTTGCCATTCCGCTCGGTCAGACCGTGCATTTTTTGGCTGGATCACTGGCGCAGATTTGCGCGCCAGCGGCACTGGCTGGCTACTTTTGGTTCAGGCGGGACAAGGCTGCCGTGGGGCTGTTGCTGGCATGGACGGCAACATCTATCAACGACGTGGCGATCTACATCGCCGACGCCCCCACCCGGTATCTGCCCCTCATTGGAGGTACCCACGACTGGTGGTGGTTGTTCTCACGATGGGACATGCTCGACGCGGCCCGCGGAATCGGTGGATTTGTTGGTTTTCTCGGTCTGATGCTCGGCGTGGCCGCGGTCGGGTGGCTCGGGCACCAGTCCTGGACGAGCTGGTCAGAAGGCCGCCAGCCGGTGTTCATGCTCCTCGACTAGCAGAGCACGAGGACTTACGCTTGATCGACGAACTCGTAGATCTCGGCCATATCCACCCCGGGGAACGGTCCCGGCGGCAGCGCGGCGAGTACATGACTCCGAGCTTTGGGGGAGGGCCACACGGTTCCTTCCCACTTTGCGCTCAGACGGGCGGGCGGCCGTCGGCAACATTCGCCATCGGGACACTGAGAAACCGAATGGTGCTCCGTGTTGCGGCCCCGAAAATACTGGGCGTCGTCGAACGTCGTCCCGACGGTGATGGCGTGGCTTGGCTCACGGTCCGCTTCAATATGGGTGCCACACCAGAACGATCCCTGGTTGGTGTCTGTGTACTGATAGTGGATGGCGAACTTGTCGGGAGATCGGAAGGCCATCCTGGTACCCCATTGGCGGCAGAGGCGCTGGCCCTCAATGGCTCCATCGGCATCCGTCGGGAAGGGAACCCCGTTGTTGGAGTACGCCTTCCAGATGAGCCCGTCGGCATCGGATCGAACCAGATGGATGTTGAGACCTAGGTGCTGGGTGATCAGATTGGTCAGGCGGTGGCCAGCCATTTCATAGCTGACATAGAACCGTTCCTTGAGGTCCTCCACCGAAAGGTCTCGCTCCTTTTTGGCGGCCACCAGGAACGGCACCGCCGCCTGTTCGGGGACGAGAACGGCCGTGGCGAAATATGCGGCCTCCATCCGTTGGCGCAGGAAGTCCGAGTACGATGTTGGGTCGTTGTGTTCAAGGGCGAAGTGGCCGAGCGTACGAAGGATCACCGACCGGGCGGCCCGCGTTCGCAGTTCATTCCGTTGCGGGATGAAGATACGGCCGTTCGCCTGGTCGGCAATGGAGCGAACCGCGCTAGGGAAGTCCTGGACCTGGTGGATCGTGAATCCGAAGTGTTGGGCAAGTTTGACCAACTCCCGCTGTGACAGGGCGCCGCTGCCTCCATACCCGGCGGCTTCGAGCGCCATGGCCGCCGCCTTTTCGATGGCAGGGAAGTAGTTGCCCGCTTCAGCGGCCGTTTGCCGAAGGGCGACGTTGGCCATGCGGGCCTCTTCAGGTGTTGCCACGGCGGCCATTGCCCGACGTTTCACTTCTTCGTAGAGTCCCACGATGTGTTCGAGGGCTTCATCAGGCAGCCGGGTACTGGCGCGCAGATGCGCCAGACCCAGTTGGCCATACGTGGACTCGCTCTGATAACGCTCAAGGAGCACTTCGAGGTGAGATCGACGGTTTGGAGCTTCTTCAGACAGCATGTCGGCCGCAGATACGTGCAAGCTCCTGGCCAGGTCGGTTATGAGCGAGAGTTTCGGCTCTCGTTTGCCGTTTTCGACCATCGAGAGATAGGGCGCCGGTTTGCCGACCAGGGCGCCTAGCTCGTCGAGCGTGAGACCGGCGCGTTTGCGATGGAACCGCAGTCGCTGTCCGAATATCAGAGTGTCCATGATTGCCTACTCCAGCGTCTTTTGATAATAAGTGCGTTTCTTTGCGACTCAGAATACGTCTTTTTGGGGATTTGTGCGAGAATATGGCAATAATTATTCGAACACAGGGATGACCCCATGGATATCAGAGGATCTATCGAAGGCCGGGCCAGCGAGATTTTGACCGACGAAGCGATCGCGTTTCTCACGGCTCTCCATCGTCGCTTCAACCAACGACGACTGGAGCTGCTCGCTCGTCGCGCCGATCGCCAGACGCAGATCGACCAGGGTGTGCTCCCCGGATTTCTGCCCGAAACCGCCGACGTGCGCTCCGCCGAGTGGCGGGTTGCCGCTCCACCGGCCGATCTGCAGGATCGTCGGGTCGAAATCACCGGTCCAGTCGAGCGCAAGATGATGATCAACGCCCTCAACTCGGGTGCCACGACGTTTATGGCCGATTTTGAGGACTCCTACACGCCGAGCTGGGAGAACGTGCTCGACGGGCAGATCAACGCCTACGACGCGGTTCGCAAGACCATCCGACTCGAAGCTGATTCTGGCAAGGTGTACGAGCTTGGTAACGAGCTCGCCACGCTGCTTGTCAGGCCACGGGGATGGCATCTCGAGGAGATCCATCTCGTCGTCGATGGTGAGCCCATGTCGGGGTCGCTTGTCGATGCCGGTCTGTACCTGTTTCACAACGCCGGGGAACTTCTCAGCAGGGGATCGGGGCCGTACTTCTACCTTCCCAAGTTGGAAAGTCACCTCGAGGCACGGTTGTGGAATGACGTCTTCGTTTTCGCTCAGGACCAACTCGGGATACCTCAGGGTTCCGTCCGGGCGACTGTACTCATCGAGACGGTGCTCGCTGCCTTCGAAATGGATGAGATCCTCTATGAGTTGCGCGATCACTCGGCGGGTCTCAACGCCGGGCGGTGGGACTACATCTTCTCGGTGATCAAAAAGTTCCGCAACGACTCGTCGCGGCTGCTGCCAGATCGATCCCAGATCAACATGATGGTGCCCTTCATGCGGTCCTATACCGAACTTTTGGTTAAGACCTGTCACCGGCGGGGTGCCCACGCCATGGGTGGCATGTCGGCCTTCATCCCGAATCGCCTCGACCAGGAGGTTACGGATCGGGCGATGGAGAAGGTCCGAGAAGACAAGCGTCGAGAAGCCGGCGATGGTTTCGACGGAACCTGGGTGGCACACCCGGGACTGGTGGCCGTGGCTCAAGCCGAGTTCGATGCGGTTCTCGGGGATCGACCCAATCAGATCGATCGGCAGCGACCGGAGGTAGCGATAGAAGCCGCTGACTTGCTCGATACGACTGTCGAGGGGGGTCAGGTGACACTCGACGGGGTTCGAACGAACGTCAACGTCGGTATCCTCTATCTCGAGTCCTGGCTATCAGGAAACGGCGCCGCCGCCCTGTACAACCTCATGGAGGACGCTGCGACGGCCGAGATTTCTCGCTCCCAGATCTGGCAATGGGTCCACGCTGGTGCTCGGGCCGCTGACGGCAGCACGATCACGGCCGATCTGGTCAGGGCCATCGCCGACGAGGAGATGCAGGCGATCGCCCATCTGGTGGGGGCCGAGCGCTTTGCGACCGGCCGCTTTGAGCAAGCCCGCCGCATCTTCGAAGACGTGGCCCTTAGTGATGACTTCGAAGACTTTCTCACCATTCCTGCATACGAACAACTCACCAACGAAAAGGAACCCGCATGAGCACTACCGACCGCATTGCCGAAGAGGCCGCCGCCCTCCAGCACGATTGGGACACCAACCCCCGCTGGAAGGGTGTCAAGCGCGACTACACCGCCGAAGACGTTGTGCGGTTGCGAGGCTCGATCCGTAAGGACTACGCCCTGGCCCGGTCAGGGTCCGAGCGGCTCTGGAACATGATGGAGAGCCAGCCGTATGTGAACAGTCTGGGTGCCATGACTGGTGGCCAGGCCGTGCAGATGGTCAAGGCGGGCCTCGAGGCCATCTATTTGTCAGGGTGGCAGGTGGCCGGTGACGCCAACCTGTCTGGAGAGGTTTACCCGGATCAATCGCTCTATCCGGCCAATTCCGCTCCGGAGCTGGTGCGGCGGATCAACAACGCCCTCGAACGGGCCGACCAGATCGCCTGGGCAGAAGGCGATGACGACACGCATTGGAATGTTCCAATCGTCGCCGACGGCGAAGCCGGCTTCGGTGGAGCGCTCAATGTGTACGAACTCACGAAGAACTTCATTGGGGCTGGAGCCGCCGGTGTGCACTTCGAGGATCAGCTGGCATCGGAAAAGAAATGCGGGCATATGGGAGGAAAAGTCCTCGTTCCGACTGCCCAGCACATCCGGACGCTGACCGCGGCTCGACTGGCGGCCGATGTGATGGGGATTCCCCTGGTCATCGTGGCTCGGACCGATTCGCTGGCGGCCACCTTGCTCACGTCAGATATTGATGAGCGAGATCGTCCGTTCGTCACCGGTGAGCGGACGCTCGAAGGGTTCTATCACGTTCGCAACGGGATGGAGTCGCCGATCGCTCGCGGCCTGGCGTATGCGCCCTACTGTGATGTGATCTGGTGTGAGACTGGAAAACCCGATCTGGCAGAGGCGAAAGAGTTCGCTGACGCCATCCACGCCGAGTATCCGGGCAAGAAACTGGCCTACAACTGTTCACCATCCTTCAACTGGTCAGCGCATCTTGACGATGCCACCATCTCGGTCTTCCAGAAGGAACTCGGGGCGCTCGGCTATGCCTTCCAGTTCATCACGTTGGCCGGATTCCATGCGCTGAACGCGGCAATGTTCGATCTGGCAAAAGGGTATGCCGCCGACGGTATGACGTCCTACGTGAAACTCCAGGACCATGAATTCGCGATGGAAGGCGACGGATATACCGCAACCAAGCACCAGCGCGAGGTCGGGGCCGGCTATTTCGATCTCGTCGCCAACACGATATCGGGGGGTCAGGCATCGACGCTGGCGCTCGTTGGGTCGACTGAAGAGGAGCAGTTCTAACCGCCGGGGCGGAGGGCGGGTCTCGGCTCTGGTGCTGAGGCCCGCCACTCGGTATGCTTCGCCCGAGACAGAGGGGAGTTACTCAATGGGCAACATCGTTCACGTAGTCGGCACTGGCACCATCGGTGAACCGCTGATCGGGCTATTGGCCAACTTCAAGGAACCCTTCGGCATCGATGAGATCACCTTTCACAAAAGGACTCCGATGATCGAGGAGCGCCCCAAGGTGGCCGACCTGGAGCGTCGTGGTGCGATTCTCGCCACCAACGAAGACCGAACTGCCAGTTTTGAGGCGCTCGGTCACTCGCCCAAGTACACGGCTCAGGAGGCGATTGAACGCGCCACGGTGGTTATCGACTGCACCCCGGCTGGTCTCACCAACAAAGAAAAGTTCTACACGGAAGCCAAGAATCCGACTGGGTTTATGGCGCAAGGCTCCGAATTCGGGTTTGGCAAGATGTATGCGAGGGGCGTCAACGACGAAGCACTCGATCAAGGCAGCGATCGCTTCCTCCAAGTGGTTTCGTGCAATACGCACAACATATCGGCCCTCGTCAAGACCATCGCGATGGATGGAACCACCTCCCACCTCGAAAATGGACGATTTGTGCTGTTGCGCCGGGCGAACGACATCAGCCAGGACAGTTCATTCGTTCCTGCTCCGACAACCGGATCGCACGGTGACGAGAAGTTCGGGACCCACCACGCTCGAGATGCCCATCATCTGTTTTCGACGCTCGGTTTCGACTTGCCGGTTTTCTCTTCTGCGATGAAGTTGCCAACCCAGTACATGCATTCGATGTGGTTCAGTTTGACGCTCGACCGCGAGATCGGCATCGACGAGGTGTTCGAGCGACTCACCGACAACCCACGGATTGCATTGACGCATCATCAGTCCGCGAACAGCGTGTTTTCGTTCGGGCGCGACCACGGCTATTTCGGGCGAATCCTCAACCAGGCGGTCATCCCCCGTCAGAGCTTGACCGTGCGTGACGGCAACGAGGTCATCGGGTTTTGTTACACACCTCAGGACGGCAACTCGTTGCTGTCGTCGATCGCCGCCACCCTCTGGTACCTCCACCCGGACGGCTTCGAGGATCGCATCGACGTCCTTCGCCCGTACCTA
>JAGXFS010000007.1 GCA_024637275.1 Acidimicrobiia bacterium
AGTTCACTGGCCTCGGTGAGGGCGCAGCGAATGTCTTCGTACGACTGTGGGTAACCGCCCCCTGTGCTGCCGACGCCGTAGGTGGCGTTGTACACGACCAGGCCTTTGGTGGCGAGAAGATGCGCGAAGTCTTCGACATCGGAGCGATCGCCTCCATACCAACCGCCTCCGTGGAACAGGACAACTGTCGGGAACTCCTCGTCGCCTATCGGTGCAAAAATGTCTAAGTCCAAACTGTCCGTGAAGGCAACGTCACGGGTAACGCCGACGTCGTAAACGACTGGCGTCGCTGCCGAGCAGCCGACGAGGATCAGGGATAGAGCGATGAGTCTTTTCATTCGTTCAAGGTTTCCAGCAGCAGATGGGTGACGAGGTTCGTGGCGCTTCCCCAAGGAATCGCCAAATCTCGGACGACTTCTTCTGAAAGCAATTCGTCCGCACCACGGTAGTGATAGCTCACCGCTTTGCGGACACCCAGGTCGCCGGCGGCAATGACGTCGGGGCGGGCAAGACATCTCGCCAGGAGCCATTCTGCCGACCAGCGTCCGATACCGCGCAGCCTAACGAGGTTCCGAATTACTTCCTCGTTCCCCAGCTGATCCAGATCGGCGAGAGCGCCATCGGCAGCTGCCTGGGCGACCCCGACGATGTACTCGGATTTTCGCGTGGTGAACTGAAGGGATCGCAAGGATGACGGGTCGACGCGGGCTAGCCGATCGGGCGCCGGGAACTGCCAAACCACGGTCCCGAACAACGTGTGAGGGGTGCCGTATGCCTCAATGAGTCGCGATCGGGTCGTCGTCGCCCAGGTGAGGTTCACCTGCTGTGCGGTTATGGAGGTGATCAGAGATTGGAACGGATCGGCTTGCAGAGGAGGGCGAAGACCGGGGTAGCGATCTATCAATTGGGCGACGACTGGATCCGATTTGCCCAGTTCGAGCAGTGGGGCTCGGTCCAACGATTCCGCTAGACGCCACTTCAGGTCGTCCAGCGCGTTGCCTTCGTCCCCGACAGCGGCGGTCTTGACCTCGATTGATCCGTCGGGGTGTTGGGTAGCGGCATAGGCATGTCCCTCACTGTCGACTCGGTAGAAGGTCCCGTCGGCCACCACATTGGCGAGGTCCACTCCCCAGCGCTCATATCGGGTGATGCTGGCGGCAAGGTCAATCGCCTCGGAAGGGACCCATTGCATCGATCAGGCGAAGAGTCGGGTGAGCTTGGTCGTTGTGAGCTGCATGGCGGCCGCTTCGTCGATCAGCCACGTCACCTTCTTGGCACCGTCGGCGACGGACTTGGCAGGGAGCGGCTCGTCACCCTCAAGAATGGCAGCCAGCGCGGTGGCCTTCTCGGATCCTGACACCAGGAAGATCAGGTGGTCGGCAGCATGCAGCAGGGGGATCGTGGCGGTCAGGCGCCACACCTGCTTTGACTCGACCCAATTGGCGACATAGGCCTCCCCGTCATGTTCGAGAGCGTCGGTACCAGGGAAAAGGGAGGCGGTGTGAGCGTCATCGCCGATGCCAAGCAAGATGATGTGCGGCCCAGGGCTGTCCCCGATCAGCTCTCTAAGCTGATCGCTATGAGCGGCAGCCGCAGCGTGCGGGTGTGATTCGTTGTCGAAGGTCGGGAAGTGGAACGCCGCCGGCGCATCGAGATGGGTACGGGCGAGATTGGCGTTGGAATCCTCATGATCTGCCGGCACCCACCGCTCATCTGAAAGCCACACATCGATACGATCCCACTCGAGGTCGGCGTCTGCCAGGTGCTGATACATGGCCTTCGGTGTAGAGCCACCGGCCAGCCCGACGTTCACCCGTCCGGTTTCGTATCGGCGGATCTCCTCGGCGACGTAGCCGGCTGCGTATGTGGCGAGGGCGTCCGGCGTTGGCAATACGATCACATTCATCTGTGGGTCCTTGTTTGCTCACTACCAATCTACGAGGAACGAGTAGGTCACCTGCGCAACCGTCCGAATTGGGTACCACTAAGGTCACGTTGATGTCCGTTTACGCACCGTATCTCCGTGAACTCACCGGTCCCGGAGGGCGCTTCGAACTCGCTGAGGTCAGTATTCGTGGAGTGCGTCAGCTGGGATTCGTCGATCAGCCAGACCATCTGAGTTTTCTTATTGGCGTCGGCCAGGAACACGGCGACCGGGAGTTCCTGGTGCAGGGAGCGACTCGGTACACGTATGCCGCGGCGATGGAGCGAGCGCTACTTCTCGCCAGAGGTCTCGTTCAGCGGTTCGGTCTCGAAGGTGGTGACCGGATCGCCATCCTCGGGTCCAACGCGCCGGACTGGGTGGTGTCCTTTTGGGCAATCACGGCGATGGATGGCGTAGCGGTTCCCTTCAACGCTTGGTGGACCGCCGAGGAGTTGGCCTTCGGGATAGCTGACTCGGAGACGAGAGTGGTTCTCTGTGATGCTCGCCGAGCCGGGGCGGCCATTGAAGCGGGCATGGCCGCCGACCGGGTTGTCGTGTGGGGCGAGGGGGAGATTCCGTCCGGTGCTCTTCGGCTCGGTGATGTCCTGGCCGATCAGCCCCATGACCATGGGACCCGCCGCGACACGGATGAACCGGCTGGATTGTTCTATACGTCGGGGACAACTGGACGACCAAAGGCGTCGGCGAACAGCCATCGCAACATCATCGCCAATCTTATGAATGCCGCTGCGGTCTTTGGAGCGATCGGTAAACACAACAAAGCCTCCAATCAATCGGATTCGCCGCCCTCACAATCTGGCGCTCGGGACAAGCATCGAACTCAGGACATCGACCTAACAGTCATTCCTTTGTTTCACACGACTGCGCTTATGTCGACGATGATTCCCTACGTCTACGCCGGACATAAGTTGGTATTCATGCCACCCGGTCGGTTTGACCCGCATGAGGCTGCCCGGGTGATCGAAGCTGAACAGGTCACTCGATTTGGTGGGGTACCGACCATCGTCGCTCGCATCATTGATGAGCAGGCCTATGTCGATCGCGACTTTTCGTCGGTCAAGGCCATCTCCTACGGCGGGGCGCCATGCGCTCCAGCGCTCCTCCGGCGCATCGAGCACGTTTTTCCTGGCTTGAAAGGTCGGGTGATCCAGGGCTACGGACTGACTGAGACCTCGCCGCTGCTCACACTCAATGTCGGCGATGACTATCACGACCACCCCAACTCCGTAGGTGTCGCGGTCCCGACCACCGAGTTGAGGATCGCCGATCCGGAAGGGAATGCCCTTCCTGTCGGAGCTACGGGAGAGATCTGGGCAAAAGGATCTAACATCATTTCCGGCTACTGGAATCGACCAGATGTCAACGCCGAAGCATTCGTGGACGGATACTTCCGTACCGGCGATATCGGCTACCTGGACGATTTGGGCTTCCTGTACATCACCGATCGGGCCAAGGATGTCGTGATTCGAGGCGGTGAGAACATCTACTGCGTCGAGGTCGAGAACGTGTTGATTGCTCACCCCAAAGTGGTAGACGTTGCGGTGATCGGCGTGCCTCATGAAGAACTGGGCGAGGAGGTCAAAGCTGTGGTCGTTGTCGAGCATGAGCGAGCCAGCCTGGCTGGTGAACTTGAGGAGTTCGCCCGTGAGCACCTGGCCTCGTTCAAGGTTCCAAGCCAGTGGGAGTTCCGGACCGACATGCTTCCCAGGAACGCGTCAGGGAAGGTCCTCAAGCCGACGCTGCGTGATGGGCACTCGGCGGTATTTGCGGTCGGCGAAGAGAGCGACTCGGCCCTGTGAGTATCGAAAACGTGGCGGTTGACTGGGAAGGTGGCTCTGTCACCGGTCGCTTGATCAGGGCGGACAAGGAACCCGGGGTGCTGCTGGCTCACGGAGCCGGGACCGATCAAGATCACCACATGATGGTGGCGTTGAGAGATGGTCTTGCCGGGCTCGGTTATCCGGTGATGACGTTCAACTATGCCTATACCGAGCGCGGCAGCAAACGACCTGACCCACAAGCGCGACTTTTAGCGGTTCACCAGTCGGTGCTCGATTGGTTCACAGAGAACGTTACCGATCGGGTGGTTTTGATGGGCCGTTCCATGGGCGGACGGATGGGGACATACCTGGCGGCTGAAGCAGCGGACATTGAAGGCGTGATCCTGCATGCCTATCCACTGCATCCGGCAGGAAGGCCGGAGAAGCTCAGGAAGAATCACCTGCCCGATATAACCGTCCCGATGTTGTTTATCGTCGGCACCAGGGACCCGTTGTCGCAGATGGCCCTATTCGATAAGTGGGTTCGGCCGCTTTCCAAGGTGGAAACGTTCGAAGTTCAGGACGGTGACCATTCGATGCGGGTCCGGAAGGCTTCGGGCCGGACCAATGAGGAAGTCCACGAGGAGATCCTGGTCAAGATCGGGGAGTGGCTAACCGCCCGGTGACGATCAAATCGGGTCAGTCGGCTTCGAGCACCTTGACCTTGTTCAGTCGTCGGACGTAGCGTTCCTCTTTGATGAATTCGGCTTTGAGGAACGAGTCAAGAATCTCATAGATGACCAGTTCGCCTTGCGTGCGTGACCCGAAGCAGATGACGTTGGCGTCGTCGTGCTCAACCGCCTGGTGGGCGGTGTAGACATCGCATCCCATGAGAGCCCGGACACCTTTGATCTTGTTGGCGGCGATAACCGCCCCGGCGCCCGATCCGCAAATGACCACACCCCGTTCGGATCTTCCATCCTTCACCGCATTGGCGACGGCCGCCGCGAAGTCTGGATAGTCGACCGATTCGGCTGAGTGGGTACCAAAGTCGGTAACGGCGTGGCCGGCTTCTGCAAGCCGTTTGGCGATTTTGTCTTTGAGGACGTAGCCAGCGTGGTCGGCTCCGATTGCGATACGCACCAAAATCTCCTTCGCGGTTGGGGTTACGTTAGTCGGCGTCCCTCAGGGCTCGTGACACCTGTCAGTCTTCGGTTGACCCGGCCGAGTTCAGGTGGAGCTCATCACCGGTGTACGGATGGGCGTCGGCGACAGCTTCGTCCAGTTCGACTCCCAGACCTGGTGCGTTGGGAGGAAACACATATCCGTCCTCCCAAGCGATCGGCTTCTTGAGGATTTCGGCGTGGAATCCGCCCCACATCTCGATGCCCTCGAGGATCAGGAAGTTGGGAATGGTTGTCGCCACCTGGATCGCGGCGGCCGCCGCCACCGGACCGCAATAGACGTGAGGCGCGATCTGAGCGTGATAGGTCTCGCCAATGGCGGCGATTTTCTTGGCTTCGAGAATGCCTCCGCAACGCCCGAGGTTGGGCTGCAGGATGGCGGCAGCCTTCGCCCGGAGCACCGCGGCGAACTCATATTTCGAGGTCAGGCGTTCGCCCGTCGCCACCGGGATGGTCGTTGCGGCCGCCACCTGGGCCATACCGTCCGGATGGTCGGGTGGGGTGGGTTCTTCGAACCACAGCGGGTCGAACCGTTCCAGACGCCTGGCTAGTCGGATAGCTCCTGCCGGCGTCATCTGGCCATGCGTTCCGAACAGGAGGTCGCATCGGCTGCCGACGGCTTCGCGGACCGCCCCGAGGAGCGCTTCAGACCGATCGAGAGCTTCGAGGCTGAGTTGGCGAGGATCAAATGCCGTGTAGGGACCGGTTGGATCGAACTTGATGGCCGTGAAGCCAAGGTCTACATAGTGGGCAGCCCGTTCGGCTGCCCGAGCGGGGTCTGAGTAGGTGCCGTCGTCGGTCCCGTCAACCGTGTCGGGGTAAAGGTACGTGTACGTGCGCAAGCGGTCCCGGACCTGGCCGCCAAGCAGGTTGTAGACCGGTTGATTGGTTTCCTTGCCCACGATGTCCCAACAGGCCATTTCGAGGGCGCTCAGGACGGCGCCCATGGAAATGTCAGGACGCTGGGTATAGCCGGCTGAATAGATACGTCGCGACAGAGACTCGATATCGAACGGGCTGGAACCGATCACGAACCGTTCGCAGGTGTCTCTGATCATGGTGGCCACGGTCTCGGGTCCGAACGGTGCGCAGTAGGCCTCACCGATGCCAGTGACTCCGTGGTCGGTGGTGAGCTTGACGAACACGAAGTAGGGACCGCCGAAGTGGGGTGGTGGGTTGGCCACAACGAATGTACGGGCGTCGGATATCTTCACGAGTGGGCGGGGCATCGCATTAGAAAACGATGACGTTGCGCAATGCCGTTCCGGCTCTCGCCCCGTCGATGGCCTCGTTGATGTCGTCGAGTGCGAACTCGCCCGATACCAGTTCGTCGAGTTTCAGGCGCCCTGCCCGGTACTCATCGATCAGGTGGGGAATGTCGTTGGCGATAGTTGAGGAGCCCATCTTGGATCCAACGATCGATTGAGATCGGTCAGCCAGATTGGCGGCCTCAGCGGGAACCATGACGCCGTCGGCGGGCATACCGACCACCACGACCGTGCCACCTGGTCGGATCATCTCGACTGCCTGTGCGATAACCGGCCCAATGCCGACGGTCACGAATGCGTAGTCGGCGCCCTGCCCGTTCGTTAGGTCCATGATCGTTTCAATCGCGTTATCGGTGGACGAGTTGACGGTTGCCGTTGCTCCGAAGGATTCAGCCACGGCGAGTTTGTCGTCGACGATATCGACGGCGATGAGGGGGCTTGCACCAACAGACACCGCTCCCTGGATGGCGTTAAGTCCGACACCACCCATGCCAATTACGACGACGGAACTACCTCCTGGCACGGATGCGGTTTTGGTGACCGCTCCGTATCCGGTGATGACGCCGCATGACAGCAGCGAAGCGACGGTCAGTGGTATGTCGGGCGGTAGCGCCACCACCTGGGATTGATCAACGGTGACGTACTCCGCGAAACCGCCGGTGTTCATGGCAGTCCACACCGGCCCCGTCCGGCCAAACACGTGCGGCTCGGCGTCGAGAGCGAAAGTCCCCGAACACAGAAATGACTGCCCGCGCCGGCAGAACGGGCAACTCCCACACCGACGGATGAGGGACGCCGCCACTCGTTGTCCAATCAGGAGTTGAGATACACCCGGTCCAACCTCGGTCACCGTCCCGGCGATTTCATGGCCATAGAGGGCGGGCAATTCGCCACCCCACGCCCCGTCGATGTAGTGCAGGTCCGAGTGGCAAACACCGCACGCGGCCACTTTGACGGTGATCGATCCCGTCGTTGGTGGACGCAGCTCGAGCTCTTCCACCTCGAGAGCCTCTCCGAATTGGTAACAGACTGCACCACGCATAGGTTCTGACGCTAGCGGTGCGCATAGGGTGGAGGGCTAGAAACCGATGGCTTGTTTGATCCAATCGTCTGAGAGTTCGCCGAATCGATCCGGGGCTCCATCCAAAACGAAGACGTGGATCATCTCGTTCGTGATCGGAATCGCCACCGATCCAAGTGAGCACGCTCCAAGCGGCGAAACCGCCCCGGTGATTCCCGTGAACGAAATGCACACGTGGTCATGCGCATGCCAAACGGTCAACGGCCCCCCAATCGCTGGTCCGGTGTCACCCAGTTCGTCCATCTGAAACATCGCCCCTAGGAGAACCGGTCCGTCCGGTCCGGCCGCATAGACCAGAGTCTCGGGATGGGCCGGGTCCATGATTCGCCCGTCATTTTTGAAGGAGGGGTTGTCTGCGTGGAAGTCGAGGGTGGTGATCTTGCCGATTTTGTAGCCGGCTTCGGCAGCGACGGCGGCGTCGCGGTACGGAGCCAGCTCCTCAACCACCCGGCGGTGGAATTCGTCTGCAGCGAGCAGTTCGCTATCGGTCGGGTTCCGGTCTTCCCCGTGGGGAAGCGCCACCGCCGGTGGTGGAGTGTCGCCATGATGATGGCCTCCGCCCGAGCTGAACGCGCCCGCCCAGGATGAGATCGACAATGCAGCCGTGACGATCACCAGGCTGGCGGTGCCCACCCGTGCCAGACGAACCCCGGGCATCGGGGACAGAGCAGCTGCTAGCCCGGTGAGCTCGACCAGTTTTGTCAACATGGCAATCTGATCGGGCGCAGTCCCACCGACTGTCGCGAAGGCGAAAGCCGCCAATGAGCCGCCCAGCAGCCCGGCGCTCCAGCGGCGCCACCGCCCGCCGGTCATCACAACTCGAATCCCGTACCCCATCGCGGCAGCGGTCGCGAGGTAGCCAAGGGTCAGCCCGTTAGGTTCATGGCCGAAAACGAGCCCGAAATGGGCCACCGAGCTGAATGCCATAGCTGCGACGGCCGTCTTGGGGCTAGGGCCGAGCTGGCCGAAGGACTCGTAAAGGTGTCCCCGACGGGTGTCCGGGCGAGCTTTTCGAGCCCACCAGAACACCAGAGCGGAGATCAACAGGAACGCAGCTGCAGTCTGGTGCTCGTCGATGGTTCGATACAGGGGTGAAATGAGGTACTGATCAACGGGAACCATGAACGAGATCCTTTCGGGCGGGCAGGGCGGGAGGAGTGATCGAGAGTTTGAGGAGTCGTAGAACCGCGATCGGTGCGATGACCTGGGTGGCGATCACCACTGGCTCGAGAAGCCGCTGGTTCATGAAGACGGCCAGCAAGAGATTGATGGCAGCCGTGACGAGGATCATCCATTCCACGATGCGGATCCGGCGGCGTGACCAGGTCGGGATCCAGTCGATGCGCCGGATCGCGAGCATCAAACCCACCGTGGCGAGGCCCGGTATGAGGAGCGCCAGCGGGTTGCCCAGGACCAGGCTCTCGAGACCACTGACGCCCAGCAGGGTTGCCTGAACGATCAGGATAATGCGGAGAAGCAGTTGGTGTGATGTCATGCCCTTACCTTCGGGCATGACGATTGGTCTCAGATTGGCGGTGGATTAGCGGTTGATGAGACTGTCGCTGGTATCGGCAGGGATACGACGATTCGCCCTCCCGGGTTGGCGTTTTCAGCCCGAATGGTGCCCTGGTGAGCCTCGACTGTTGACCTGGCGATAGCGAGACCGAGGCCTGTCCCTTGCGGCGACCGGGCGGGGTTGGCGCGAAAGAAGCGATCGAACACCTTGTCGAGTTGGCCCGAGCGAAATCCCGGACCCTTGTCTTGTACGGTCAGTATCGCCTCGTTGCTCGCCCTTTGGAGGCCGAGGGTGACCGTGCCTGCACCGTATCGGAGGGCGTTGTCTATGAGGATTCGGATGAGGCGTTCCAGAGCGGCTCCATCCCCGTTGACCGTCACTTTGTCGGTGACGGCGAGCTGAATCGGCCGACGGGCGGACGTGAGGTCGTGGGCCAAGCGGGCGAGCATGCCGGTCAGGTTGACCGGTTCGGAGCGGAGTGCCTGCCGTTCGTCGGCTCTGGCCAAAGTCAGAAGGTCGTCGACCAGGATCGACATTCGCTCGGACTCAGCGACGATGTCCGCCGCGGCGTTTGTGATGTCCTCGGGTGCGGCGTCGGGCCGGGACATGAGAAACTCGGCGTTGGTTCGGATGGTCGTCATCGGTGAGCGCAGTTCATGCGAGGCGTCGGCGACGAACTGTTCCTGCCGGGTCACGCTTTCGCGGAGCTGAACGCGAGCGGCGGCTAGCCGATCGAGCATTCCGTTGAGGCTGGCCGTGAGGGAGCCGATCTCGTCATCTCTGGGCGCTGGCGGGAGCCGATCGGTCGTTGTGTCTGCGATCTCGTCGGCTGCTTCGGCGATGGACCTCAAGGGACGAAGCGCCCGACCTGATGCAAACCATGCAGCCACTCCGGCGGTGATCGTTGCGAAGATCGCCGCGAGCCAAACGACCGCCCGTAGACCTGCGAGCTGTTCGTCGACACGATCGGTCCTCTCATAGACGATGGCGACGCCCGACCGGCCTAGATCATCGTTCCTCCAACCAACCGCAGTTGCCTGGTACTGGACGCCTTCGGCTTCGATGGCCGAGATGACCGTTTTTCCAGGACCAGCGACCGGGGCGAGAACATCGAAGATGTCCGCTTCGTCGCTGAGTCGGGTCGTGGCGCTTATGACGTTTAGCTCGTCGTCGAGGAGGTAGAAGTCTCCTTCCGGGAACGAGACCGTTTCGGGTCGCGCAGTTTCGGCGAGTGCGGCAAGTGCCGCTGCTTGTGCGGCGACACGTTTTTCCTGGTCAGCGGGAGCCGAGATGCGCACAAGCCAGCCGATGGCGGCTCCAAACACGAAGATCGCCACAAACACGGCCGCCATGCTGCCAAGCGTGGAGCGGAGGCGGAGGCTCATGATTCTTTCAGCACGTATCCGGCCCCCCGCACGGTCTGGATGCAATGCGCCGCATCCGGGAGTTTCTGGCGGAGGTATCGCACGTATACGTCGACCACGTTGGATGTGGTGAAGGCGTCGAGTCCCCACACTGCGTCGAGGATCTGAGCGCGTGACAAGACGATCCTGGCATTGCGCATGAGGTACTCGAGTAGTCGGAACTCAAGTGCCGTGAGTTGGGCATTGTGGCCGTCGACGGCCACTTCCATGGCTTCGACGTCGAGTCGGAGAGGTCCGTGGGTGAGGATCTCATTGGATTCACTTGTTCGCAGAAGCCGGCGAATCCGGGCCAACAGCTCTTCCTGAGCGAACGGTTTGACCAGGTAGTCGTCCGCTCCGGTATCGAGGCCCGCCACTCGATCGGGTACGGACGATCGGGCGGTAAGCATCAGAACCGGCGTTTGGTCTCCAGCTGCCCGCATTCTCCGACACACCTCGAGTCCGTCGATTTTGGGCAACATGAGGTCGAGAAGGATGAGATCAGGGTTGACGCGCAGCATCTCGGCCAGCGCGGCCTCGCCGTCGGAAGCGACCGAAACGGCGTAGCCCTCATAAGTCAGCAACCGCTTGAGGGCTGCCGCGATTTTGGGGTCATCGTCAACGACGAGGATGCGCATGCCAGGCATGATGGCATGTCGAGATGAGATCGCGATGAGAAGGGCCCTGCACTCGAAAACGTCCAGACAGTCGCGGTCCCGGACATACAATGCGCGGGTGACGCACGCTTTAGGGCTCGACGAGAAGATCAAGGTTACCGGCGGCGCCGTCCTCAATGGGGAAGTTGCCGTTCTCGGAGCAAAGAATGCCGTTCTCAAAGAGATGGTGGCGATGCTCATGGCGCCTGGTGTCCATCGACTCACGAACGTGCCGGGAATCCTCGACGTTTCGATTATGGGCCAGGTGCTCGATCACATTGGAGCCTCGTGCGAGTTTGAGGGCCATACGTTGACCGTCGAGGTGCCGGAAGCCTTGAATCCGGAGGCGCCACTCGAGTTGGTCAGGGCGATGCGGGCTTCGATCATCGTGTTGGGTCCGCTGCTTGCCCGAACCGGTCGGGCCAGAGTCGCCTTCCCAGGTGGGGATGACCTGGGAAGTCGACCGATCGACTGGCATCTCGATTCGCTTCGGCAGATGGGCGCCGAGTTCACCTTGGAGCACGGCGTCCTCACGGGGCGGGTGGAAGGTCGACTCCAGGGAGCGACTCTCGATCTCGAATTTCCCTCGGTCGGGGCGACCGAAAACACCATCCTCGCTGCCGTGTTAGCTAATGGTGAGACGGTCATCAACAACGCCGCCCGTGAACCAGAAATCCAGGACATCGCCACCCAGCTGAACGCGATGGGTGCCAGCATCGACGGTGCCGGTTCCCACACCATCACCATCGATGGGGTTAGCGAGCTCCACCCGGTCGAACATCACGTGATCGGGGACCGGCTCGAAGCAGGGACCTACGCGGTGGCCGGTGCTATCACCGGGGGAGAAGTTACGGTGCGCAACTGTGAGCCGGCCGACCTGCGGATGGAACTGCGCAAACTGGAAGAAGCCGGTTGCGAGGTGGAACGTGGTGATGACTTCTTCACCATTGCCGGTCCGAAGCGGGCAAAGGCGGTCGACTTCGCGACGTTACCGTTCCCGGGTTTCCATACCGACATGCAGCCGCAGATGGTGGCTCTGCTAGCCAGTGCCGAAGGCACGTCGATCGTCACGGAGAATCTGTATGACTCCCGGTTCCGGTATATCGGTGAACTGGCAAGAATGGGCGCCGACGTCACGACGGAATGGCAACATGCCGTAGTGCGGGGGGTCCCAGCGCTGTCAGGATGTCCGGTTCTCGCCTTCGATATTCGGGCTGGAGCCGCTTTGGTCCTTGCGGGCCTGGCGGCGGACGGGTTTACAACGGTCAGCGACGTTTCACATATCGATCGAGGGTACGAAGATTTTGTCGGGAAGTTGGCTTCGCTCGGAGCACAAATCGAACGTCTTGCCGGATAGGTTCGTCCGGCCCCTCATTCTTGTGCTCGCCTTCGTATCGCTCGGAGCGGCGCAGGATGTCGAGCCGTCGTCCGACGAATCGTTCACGACCGACCGTATCGAGTTAGTGGCCGTCGACGACGTCGCGGTTGGCTGGAATGATCAGCAGTATCCGGGCCGGTTCATCGTCGACGGACGGACCAGCGGGCTGGTGATCATCAACGAGGTTGAGCCGGAGCGCTACCTCGTCGGAATTCGGGAAGTACCTGCCGAGTGGCCCCTTGAATCACTCAAGGCCCAGGCCGTGGCTGCCCGGACCTATCTGGCGTGGACGCTGAGCCGGGGGCGGGCTGGAAGCGGTGTTACCTACGGCTTTGATATCTGCGCTACGACCGCTTGCCAGGTTTATCTGGGCGGTGGTGACCCTCGATGGGCTGATGCGGTGAGCCAGACGAACAGCGAGATCCTCATGTATAACGGCAGTCCCGCCCAGGCTCTGTACTCGTCCACGACGGGAGGGCGGACCCGTCATGTGGCCGATGTGTTCACGTCGTCAGGAGACCTTCCCTATCTTGTGGCCGTCGACTCTGCGGATGAGGACAGCCCGTTCGTTGAATGGAGCTATGGCGTTCCCATCGAACACCTGACCGAGATACTGCAAGCGGCTGGACTCGGCGGAGATGTCCTCTTCGATGTCCACGTCGTCGTCGCCCCCGACGGTGAGGGGCCATCAATGGTTGAGATTCGGTCGTCGGCTGGTCTTCGTTCCGTAGACACGTGGACGTTTCGTAGCACGATGAACCGGTGGGCCGAGAGGCTGTTCCCCGACGATTATCCCGCACTTCGGCCCGATGGCCGACGCTACCCCCAGGTGGTCCTTTCGCCAACCTTCGAAGTCGATCGAACGCTCGTGGTTGATCACGGTCGATCTGATGGCCCGCCCCAGTACGTCGAGTTCGTTATCGCCGGGAACGGATGGGGTCACCTGGTCGGGATGTCCCAGTTCGGTGCCAAAGCCCGCGCCGATGCCGGCGATGACTACCAGGGCATTCTCAGCCACTACTACGTGGGATTAACCCCGACCGCGTTCGAATTCCCTGACCTGATCACGGTGGGTCTCGGCTGGAAACTGGACCGGGTGGACCTGGAAACAGGTCCGGTTGACGTGTATATCGACGGGAGATTGGCAATCTCGGGGGTCGAGGGTCCCTGGCGCATGGAATCGATCGGAGAGCGGGTCAAGGTCTCACCACCGCCGGGATGGGATGTCCCCAAGTCGTTGGCGAATTCGTCAAAAGCGGTGAACCCGGGCTCCGAAGTCGTGTCAGTAGCGGGGTTCGTCGCTGAACCTGCTGAAGGGCGAATCGTTGTCTATCGGGGCGACAGGATCGTGGCCGTGACGCGATGGACCGCCGTAGAACGGGGTCCTGTGAGGCTGTTCTGGCCGGTTGATCGAAGCGGAACGTTACGAGTGGTCGGGCAGTTGCGCTATCCAGACGGCACGACAGGAACGTTCAACTCGGTCTTGTCAGCCTCCTGAAGTACAATTAGGAAATAATCGACAGCTCTGGAAGGTTGTTTAGGGCGATATGACCGAAGTAACCATCAAAACCGCTTCGCGTGAACCGCTCGAGGAAGTTGATATTGAACTTCTCAGCGAGACACTTGAATATATCCGCCCGGCGCTCCAAGCCGATGGCGGTGATCTCGTGCTGCTCGGAGTCGATGACGGCGTCGTGAATCTACAAATGGTTGGTGCTTGCGGTGGGTGTCCAATGTCGATGATGACCCTCAAAGCTGGCATCGAACGGATCCTCCAGGATCGCGTCCCCGGCGTGGTCTCGGTCGAAGCAACCTCGTAAGGTTCAACCGACCACTTGGCGAGAAGCCCCTGACAGATTTGCCAGTCGGAGTGCTTTCGCGTGTGAGCTTTTGAGGTTCTGCAGCTGATGTCCCGGAAGTCGGGCGCACACCCACCCCCAATGCAGCGCGACGTCATCGCCGATAGACACGTCAGTGAGCCCGGGAACGGCCGCGACCACCTCAACTGTCTCGCTCCCTAGGCTCAGGATTCCGTTGGAGAACTCCAGTCGGCGCGACGAAACGAGGATGCCGGCGGGGTTCGTGCGTAAAACCCGGCCCCATCGGATTCGGCACCGGTCAAGAACTTCGAGGCCTGGCTCCAACAGCCCTGACCTCAGCAATCCCAGCCACGGATACACGTTGAAGACGTGGTAAGCGTGCGTTGGGTCCCCACCATGGACGCTGAATCCGTCGGATAATCCGGCCCAGCCTCGCCTTGGTGAAAAACGGTCCCGCATCGAGTTTCCAAGCGCACTCACGTCGATGGTCGAAGCGAGAGCGCTTCCCAGCCAATAGCCTTCCACCACTCTGCGGTCGAGGGGGTCGCCGATACCTGATTGAACGGCGATGAGATGGAGGTACGGCCACGCCCCATCGAACGCATGGGCGAGGGGAGCGAGGCCACCGTCGTCGAACCCCGCCTCAAGGTATTCGGCCAGCGGAGAACTGGAAGGCCCGCAATAGCCCTGTTGGTTGGGTGGCAGGGCAAAGCGTGCGAAGACCAGAGGTCCCGAGGCAACGCCGGCGCCCCCGATCGGGTTGTTCACGATGAGGCAAGTGCCTTGATAGGTCGGGTAACCGAAACCAAGGCAACTCCCATGGCAACCAGTACCAGGCCAAGAAGGCTCGGGACACCGGCCGACCCGATCGAGCCGGACAACACGGCCGTCACAACCGCCCCTCCCACCAGCACTGCGGTTACGTCAACTGCCCCGGCACGCGACAGGGCTGTCAGCCAGGTCAACACATAGGCCGAAAGCAGCAATCCGGTGACGATCACCCAGCCGATCTGGGTAGCGCCAAGCGCTGACCACAACACGGCTTGGCCTGAAGCGAATCCGTACAGGATGAGCAGGGCACCGCCGCCGGCCATTCGCGCCACACCGACGGTTCGAGGGTTGAATACCTGGAGTAGGCGCTTGTTGATAATTACCTCGACGGCCCACAACCAGGTCGCCACAAGTACCAGCATCTCGCCGGAACCCATCGAGAGATCTGTGAGGCCGCCCTGCACGACGGCTTGCCCGCCAATCAGCAGGCCAATCGCCACGACATGTGGCCATCGGAGGCGTTCCCTCAGGAGCGGTACGGCCAGCAGCGCAACCCAGATCACCAGGGTCTTGTGGAGGAATCCGGCCTGCGTAGATGTCGCTCTGGATAGGCCCTCGAAGAACAGCAGAAACGGCAAGGCGCCGCCAATCAGCGCGACGACTCCCAACCCAACCCGATGTCGCGTTGCCGGCGCGGCCTCCGGTGGGCGTTCGTTGGGCTTCATCCTCCAGAAGACGACGAGCAGGATCGCAGCCGCTATGAGGTTTTTGGCGGTGGTGTAGACCGCGGAACCGCCGGCTGTTTTCCAGGCAAGCACTCCGAAACTGTTGACGTAGATAGCCAGGCCGCTGATCGTCGCAGTCGCCATCGCCCACTGAATTCCGCTCTTTCGAGTGTTCAAGTGTCCTCCGTAGTTCCTTACCGGTGACAATGCCGCAGAATTGCCCCGTCGTCCTGAGGCGAATGTCACTAGCGACCGGTTAGTAGGACCCTTACCGTGTTCTCAGGCCACCAGGAGTGCACAGTGAAAAGGGCGATACTCGCTCCGACCGATC
Source organism: Acidimicrobiia bacterium (assembly GCA_024637275.1). Classification (GTDB taxonomy): domain Bacteria; phylum Actinomycetota; class Acidimicrobiia; order Spongiisociales; family JAENVV01; genus JAENVV01. The sequence goes on from JAGXFS010000007.1 coordinate 15,839, forward strand.
TTGATAACCTCATAGCGGTCCTTTCCGAGCGAGGATTTGAGGTACTCGGACCCACACTTGACAGCGGGGTCGTAACGCTGAGTTCAATCGACTCGACGGCGGACCTACCCGAGGGGATTCGCGATGAGATGTCGCCGGGTCGGTACTACATCAAAGCCACTAGCGATGGCGAGCTTTTCGGGTACGCCGTAGGTCCGACCAGCCTCAAACCCACCCTATTTCCCTCCCGCCGCCAGGTGTGGACCACCGAAAACACCGACCAGGGAATCATCTTTCGTTCGTCCGTTCCCGACCTTAGGCCGGTGGCAGTGATCGGGGCTCGTCCATGCGATGCGGCTGCAATGGCGGTCCAGGACGAGGCACTTCTGGGTGGTCCGTATATCGATACGGATTACGCCCGTCGACGGCGGGATCTCTTTCTTGTCGTAGTGAATTGCACCCGGCCGGCCTCGACCTGCTTTTGTGCCTCGATGGGCACCGGCCCGGCGGTTTCGGAAGGCTTTGATATCGCTCTGACTGAGCTGAAACTGGATACCCGGCACTTCTTTGTGGCCGAATCCGGGTCAGAGCGCGGTCAGGAGGTTCTCGACCAACTCGGACTGGATCCGGCAGACCCCGATGACGAAGAACTAGTCCGAGTCGCTCTTGAGGTCGCTGCCGACTCTATGGAGCGTACGTTGGACCCAGTCGACGCCTACTCCGTGTTGCGTGCCCAACCGGAACATCCCTATTGGGAGACGATTGTCGAGCGGTGCCTTACCTGTGCCAATTGTACGATGGTCTGCCCTACCTGTTTCTGCGTGACAACCGAACCCGTGACGAGCCTTGGTGATGAATCTGCGGGCGAGGAGCGGCGCTGGGACTCCTGTTTCAGCCTCGATTATTCCTTTATGGGAGGCTCCCCGGTTCGGGAAACCGTCGAGTCCCGCTATCGCCAGTGGTTGACGCACAAGCTCTCGACCTGGTTCGACCAATTCGGAACGTCAGGGTGTGTCGGCTGCGGACGCTGCATTACCTGGTGCCCGGTGGGCATCGATCTCACCGAGGAAGTCCGCCATCTGCGGGAGCAGATCGATGCTTGACTTCGCAGCGCTGCCTACGGTAGATCCCATGCTTCCTCGGCCGTTCCGGGTGGTCCGGGTGCTGCGCGAGACGAGTGATGTTACGACGCTGACCTTCGAACCCGCCGACGGTCTTGCCACGATCGCCTTTGGCCCGGCTCAGATGGGAATGGTTGGACTGCCCGGGCTCGGAGAGGTCCCCATCTCGTTCTCATCGGACCCCGCCGACCCATCCCAACTAGCGATGACTATTAGGCGGGCAGGAGCGATCACCTCAGCCCTCGTCGACCTATCAGCCGGCGACTCGGTCAGTATGCGAGGCCCGTACGGAACCGAGTGGCCGATGGAAGCAGCTGAGGGGCATCATCTACTCATCGTGGCCGGCGGTCTCGGATTAGCTCCACTCCGCTCGGCAATCGTCACCGCGCTGCGTCGTGCCGATCGATACCGGTCGATCTCGCTTGTTTACGGAAGACGTGAGGTCTCAGAGGTGGTCTTTGCGGATGACCTCGCAGCATGGGAGGCGAATCCGGCCATGTCGATGCATCTGACTCTCGACCGTGCCGACCCGGATTGGTCCGGGCCTATCGGTTTGGTCACCTCGAGGATGGACGCAGCCCTACTGGACCCAGCAAGCACCACAGCCATGGTCTGCGGGCCAGACGTCATGATGCATGCGGTAGGCGCAGACCTGACGCAACGCGGGGTCGCTAGAGGCAAAATCTGGCTAACCATGGAGCGGAACATGAAGTGTGGCGTTGGCTTGTGCGGTCACTGCCAATTTGGGCCGCTTTTCATCTGCAAGGACGGCCCCGTTCTTAATTGGGCGACCGCCGGGCCCTTCTACCTGATCGCTGAGGTGTGAGATGGCGAAGCCGAGCTTGGCCGTGTGGAAGTTCGCTTCATGTGACGGATGTCAGCTGAGTCTCTTGGACCTCGAGGATGAGCTACTTGCCGTCGCCGATGGCATCGATATCGCTCATTTTCCGGAAGCGACCACGGCTCATCGGGGCGGGCCATACGACGTCTCGCTCGTCGAGGGTTCGATTACGACACCGGCCGATCTCACGAGGATCCAAGAGATCCGAGCTCAGTCGGGGATGCTCGTCGCCATCGGCGCTTGTGCCACGACGGGAGGAATACAAGCGCTGCGCAACCTGGCTGACATCGATGAGTTCGTCCGGGTTGTCTATGCGCGACCGGCCTACATTCAGACGCTGGCTACTTCCACGGCGATTGCCGATCATGTCAAGGTCGACCTTGAGTTGGCGGGCTGCCCGATAAACAAGTATCAACTTTTGGAGGTAGTCCAGGCATTGCTGGTTGGACGAAAGCCGACCCTCCCTACGTATTCGGTGTGCGTCGAGTGCAAGGAGCGTGGCACCTCATGTGTGATGGTGGCCGATGGTGTGGCGTGCCTCGGTCCGATTACGAGGGCAGGGTGTGGGGCGATCTGCCCTGCCTTCGCCCGAGGATGTTACGGGTGCTTCGGACCGTCGGAGAGTCCCAACGTCGATTCCCTGGCGGCATGGTGGGATGAACTCGGTGTTGCCCGGCCCGACCTCGTTCGGGCGCTCCGAACATTCAACGTCAATGCCCCACAATTCAAGGAAGCGAGCACCCGATATGCACAAGAATGACACTCGCCGTTCATTCAACGTCACCGAATTGACACGCGTCGAAGGCGAAGGTGCGCTCGATGTGATCGTGGAGGGCGACGAGATCATCGAATTGAAGTTCCGGATCTTTGAATCGCCGAGATTCTTTGAGGCGTTGCTCCGGGGGCGTCGGTTCGACGAAGTAACTGACATCACCGCCCGGATCTGCGGCATCTGTCCGGTCGCCTATCAGACGTCGTCAGCCAACGCGATCGAGGACGCGCTCGGCATCCAGGTTGGCGAGCCGATCCGGGACCTTCGTCGAATGCTCTACTTTGGGGAATGGATCGAAAGCCACGGGCTGCATGTTTATCTTCTGCATGCACCTGATTTTCTCGGATATCACGGAGGCGTCGAGCTCGCCCAAGATTCGCCCGATCTCGTGAAACGCGGTCTGCGCCTCAAAAGGGTTGGTAATCGGCTCATGGAGGTGATCGGGGGGCGAGAAATCCATCCGATAAACCCTCGTGTCGGCGGCTTTTGGAAAGCAATCGCCAAACGCGATTTGGACGAGATGGTTCCCGACCTCGAATGGGCCCTTGAAGCTGCGCTGGCCACGGTGGACTGGGTCTCCGGCTTTTCTTATCCGGACCTGGAACCCGACTATGAATTTGTCGCCCTTCACGATCCCGACGAGTACGCCATCATCGGCGGAAGAATCCGGTCAAATCGTGGCATTGACATTCCCGTGCACGAGTGGGGTGATGTGTTCGAAGAAGACCACATCGAATGGTCGAACGCACTGGTCGCCCGGATCAAGGGTCGCGGTTCGTATCATGTCGGTCCACTCGCTCGCTTCAACCTGAACTTCGAACAACTCCATCCGCTCGCCCGTGCGTCGGCCGAGCGTCATGGTCTCACGCCACCGGTTCTCAATCCGTTCAAGACGATCATGGTGCGTAGCGTTGAAATGGTCCACGCCGCGGCAACCTGTCTCGACCTGATCGGGCGCTATGAATCGCTGGGTGCTCCCTACGCCGAGGCACCTCTCCGCGAATCGGTTGGATATGGCGCATCTGAGGCTCCGCGCGGGCTGCTTTATCACCGTTATGCCCTCGACGAGGAAGGGCTCGTGACCGACGCACAGATCGTTCCTCCCACCTCACAAAACCAACTCCAGATCGAGGCCGATCTGCGGCAACTGCTCAGCGGGATCCTCGATCTGGACGACGACACGATCCAGCACCAGTTGGAACAGTCGATCCGGAATTACGACCCGTGCATTTCCTGCGCAACCCATTTCCTCACACTGAATCTGGAACGCCGATGAGGGACGACCGACCGCTGATTGTCGGAATCGGCAACCCTGATCGTGGTGACGACGCGATCGGCCTGGCGGTCGCCGAACGATTGGTAGACGACGGCACTGTGTTGCTGTCCAGTGGAGACCCGACGAATCTCATTGCGGCCTGGGAGCATCGGAATTGGGTGATCATCATCGATGCCGTCCGCACCCATCAGCTTCCTGGAACCGTCACGATTCTCGAACTGCTCGATGAGCCGATCCTTGGCGGTGTGGCACATTCGTCCCACTCGCTCGGTCCGCTCGAAGCCGTGCAGATTGGAGCTGCCCTTGGAACGCTTCCTGAGAGAGTCACCCTGGTGGGAATTGAAGCCAGCTCGTTTGTTGTCGCGGGAGATATGTCGGAGCCAGTGCGAGCGTCCATCGATCCGGCGATTCGAGCTGTGCGGTCCCTTATTGGGCAAGCCAGCGCGTCAAGTCCGCCTGCACACTGAAAGAAGGACCCCCAAAATGTGCCTGCCAAGGATCGGACGAATCGGGAGCATCAGTGGTGATGATGTCACAAGGGTCGCCGGTGTCGAGATCGATGGTGTGTCTCGGCAGGTCAGTCTCCTCTGCGTTCCGGAGGCCCAGATTGGTGATGATGTGTCGATTCACGCCGGATTTGCTCTGGCAGTACTGCCGCCTTCAGAGGCCCGCGCCACGATTGCTTTGCAGGATGCGGTCAAGAAACCTGGCAGGGTTCCAGGGCCTACGGCTTAATCGTCCGTCGAGCGGCTCATATCCAGACGCAACTGTCCTAAGGTTACTGTTCGTCCGATTACCCGGAGGTCACATGGCGCTCGCTGAATTCATCCAGGATGGTTCGGTTGGTCTGATTACGCTCAATCGCCCACCAGTCAACGCTATCTCCGAAGAGCTCTCAGCTGATCTGACTGTGGCGATTGAACAAGCCGAAGACCCTTCCGTGCGGGCGGTTGTCATCTACGGAGAACCCCATTTCGCGGCTGGAGCCGATATCAAAGGGTTCCAAGCGGCATTCGATTCAGGCGTCAAGGACGAACTGGCCACCACCCTGGCCACGGTGATCCGCCGACTTGAACTGCTCAAGAAGCCAACGATCGCGGCCATTCAGGGTTTCGCTCTTGGCGGTGGGTTGGAACTCGCCCTCGGTGCCGATTTCCGGTACCTGGCCGACAATGCCCGGGTCGGTCAGCCAGAAATTCTGCTTGGGATCATTCCCGGCGCCGGCGGCACCCAACGATTGCCGCGGGTGGTCGGCTTTCAAAAGGCAAAGGAAATGAACTTTTCGGGCCGCCAGGTCGGGGCAGAAGAGGCGCTGGCGATTGGCCTCGCCGACAAGATGCTCCCCGTCGAAGAACTTCTCGAAGTGGCACTCGCCGACGCGGCCGATTGGGCAACCAAGGCCACGTTGGGTCTGGCGGCGGTGAAGCGGGCGATGGGCGACGGCTGGGGTCGGCCGATAGACGACGCCATGAAGGCCGAGTCCGATGCATTTCAGGAGGTTTTCTTCACGGAAGACGCCAAAGAGGGTGTGGCCGCCTTCATTGAAAAACGTAAGGCTGACTTCACCGGCGAATAGCCGGGTTGTTCAGAACCGATCGGCGAGGCGCTGCAGGTTCTTTTTCCAGATCAGACGGAGAACCGGCTCTGAAAGCGGGCGGAACAGGTTGCCCCCGAAATACCAGGGCATGTCGAGTTCTTCTGCCCAGGTGAAACGGGTGCGGTCGCTCCCAAGGTCGGTGAGCCTGAATATGCCTTCGCCTTTCACGACCCCTGAATGCGTCGCGATCATCGTATGGGGCGGTTCCCAGACGGTGAAGGTGAGAACATCGATGGTTTTTAGCGGCCCGACTTTCGTGAGGACCTCGATCACGGTGCCGACTCCGGTCTTCTGATCCCCCCGGTAGGTGAGGGAATCGGCGTCGGCCATCCACTCGACGTGACTGTCCAGGTTGGCGAGATCCGCCCATACCGAGTCGATGGGGGCGTCGATATCAATGGAAACTTCTGTGGCCATAGCCTCAGACTATCCGCGTTGCCAGGAAGCGGCAATCGACTCCGAGGTCGCCGCAGCTAGGTCGCCTATTCATTCGGTTTCATGGATGTCTTTCGCGAACGTCTTACGTAGGACTTCGAGAACGGCAATCGATACCGGTGTTGGTCTATTGTGCCCAGAGATACATTGACGGTCCGCCTTTGGGTCGGTCGGTTCGCCTGACCAGGGCCTCTGGCCTATTCGGGGGATGGAGGACGAGATGCCCCGAGATCCTAGATTTGATGTTCTCTTCGAGCCGGTCCGTATCGGGCCGGTCGTGGCGCCAAATCGCTTCTATCAGGTTCCGCACTGCACTGGCATGGGCTATCGACGCCCTCAGTCGTTGGCTGGGTTGCGAGGGGTAAAGGCCGAAGGCGGCTGGGGCACGGTGTGTACCGAGTACTGCTCGATCCATCCGTCGTCCGACGACGAGCCGTATCCGTCAGCTTCGCTTTGGGACGATGGCGACGTCGGAGCGCTAGCCCTGACCGTTGACAGTATTCACGAACACGGCGCCATAGCCGGTGTCGAACTGTGGCACGGGGGTGCTGCCAGCGCCAACCACTACTCGCGTGAAGCGCCGCTCGGCACGCATAGCCGGCCGGCGGGAGTCTGGGACCCGGTCCAGACCCGGGCCATGGACAGAGCCGACATCAACGAGCTGAAACGGTGGCACGTCGAAGCCGCTCGTCGTGCCCAACGGGCCGGGTTTGACATCGTGTACGTGTATGCGGCCCATTGGTATCTTCTGCACCAATTCCTGTTGCCTTCGAATCAGCGGACCGATGAGTACGGCGGTTCGCTGGAGAATCGGACCCGGTTGCTACGAGAACTGATTGAAGAGACGAAAGAGGCCGTTGGGGACACCTGCGCCGTGGCGGTGCGGTTTTCGGCAAGCACCGGAGGTGACGACGACGATCAGATCACCACCGAGCCGCGGGCCATGATCGAACTCATGGCGGATCTGCCCGATTTGTGGGACATCACCGTCCACGACTACACATTTGAGATGGGGACCTCGCGCTTCGTCCCTGAAGCGGCCCTGGAATCGACCATGTCCTGGGTCAAGGGCGTCACAAGCAAGCCGGTCGTAAGTGTCGGACGGTTCACGTCTCCCGAAACGATGCTGCGACTCGTACGCCAGGGGGTGGTTGACCTCATCGGCGCCGCCCGCCCGTCGATCGCCGACCCGTTCCTCCCATTGAAGATCTCCGAGGGCCGTGAGGATGAGATCCGCGAATGTATTGGCTGCAACATTTGCTACACCGGCGACCAGACCGGCACCCCGATCCGCTGTACTCAGAATCCGACCATGGGCGAGGAATGGCGCAAGGGCTGGCATCCGGAACGGATACCGGCCAAAGGGTCGGACTCCTCGATCCTGGTCATCGGCGGGGGCCCGGCGGGACTTGAAGCTGCCGTGGCGCTCGGCAAGCGGGGCTATGACGTCACGCTGGCGGAAGCACGCAAAGAACTCGGCGGCCGGGTTACGCGCGAGTCGGGTTTGGCCGGTTTGGCGGCGTGGGCCCGAGTGAGCGACTATCGACTGCATCAGATCGGCAAATTATCCAACGTCGAATTCTTCCTCGACAGTCGGGTCGACGAGGACCAAGTTCTTGAATTTGAAGCCGATCGGGTTGTGCTCGCGACAGGAGCCGATTGGCGCCGCGATGGGATGGGTCGATGGCATGACGAGCCGATTCCAGGATGGGAGAGTCCGACGGTGATCACGCCCGATGACATCATGGAAGGGATGATGCCGACGGGACCGGTCGTCGTGTACGACGATGATCACTATTACATGGGCGGCGTCCTGGCTGAAACGCTGCGGAGAACGGGTCTTGCTGTCACTCTGGTTACTCCGGCCAATGAAGCCTCAACTTGGACGACCCGCACCGAGGAACAGCATCGAATCCAAGAACGCATCCTCAGCCTTGGCATCGAACTCGTCACCGGCACCTCGGTGGCCGCCGTGGAGTCCGATTCGGTGAGGTTGGAATGCATCTACACCGGACGCACGAGGGATGTGGCAGCCACCAGCGTTGTGATGGTCACATCGCGGACACCCCGGGACGACTTGTATCGCGCCCTGGCCGGTCGAGTTCAAATCGAGCGTATCGGCGACTGTTTTGCACCAGGGACGATCGCCACTTCGGTGTATTCGGGCCACCGGTATGCGAGGGAACTCGATGCGGACATGTCACAGCCGGTCGCCTTCCGGCGGGAACGCCCGACTGTCGAGCCTCCGGCCGGTCGCTAGCGAGCGACCGGGCCGGCGCGACCCCTAGGAGTCGAATCCGACTCCAAACCGGTCGAGCAGTCGTAGCCACAGGCCCCGTTTGCCGCCGTGGCTATCGGAGGTCTGGATGGCTTTTCGCGTCATCTGAACCCCTGCCCAGCGCAACGGTTCGGGCGGGAACGGGAACGGTTTCTTACGAACCATCTCGAGTTCGGTTCGCTCGGTTGTGGTTCCGAAGGCGAGATCCAGGCCGACCCTGGCGCCGAATCTGCTGGCCGCGACTCCCAATCCGGTGTAGCCGGCTACCCACGTGAGCCGCCCTTCGTGGGTCGTCCCCCAGGTAGCGGTGAACTGGGTAGTGGTTGCGATCGGTCCTCCCCAACGATGGCTAAAACGTAGTCCTTCGAGTTGCGGGAAGGTTTCGAAGAAGTGTTCGGCGAGGACACCATGCGTCGCATCCTGCTGATCGTGTCGCGGGTCGAGTCCGTTGTTGAAGTGGTAGGTGGCGTCCCAGCCACCCCACAGAATTCGATCGTCTTCGGTGAGGCGGTAGTAGTGGAACTGATTAGAGGCGTCGCCGATCCCGTCGCGCTGTTTCCATCCGATCATGGACATCTGTTCTGAGCTGAGGGGTTCGGTCATGAGGACGTGGTCATAGACGGGGATTACATACCGGCGGGGACGCCGCACCGGGCCCGGGTAAGCGTTCGTGGCCATCAGGACCCGTTCGGACCTGACCGCACCGCCCGGTGTGGTGACATCGATCTTGGTGCCATCCACGGAAACGGCCGTTGCAGGAGTGTTTTCGAAGATTGTTGCGCCGAGAGACTCCGCTGCCTGACGCAGTCCCCAGCACAGCCGGCCAGGGTCGACCAGTGCCAGATCGTTCTTGTGGAGGAGTCCGCCGACGTAGGTCGCCGAATTCACCCGGGCCCGCATGGTGTCAGTGTCGAGCAGTTCGACGTCGAGGCCGTGCTCGGCATGGAGGTCCTTGCTGTGCTCCAATGCATCGACGTGCCACGGTTCGGTCGCAACATCGACGCCCGGGGCCCGTTGATAGTCGGCGACTATGCGATGACGATCGATCGTTTCATCGATCTCATCGAGGTTTTCGCGTCCCATACGAACGAGGGTCTTGAGGTCGTCTGGCCAATGGGACAGGCCGTTTTCGAGACCGTGGGTCAGGGAACTGTCACAAAACCCGCCGTTGCGCGAACTTGCTCCGAACCCGCATCGCTCGGCCTCGAGAACGACCACCTTCAGGCCGGGTTGTTCTTCAAGGGCTTGGATAGCGGCCCACAGACCGGTGAATCCTCCACCAATCACGGTGAGGTCGGCGTTAACTGACTCGTTGAGGGTCGGCGCGGCCGCGGGAGCATCAGGACGGTCCGACCAGAAGACGGCCGGTCGGGCTCCCTTGAGTGCTTGGCCCGCCCAGCCGGGGGTGGTGTCCACTACGTTGGCCTCATGCTTCGGCCGCGGTTCTTTCAACGGCTGCCAGGATCCTCTGATAACCGGTGCACCGGCACAGGTTGCCGGACAATCCGATCCGTATTTCCTCCTCGGTCGGCGAAGCGTTGCGGGTTAGCAGGGCCTGGGCCGACATGATCATGCCGGGTGTACAAAACCCGCATTGCACGCCGCCTTCTTCCAGAAGGTTCCGTTGTAATGGATGCAGGTTGTCGCCGTCGAGGATGCCTTCGACAGTCGTGACCCGGCGCCCCTGGGCTTGAGCTGCCAGAAACGAACACGAGTTGACCGGTTGGTCGTCGATCAGCACCATGCACGCGCCGCACTCGCAATCGTCGCAGCCCTCTTTGGTGCCGGTCAGTCCCACCTCGGTGCGCAAAACGCTCAGCAGGCTTCGGCCCATCGCCGCATTGATCGGGTAGGGAATCCCGTTGACTTCCAATTCGTATGCTTCGCTCATCGGGCCGCTCCAATTCCCAGACTTCGATTAACGGGGACGCCGATCGTTTCGCCAGTCGCACGGCGGGTAGCCGCGTCGAGTGCCCTGGCTGCCATCACGCCAATCGTGTGGCGTCGATACCGGTCGGACCCTCGCGAATCGCTGATCGGAACCGCCTGGTCCGACGCCATCGAGGCGATGACGGTTACGGCTTCGGCCGGGGTCATTCCCGTCATGGCTTCGCTTGCGCCTACCAGTTCCGCAATGGTGGGGGCAACGGACGTCATGGCCACCCGCCCCGACGCGATGGTCCCATCTTCGGCCAACACCACCGACGCTGCCGCACCGACGACGGCAATTTCCATGGCCCGGCGGTATTCGAGCCTGACATAAGCGCTACCGGATGAAGTGGGCGCTTGGGGGATCACGATGTATACGCAGAGTTCGTCGGGATTGGCGCTGGTCCGACCCGGTCCGGTCCACAAGTCCGACAAAGCAACCTGTCTGGTGTTGCCGACAGAACGGAGTTCGACCACGGCACCCAGCGTCACAAGAGGTGCGCCGGTGTCCATCGCCGGGGATCCGTTCATAACGTTGCCACCAATGGTCCCGACGTTGCGGGTGGAGGGCGATCCGATCAGGGCGGCCGCGTCGGCCAGTCCCGTATAGCTTTCAATAATGAGCGGGTCGCTCATCAGGCGGCTGTGAGTGACGCCCGCCCCGATGCGAACCTGGCTGTCAACCGACTCGATCTCAGATAGGGCGGCTACGCGGTCGATGGCTACTAGCGAGTCGGGGAGTGGTGACTTTCCCTGTCGCGCGCCCACCACCAGATCGGTCCCCCCGGCGATCGGTCGGGCACCTGCTGCCAGCGCGGTCAGGACGTCGTCGATCGAGTTGGCGATGGTCAGGCTCATACGCCCTCCTCCTGAAGCGTTTCCCAGACTCGTTCGGCGGTCATCGGTAGCAACCGGACCGGTTTCCCGACCAGCTTGGCGATGGCGTTCGAAATGGCCGCGGCGGTGGCGACGTTGGGGGCTTCGGCAATGGGTTTCGATCCGTTCGGTCCCATGTCTGGTGTGTAAACCTCGGCGAAGTGGATCGTGATGGGCGGGGCGTCGGCCATGGTCTGTAGTTTGTATTCGAGGAGCCCGGCGTTCTTCTGTTTGGCATCGTCGCCGTAGACGGTTCGTTCCGTCAGCGCTTGCCCGATGCCCATCAAGACCCCGCCTTCAACCTGTCCGGATGCGCCGACCTTGTTGATGATCACTCCCGAGTCATGGGCGGTGTTCACTTCAAGCACTCGCACGACGCCGGTGTCCCGGTCGAGCCGGATACGCACCGCATGACACGAAAACTGCGGTCCAGCCCAGCCGTTCATGCCCTGGTCGCCAACACACGACACGGTGTTGGGTGCTTCAGGCGTCTCGGGAGGACTTCCAGAACCACGCCCCAACAGCATTTCCCCGTCGGCGGCGATGGCGGCTAGCTCGGTGATGGTGATTCCCGAGTCGGGAGATCCGGCCACGAAAGCCTGTCCGCTGTCGAGCACGATGTCGTCGGGGGAAGCCTCCAGCTTTTCGGCGGCGAGCTGCTTGAGTTGACCGGCGATCTGGCGGGCAGCTTCGACCGTTGCCCGTCCGTTGTTCAGCAAGGTTTGGGAACCGGTGGCACCTTCGTCGTAAGGTCCGACGCTGGTGTCCTGGTAGACGAGCTCGAAATCCTCGGGTGCCATGCCCAACTCGGCCGCAGCCAGGTAGGGCAGGGTCATGACCGCACCGGTTCCGCATTCCTGGGCGCCGGTAATGATGACGCCCTTCCCGTCAGAGTCGACTTTGATGTAGGCGCCAGAGGCACCGGGGAAGGTGGGCCACCACCCGATGGCCACCCCGACGGCTTCGTCTTCTGCCAATTCGTCGCGGTAGGCGCTGGCGGCGACCGCTTCTCGAATACATTCTTGGAGTCCGATCTCGTCGTAGACCTGGCCGGTCACTCCGGTCGCTCCTGTGTCGACGGCGTTCAACTGGCGGAACGCCACAGGATCCATGCCAATGGCTTTGGCCAACTCGTCAGTGTGTGACTCGAGTGCCCAGCAGGCTTGGGGAGCAGTCGGAGCTCGCACCGAACCGGACGGTTGATGGTTGGTGTAGACGCTGGAGGCTTCGACGTGGACGTGATCGATCTTGTAGGGACCGAGCGCATGCATGGCGGCCATGTGCGGGAAGAATGAGGCATCGGAACTGTACGCGCCGTTGTCGAGGACCACCCAGGCCCGGCGTCCGGCGATGGTTCCGTCGGCATTGAGGCCAGTGGTGATCTCGATAATCATGCCTTCCCGGCGACGATCCGGCGCCAGGAATTCCTCTTCGCGCGAAAACACCAGCCGCACCGGGCGACGGGCGGCCTTCGCAAGAGCGGCGATGTGAGCTTCGTAGTGGAAGCCGCATTTGCCACCGAACCCTCCGCCCAGGTGCGGCACGATGATCCGTACCCGATTGGTCGGCAGTTCAAGGACTTCGCAGACGCCGTCGCGAGCCTGAAACGGCACCTGCGTCGAGGACCAGATCGTGACACGGTCGCCTTCCCATTGGGCGACTACACCCCGGGGTTCGATGGGTACGGCATGCGACGCATCAGCGACATATCGGCTGGAGATGACCCGATCCGCCCGGGCGAGGGCCGCGTCTACATCGCCGCGGGTGATCGACGTGAACGAGGCGACGTTCGCCTGGCGCGAGACATCATCGTCGGCATCGTACGTTGCCCAGTTTTCATGGACCAAGGGTGCGTCTGGCTCTA
>JAGXFS010000050.1 GCA_024637275.1 Acidimicrobiia bacterium
ATATCACCGTGCCTACGGCGATGGTTCGTCTCACCGAACATGACATAGAGGCCATGATTGACGTGCTATTCGACAACTTGTTCGCCCACTCAGTGAGCGGATCAGCGGCGTTGGTTCAGCTGAGAAGTGACCCCGACAATACGTATCTGACGTTCGAGGATGCTGGGCCCGGATTCGAGACGGGAACCGCCCTCGGGCGAGGATCGTCTGGTTCCGCATCGACCGGCCTCGGCCTCGACATAGTCCGGTCGACCGCCGAAGGCGTCGGGGGTTCGGTCGTAACAGGAACAAGTCTGGGGCTTGGCGGTGCGCTGATCGAAGTCAGGATCCCGCTAGCCGAGTAGGAGCCTGTTGGGTGATGTCGTTTCCTCGGCCGCCTGAACGGGCAGACGGTGGGGGAGGAAGCGCAGTGGGAGGCTGTACGCTTTCGCCGCCTCCTCCCCTCAGGACCGCCCGATGTGCCAGGGTGCGTCCGTTCGATGTGTCCGCAGGGACGCTGGCGTCGTGGAAGAGCTTGAGCTGCTCCGGTTAGGGCGCTTAGTACGCGTGACGGATTCAACAAGGCGGGGGGCCCGAATCGATTGCTCACGTGCATATTGCTCTCCCACGTCCTTTATCGTGCAGCATCGATTGATAACCGGGGGATAACCGGACGGCAACCCTCTCCCGGAGTGGTTAACTGCCGGTAGGCGGTTCCCGGATGTTTTCATTACTTTCATGATATACTGAAACTTGTGAAACTAACCGAACCACAGGTGCTGTTCGTCGAACGGGTCGGTCGCTTCTGGGAGAGCGTCTCCCTGGGCCGATCGGCCGGGCGGATTCTTGGGTGGCTCATGATCTGTGAACCGGTCCACCAATCGGCCGCTGATCTGGTCAGCACGCTCGGGATGAGTACCGGGTCGGTGTCGACTCAGATTCGCCAACTTGAACGGATCGGCCTCGTCGAACGGGTGACGTTCCCGCAAGACCGAGCCAGTTACTTCCAATTGCCGGAGTCGGTTTGGTCGATGTCCATGAACGCCGAATTCGAGAGGCTGGAGCAGATGCGGGCTTTGGCGGCTTCGGCAGCCGGAGTCCTCCCCACCGTCCGCCCTGAGCGGGTGAGTGAATTGGCTTTAGTGGCCGAGTTCTTTACTGAAGAGTGGCAGGGTTTGATGGACCGCCTGGCCGAACGACTAGCGAAGGTAGAAGCATGAGTGACACTCCAGCGATCGTGACAGAAGGCCTGACCAAGCACTATGGCGAGGTGAAAGCTCTCGAGGATCTCGATCTCGCAATCAGCCAGGGAGAAATCTTCGGATTCCTTGGCCCAAACGGGGCCGGTAAGACGACCACCATGAGGACCATCCTTGACCTCATCCGACCAACGTCGGGTAGCGCTCGCATCATGGGACTCGATTCGCACTACGATTCGGTCGAGATTCGCAAGCACATCGGATATGTACCGGGTGATCTGGCCCTCTACAAGAAGCTCACCGGCCGCGAACTTCTTCAGTATTTCGCCAACCTTCGGGGAGGGGTTGACTGGACGTATGTTGACGGATTGGCTGATCGTCTAATGAGCGATCTCAGTCGTAAGATCGGCGAATACTCGTCGGGAAATCGCCAGAAGGTAGGGCTCATTCAGGCCTTCATGAACAAGCCTTCCGTACTCATTCTTGATGAGCCAAGCACCGGACTTGACCCGCTCGTCCAACAGGAGTTTCAGGCGATGCTGCGCGAGGTCGCGGCCGACGGGCGAACGGTCTTCCTCTCCAGCCACACGCTGAGTGAGGTTGAGCGCGTAGCGGATCGCGTTGCGATCATCCGTGAAGGCAAGCTCGTGGTCGTTGACACCATGGAGGCTCTCAAGGACAAAGCCATCCGAACTGTGACGTTCCACTTCGCCGCACCGATCGCCGAAGAGGTCTTCTCCGCCGTCCCGGGGGTTCGAGGTGTTGAGGTTGCCGGTTCTGCTGCAACGGTGTCGTTCGAAGGGGCGATGTCCGGACTGCTTCGGGCGGCCACCGATCATGATGTTGTCAACCTCACCCACTCAGAAGCCGACCTGGAAGAGATCTTCCTCGCCTACTACCGCAATGGGCAGCCCGCTGAGCAGGTTGGTGCCTGATGCTGGCCACTATTTTTACCAAATCCATCAGAGACAGGTCGGTCGCGGTTGTCCTGTCCGCTCTGGCGGTGGCGCTTTTAGGTGCTGGAGCGGTTTGGATCTACCGCGATGTCGGTGACTTGATCGCCCAACTCGTAGCCGGCATGCCAGAAACCGTCGTTTCGGCTGTTGGGCTCTCCGGGGCAGGAACCGGAACCACCTTCGTTCTTGGGGAGATGCTGAATCTCCTCGCCCCGATGGTGCTTGGCGGAATCGCCATCTCCATCGGGACGTCCGCCATCGCCGGAGAAGAACGAGACGGCACCCTCGGGCTGCTTCTGGCCAATCCCCGCAGCCGGACGTCAGTTCTCCTATCGAAGACATGGGCGCTATTGGTCATGAGCGCGGTTGGATCGCTGTTCCTGTGGGGTGCGGTTGTCGTAGCGGTCGGCCTCGTAGGGAGCGAGATCGGTGACCTCACGCTCGGCGCGATGGCCGTTCATTTGATGGCCTTCACGATGTTCATGGGTGGTCTAGCTCTGTTCATTGGAGCCTGGACCGGGAATGCCGGCGTAGCCTCAGGCGCGTCGGTTGGTGTCCTCATATTCTCGTTCCTCGCCGCTGGCCTCCTACCTTTGGTCAATGGTTTGGAGAACGTGGCACGGATCTTTCCCTGGTACTACTTCAATTCGAGTAAACCGATCGAAACGGGTATCGACCTCATCGACTTGTCCGTGTTGGTCGGTGGTACAGCCCTGCTGATCGGTGGTGCGGTGATCGGCGTAAATCGACGAGACTTGCGGGCCGGGGCGGGTGGCACCCTGGCAGAACGCCTCTTGAAGGGTCATCCGAAGGTCGCTGGATACGTTGAACGCATGGCCGGGAAGCCGATGGTCGCCAACATTCCGATCAAGACGGTGACCGACCATCAGTTTGCTGCGACGATCTCGGCGGCCGCCATCTTCTACACCGCAGTCCTGGTTGGGCCGATGTTCAACGGGCTCAGCTCGACGCTGGGGGAACTCACGAGTGCTATGCCGGATGCCTTGCTCCGGATTGTCGGTGGCGTCGATATGTCGACGCCGGCCGGTTGGTATCACGCCGAAGTCTTTTCGTTGGTCATTCCGGCGGCCATCGGTGCGTTGACCATCATGATGGGCTCCCGGGCGTTAGCCGGTGAAGAGGACGCTACGACGATGGACCTGCTACTGGTCAACCCGGTCACCCGATCAAAGGTCGTCGTGTCGAAATTCGTCGCACTCGTCGCCATGGCGACGCTGCTCGGTTTCGCCACGTTTATCGGCACCGTGGGTGGAGTCCTGCTCGGTGGGCTCGACCTAACGATCATGAATATCGCCGGAGCGTCTTTCCAGGGCGCCGCCCTGGCCGTTCTGCTTGGCGCCTCGGCTCTGCTCGGGGGAGCTTGGACCGGCCGGCCCAAAACCGCCGCCTACTCAGGGATCGCAGTTGGTTTGGTTGGGTTCGTGATGTACTCGTTCCTGCCTGTGAATGAGAATCTGGCGGTCTGGGCGAAACTCTCGCCTTTCTACTACTACTCCGACAACTTGCCGCTTGAAAACGGGATCAGCTGGGGATACACCGGGATCCTGTTCGGCGTGAGCCTGTTGCTTGTCGGACTCGCCAGCCTTGCGTTCGAACGGCGCGACATCCGCAATTAGAGACCGAGGTCTACTTGCCCGGTAAGGGTTCGAGCTTCCAACGTCCATAGGCAATGAACCCGAGCAACAGTGCAAAGACGACGTTCTGACCGATCTGCTGGGTCTCGCTGCGGCCAGCGTGCCAGACGATGGCACCAATCATGACCAGAACGAGGCCGGCCGCGGCCAGGCTCGTCAACATCGGGCGGATTTTGGTCACGCCCGGCAAGATCAAACCGAGCCCCCCAAGGATCTCGGAGATACCGCTGATGAGGTGCTGGTTGTCGGTGAGGTCATACATCCAGCCCATGGCAGCAGGAAGACTCTCAGGCAGGATGAAGTGGATGACACCGGTATAGATGAAGAACAAGCCGAAGAACCATTGCAGGATCCACAGCACTCGTGAGCGTGTCGTCATGGGACCTGCCTAATGCGATAGGAGATCCACCCTACGCAGAAGCGCCGGGCGGTGCTGATCCATCAAGGTCACCGCCGCAGATGTTCGCTCAATGCGTGACCGGAACCCCTAGCTCAGCTTCGGGTGGGCTCGACGGGGGCGGTTCGCTCAACACGGCCACAGTCCTCGTCGGGTTCGGCTCGGGGGCGATCGAACGCGAATGCTTGATAGTGACGCCCCCGGGCGGGGCGGCAGGGCGGGGTAACTGCGAATCCGGCGAACGAGTTTCTTCGGGCTCCGTGTGGTCGTCTCTTATCGAAGCGATTTCGTCGGATGAAGTGGGCGCCGGGTCGTTGGACACTGCCAGGGGCATATTGATGAGGAAGACTGTTTCGTTGGCGCGCTGCTCATGTTTCACCTGGCACTCCATCCCGACCGCGAGGGCCTGGGCTACTGACAATCCAACGCCTACGCTCCCGGTGGTCAACGGTGCGTCGCCGTCATGGACGAATCGTTCGAATAGACGGGCTGACACTTCCTCTGAAAGACCCGGCCCGTCGTCGATGACTTCGAGCAGGTATCGGCCTTCGTCAGCGTATCCGCGGATCGTGATCGTGTTTCCGCCGTGTTTCTCGGCGTTCGATATGAGATTGCGGATCACGTGGCGGACTCTGAGACGGTCGACAAGCACGTGTTCGTCGTCGACTTTTTTGATCAAAGTCTTTTCTGTTCGCTTGAACGAGACCAGTGCCTCGTCGAGTTCTCGCTCGATACTGACCGACTCAACCAGGAAGTTGAGGCCATCGTTTTCGGCTTTGGCGGCCACGAGTAGGTCGTCGACCATCCGGCTGAGGTCTGCAGCGTCCCGGATGATGTAACCGTTCATTTCGGCGGCCAGATCGGCGTCTTCGTAGCCAAGATCCTCCAGCGCGAGCGCAAATCCGTAGAGGCCGGTTAGTGGAGTACGTAGTTCGTGGCTCAGGCTGGCGATCATTTCGTCTTTGGCTTGCCCGAGTTCCCTGGTGCGGGTGAGCTGCTGCTCGAGGGCGTCTTGCTTCCGGCGCCGATTCACGAAGGCCCGAAAGACGCCGAGCGCCAGCAGCGGAGCGAGGAAGCCGACACCGAAGCTGGTGACGAGCCCCCATCGGCCGGCCACGCCGGTCTCGATGCCGATGACGTTCACCGCCTCTTGGGCGATGATCCTCGACTGGACCCGACGAGCGTCAGCCAATGGGTCGATCGTGGTGTCCATATGTTGCCTGGCGCTGTCGGTGTCTCCCGATTCGAGCAACTCAATGAAGACGTCGACGTTGCCGGCGAGTTCGCCGTTGAACAATGTGTTCGTCGAGGCTTCGAGCGCATCCTGAGCTTCGGCAACGGCTTTGATGGCCTGGTCACGTTCGATTGATCCGGTGAGGCCAGCGTTGTAAGCGGCCACCGTGATGAGCGCTCCTTCGGCCCGGCTGTCGAGACTGTCGATCAATACGAAGGCGTTTGACGCCTCTGCCTGGAGCGCAGCTGCTTCAGCCACGCGTTCGGTTTGCTGGGTCTGCGCGAAAATGACGGCCAGGACACCGGTTAACGCGGTTATTGCCACCGCCAACAGGGCGTTGGCCACAGTTTTTTTGTCGAAGCGACCCATCACTCGAATATCGGCAGCTGAGCAGCGTCGCTTGAGAAGAAGCGCATTCAAGAAACCCACTGTTTGTGCCGATGATTCGGGCATGGATTCGGTATTGCGCCATCGGGCTTTCGCGCTGCTCCTCTCAGTGTTCATCGGCGTGGCCGTGGCATCCATCCCTGCCCTGGCTGCCAGCGGCCCCCTTGATGCGATTGTGGACGACTACAAGGTGTCTTCCGAAGCCAAACTTGATTGGTTTGAGGCCAAGATGGATGGGCCGGGAACCGCCAAACAGAAGACTAAATTGTACGAACAGACGGTGTCTTGGCTGGCTCAGCAAGCCGATGGCACGCTTGAAGAACTGGTCAGTGCAGCGGCTAACGACCCCATTTTGTTAGCCCAGGTTCCCGGCTTGGCACAAGAAGTCGCCATCATGGAACACGAGTTTCTTGAAGAGGCAGAGAGAATCTACAACTCCTACGTTGAGCCGGTGGTGACGACGACCATCACCCTGCCCCCAATCACGACTACGACGTTGCAACTGCCCCCCATCACGACCACGACGCTTCCTTCGATAACCACAACTTCTACGAGTACGTCCTCCACTACCTCTTCGACGACCACGACGACCGTGCCCGTAGTTACGACAACGACTACCCGTCCCGTGAGCGGCTCGGCCACCGCAGCACCACCGCCAACTTCGGGCGGTTCGTCCTCAGCCGGATCGACGAACTCACCCGGAGATGTGACCCTCGTCCCACCCCCCAGCGCCGTCGGAACTGCAACCGGTGAAATAGGTAGCCAGGTTCTATCCGACTCGACTTCCGCCGTGGTGCCGCGCAGCCAGTTCCTGTTCAACGTTGAGCCGTCCGAGGTGGTGTCGGCCCAGCAGATGCTCACTCCGTACGAGCCAGCCAACCTGCCGTCTCGTTTGCCGGCCCCCGTGACAAGTTTCCTGGCGGTTCTCCAGATGGTCCTCGGAGCGTTCCTTTCAAGCTTCCGCCAGATCGGTGGTCCGGCTACGGCGGGTGCGTTCTATCTCGGTTATGAGGTGTGGCGTCACCTGCGTTCCAAAGCTCCTGGCGGGCTCCCGGCATAAACGTGCCGCCTCGATCCCACCGCGGGAATAGTCTGCTGCTGCGGTAGGTTATCTCACAGCCACACGAGAGCGAGACAGCATGGAACTGGGCGTCACGACGTTTGCAGAGACTATCCCGATCGACGGTCCGCCAGTCAGCCACGCGCAACGACTTCGCCAAGTTGTTGAAGAGATCGAGCTCGCCGATCAGGTCGGCCTGGACGTCTACGGAGTTGGTGAACATCATCGTCCCGATTTTGCGGCTTCGACGCCGACCGTCGTTCTCGCAGCTGCTGCCGGACGAACCGAACGAATCCGTCTCAGTTCCGCGGTTACGATCCTCTCATCAGATGATCCCGTGCGGGTCTTCCAACAGTTCGCAACCCTTGATGCGGTGTCGAGCGGCCGCGCCGAGTTGCTGGCGGGCCGTGGCTCGTTCATCGAGTCGTTTCCACTCTTCGGGTATTCCCTTGATGACTATGACGAACTGTTTGCCGAAAAACTCGATCTTCTGTTGGCGATTCGCGATAACGAGAGAGTGACCTGGTCGGGGACGTTCCGAACACCACTCGTCAACCAGGGCATCTACCCGCGCCCCGAACAAGACCCGCTTCCTGTCTGGGTGGGAGTCGGCGGAAATCCCCGTTCGATTGTTCGAGCCGGCATTCGAGGGCTCCCGGTTGCTTTGGCGATCATCGGCGGTAGCCCCATTCGGTTCTCCGGTCTCGCAGACCTCCATCGTAAGTCATTGCGCGAAGCCGGCTTCGACCCCGTTGACGTTCCGTTGGCGGTCCACGCCCACGGGTACATCTCCGAGTCGAATGACCAGGCAGCTGAGGAGTTCTATCCGGCCTATGCAAAGGCCATGACCGGACTCGGGGCGGAGCGAGGCTGGGGACCAATGACTCCTGCTCAGTATGACTCGATGCGCGGCCCGCAAGGTTCGCTGGTGCTCGGTGATCCGGCGCTCGTCGCGGAGACGATCCTGCGCTGGCGCAAAACTCTTGGAATTGAACGTTTCATGCTCCACATCAGTGTGGGGTCGCTCCCACACAGCCAGGTCCTTCGATCGATCGAGCTTCTCGGTACCGAAGTCGCGCCGCTAGTTCGCGCCGGATAGGGCAATCTGGGCCGGCGGCGGGGAACGTCTCCCCTTGTATGCGGTGTATCCGGCCAGAACGTAGAGGATTGCCGACCCGGTCAAGGCCGTGCTCAGGTTGGTTGCGGTAGCGATCGCGCCGAGAACGACTCCGCCGGTGATCTCCCCGAGGGAGTGGGCCTGCCCGATGAACGAGTGGACCGTCGCCCTCGACTCCTTCGCCGCATAGGCGTTGGCCCATACGACAGTCACGGGTTTGGCAATCGACCGCATGGTTCCCTGGATGACGAGGCCGATGCCCGCAATGATGAGTAGGTCGATCTGGGCCAGGAGGAGGACTCCCAACGCGGTGCCGATCATGAGTAGAGCCAGCGCCGGAATCAGGGCGGGCCCTTGTAGACGGCGACCCCAGGTCCGCAGCATCACCGCCGCTCCGAGTGATTGGGCGATGAGAATCATGCCGACGACGAGTACTTCGCGTCCGGTCCACACGACTGCCGACAGGTCGTCGAGTCGGCGCACATAGAGTCGGTCGACCGCTTCGCTTCCGAAGCCGGCCATGACGGTTGCGACAAAGAGGATGCGCAGAGTCGAGATCCCGCGAACCGATCTGAAACCGTCGCCGAGGATCTGTCTGAGTTCTGCAACTTTCCGCTGTTTGACTCTGACGAAGCCGGTCTCGGGCATCGACACGGCCAGGTAGCCAGCCTCAAGAACCAACCCAGATCCGAGGACAACCAGGGACGTCGAGAGCGAAGTAATTGTCGCCAGTCCGGCCGCTGCGAGTGCCCCGATGATCACCGCGATTAGCTCGATCTTGGCTCGTCTGACGATGATCGGTTCGGCTTCGTCGGAAGAGCCAAGCTCGTCGGTTAGCCAGGCGGTTTCGGCTCCACTGCGGAAGGTCAGACCGAATCCCCACAAGGCCGAACTGACGAGCAACAGGAGGAAGGTGTCTAGAACCCCGGCGAGAATTATGGCCGTGCCTGAGATGAGGAACGCAAGGACGACGGACCACTTGCGACTGTAGAGGTCAGCGACGACTCCAGTCGGGATTTCCGAACTAAGGACTGTGATCTCTTTGGCGGTGCCGAGCAGTACGAGTTCGAGGGGGTTCAGGTCGACGTCGACGACCAGGCGGACAAAGAAGAGAAGCCAATATCCCTGGGTGCCCAATTGCCAGACGACTCCGGATTGAATGAAGAGACGTTCGACAACTCGACGGCTACCCGTATCGCCGATCATATCCGGGGTCGTTCCATCTCACCGATATTGGCACGTAGCGCCGTGGCGGGCGGCCGATCCAGGGTTCGTGTCAGTACCCGCCCGGCCAGGCCTGATCCATGATCTCGATGGCATCATCTGGGTCCAATCCGGTGCGTTCTGGTGAGCGGCCGATGAATAGGCCGACCAGTACGGCTGATGACATCACCAAACCGGTAGCGGCGAAAGCAAGAATCCCCGGATCCCGAGGACCAAACCCGTACATCCCCCACAACAAAGCCTCGGTCCATGCCATGATCCAGGTAGGTACGGAAACGCCGCTGGTATCGCGAGATCGGTATACCGCAATAACCGCGGGTAGCAGCTGGAATCCATAGACCGTGCCGAGGGTGATGCCTGTGGCGGGCCAGCCGCCCAGCAGGAAGGCAGGAAACGGAAGCGCCATACCTATCACGGCTGGAACGATCAGAGATGCCCCGACCGAAGCCCGGGGTCGGTTCGAGAATCGCACCAGATTGACCGATATGAGCAGGTAGGCGATCGTCGAGATAACCCCAACCGGAATGATGGCCCAACTCGAATCGCCGGCTCCCAATCCGTAGGCAATCCACCAGAGATTGATGCCAACACTCGACCCCGCCCACAACGTCGATACGCCGTCAACTCTCCGATGGCGGATAAGTCGGGCTACCTGGGGGATCGCTACGGCGCCGCCGAGGATATTGGCCAGCGCCACAACGACGATTTGAAAGGCGGTGTCCATTTCCGAAGATTAGGCGACCTACAGTTCCGCTGGACGCGGGTCATCGTCAGTGGTGATCCGGTAGGTTCCAGATCATGGGTTCAGCAGGTGGGTGGATACGATGAAACGGTCAGAGGGAGCACTTCCGGTCGGTGCTGACGATGTGGTTCAAGCAGCGGTGACCCGTTCGGCCGATGATGAGCGGTACACCGCCGCTGGTCGACTGAAGAAGAAGTTCTATGAGCGCGAGCTCGCCCGAATCCAGGAGGAACTGGTCAAGCTTCAATACTGGGTACAGGACCAGGGACTCAAAGTTTTGATCATCTTCGAAGGCCGTGGCTCGGCCGGCAAGGGCGGGGTGATCAAGCGGATCACCGAGCGCACCAGCCCCCGGATCGTCAAGCTCGTCGCGCTCCCGAAGCCGACCGAGCGTGAGCAGAGCCAATGGTATTTCCAGCGGTACGTGGAGCATCTGCCGTCGGCTGGTGAGATTGTCATGTTCGATCGCAGTTGGTACAACCGGTCGAACGTCGAATGGGTAATGGATTACTGCACGCCAGAGCAACATCAAGAGTTCCTTCGGAGCTGTCCGGAGTTCGAACGGATGCTGGTTCGATCGGGCATGATCGTCCTCAAGTACTGGTTCTCCGTGAGCTGGGACGAACAGAGAAAACGCTTCGAATCCCGTAACGAGGAGCCGCTCAAGCGGTGGAAGCTGTCGGACATAGACCTCGAAGAGCACCGGCTCTACGTCAAATACTCGATGGCGAAGGACACTACGTTTCAGTTCACCGACATCAAACAAGCCCCATGGTATGTGGTCCCATCTGATGACAAACGAACCTCGCGATTGAACTGCATCGATCATATTCTTGGACAGTTCAGTTACGCCGACGTGCTGCCTGATCCTGTTGAGCTACCGGGCAGAGAAGACATCCCGTATGTTCGTCCCCCAATGCAGGAACAGACGTTTGTGCCGCAGGTGTACTGACGGCGGGTGATACCCGGAAGGTCGGATCAATGGGCAGCTTTCACAAAGTAAACGTAGGCGAGGCGGAGTTGTTCGCACTGCAGGATTCGTGGGTGACACGCGACCCGGGCACCTTCTTTGCCGGGGTTGGGAGAGACGCCTGGGATCCGTACCGTGAGTGGCTGGACGACGATGGCCTGCTGGTCCAAAACTACGGAAGTTTCGTCATCCGCAGTGAAGGCAAAACAATGCTCGTCGACACCGGACTCGGTGAGGCAGCGGACCGATCGGTCCTAAAGGAACCGCCATCGCTCTTGGTCAACCTGGAGCGGGCAGGGATCCTCACGACGGACGTGAACCTCGTCTTGTTCACGCACCTCCACTGGGATCACACCGGTTGGAACACCATTGGCCAGGACGGCGCATTACAGCTGACGTTCCCGAACGCTCAATATGTTGTCCAGCAAAAGGAGCTGGACTATTGGATGAGCCCGGGCGAGAAGCCGGCGAATGGCCCGGCATTTGATCGCGTTGTCGCGCCGGTGATGGCGGCCGATCGCCTGGAGGTCGTTGGGGATGACTACATCGCAAGCGGTGAGGTCTCGGCGGTGCCGACGCCGGGGCATACCCCGGGTCATGTGTCGTTTCGGATCGCCAGTGGCGGTGAAAGCGCCTTTATCCTGGGCGACTCAGTGCATAAGCCGGTACAGCTCAGTGAGCCTGGATGGTATCCCGGCTTCGACATGGATCCCGTTGAGTCCACCAAGAGCCGGCGCATGATCCTCGATCGGGCCGAACGCGAGAATGCGCTACTGGCCGGCGGACATTTTGCGTTTCCCAGTTTGGGGTACGCGGTCACGGTCGACGGGAAGCGAACCTTCCGTTACGTCACCTAATTGCGCCGAAACTATTCCCCCGTGGTTCCGTCGATCAGTTCGCGCACGATGTCCAGGTGTCCGAGATGGCGAGCGCATTCCTGGATAACATCCACGAGCAACCGACCGGCTCGATTCGGCTTTCCGTAGGACACGATCGGGGTCTCTAGGTCCAGTCCCGTCAGCGTCAGTCGTGTGACGGCACATTCTTCATCGAAGCGAGCGATCACGCTGGAGATAGTGTCTTCGACGCCCAACCTCCACTCGAAGTCGTGGTCAGCGCTGTCCCATAGGGCGGGCAGGTCGAGGCCCCCGATGTGGATTTGAACATGCTGACGTAGTACCGCGGTCAGGTGCTTGAGTACACCGAGTGGGCTCATGACCGGCGAACTGGGAATCGGGGTTGCCGCAGCCTGGGACTCGCGGAGGCCAGCCACCTTGTTGACGGCGGTTGTTTGGACAAAGTCAAGAAAAGCCAGCAGGGACGCGGTCACATTGAGGTCGGTTGGTGGGAAGGGCCGGTCACGGGGGAGCGGGATCATGGGTCCAGGTTAGAGAGTTGGTGAATACCGTCTGGCGAGACCGATTTGCTTGGCGGTGTACCCGGAGACGGTTTCAACCGAGCGATTCCCGGGTAGGTAGAGTGGAGTCGACGAGAAACGGAGTCTGATGGAACATTTGCGTCCCATGGAACGGCGTGTGCTCAGCATGGCCGATGAAGGTGTCGAGATCGCCGAAATTGCCAAGCGCATCCGCAAAACCCCCGATCGGGTTGAAAGCATCATTGCGTGGACCGACATCCCCCGCAGTCGTCCCACAACGCGACGATCGCCTAGCCCGGTCGAGTCGAGAGTCATGGCGCTGTTGGCAGAAGGGGAAACTCACGAGCAAGTCGGACAGCGCTTTCGCAAGTCGGCCCGATACGTCCGGCAGGTTGAGGGCCTGGCACACTATCGTCAAGGAACTGAACTACTCAGCCGAAACCGAAACAGGGATGGGATGAACTAAATGGACGCCACGAAATTGATGGTTTGGATCGATCAGGATCTGTGTACCGGTGACGGGATCTGCGAGGAAATCGCCCCGGATGTGTTCGAAGCGAGAGACGACGGCCTCTGGGTGGTCAAAGAAGCCGCCAACCATTTCGGTACCGCCATCATCTTTGACGCCGGAGAAGGTCCCGGACACGGCCCGGAGGGCTCTCGTGGGGTTGCCCGGGTGCCGGATGCCCAGATCGAAGACGTTATCGAAGCGGCTGAGGAATGCCCTGGCGAATGTATCATGATTGAGCCGTACGACGCTCAACTGATGGCCGACCGCGGCGTCTAAATCTTCCCAACGGAGAACTAGTTGAACGGCCAACTCTGGTCTGAGGTATCTCTACGTTCCCGCGTCTGATCTACCTGCGATGCGCGAGTTCTAGAAAATCGCCCTCGGCTTGCACGAGGTCTAGTTCTGCGAGGTGGAAGTGGCGCTGGCGTACGGTTGCTCGGGGTTTCAATTCACTATCCACTTTTAAGCTGAAGCCGTCCCGCTCCCAGCTTCCGGTTGGGCAATCCAGCCTGGTTGGCCGGACGGTGGCAATAGGGCCGTGATCAGTTGGTCGGTGGAACTCGACCAAGACGATTTTGTTGATGCCATCGGCGGGGCTCGTCGATTGGGAGGCACGACCCTTCGTCCGGAATCGAGTTGGATTGGCTATTGGTCCTTTCCGGCCAAGATCCCATGGGTAATACGGTTGAGCTCACCTACCCGGAGACGCCAACGCCAGAGTTCAAGAGGGTGGTCGGCCAGCCTTTATGTGCAGATCACGGAAGAACGGTGCTCCGTCGGACCCCCCCCTATTTCGTTTGGGCGACTCGTCGTGTGCCTTGATCTGCGTAGTTCGCATGATATACTGCGAATCATGCAGAATAAGCCGAGTTCGATCCTGCCGATCTTGCGAACGGACACGCAGCGAGACCTTCTGATCGAGCTGCTTTTCCTCACGGATCGCCCGCGCACGCTGTCTGACCTCGCCAAAGCCATCGGCGTGGACCAGACCACCGTCATGCGAGAGGCGAATCGGTTGCTTGAGAGCGGGGTGGTGGTCGAGCAGAAGGTGGGACGGGCCAGGACTGTTGCGATCAATGAAGCAAGCCCCTTCGCAGGGCCGCTGCGGCAAATGATCCGGGTGGTGTATCAGCCGCTAGAGAATTCACAAGAAGGTCAACATCGCACGATGCGAAGTCGGCACGCTTTTCCGAACGCGGAACCGAGTCAGCACGAACGCCGGCCGCTGCCTTCGTCGCGGAGGCGACGTTGATTGATTGTTCCTCGACCCGGCACATTCGTACGCGGATTCATCACGGCCGCCGGATCCTGGCCTTCTGCCCGACGCTAGTGTCCGCACCAATGCCATCAGAAGCCGAGATACGCGAAGTTGTTCGACGAGTGGTGTCGCGGATGGCGCCCGACGAGGGGCGGGATATCGCTCCATCCGAGGCTCCCGCACCGACGATCGATTCGCCCCAAACCACTACGGTTGCCATCGGATGCGATCACGGCGGCTTCTCTCTTAAGGAACGGATCGGGTTCCGGCTCAAAGAGCAGGGTTACGCGGTCCTCGATTGTGGGACGGACAGCGCAGAGGCGGTTGACTATCCCGATTTCGCCTTGGCCGTTGCTCAGAAGGTTGCCTCGGGTGAGGCTTCCTGCGGAATCGTGATTGACGGGGCAGGCATTGGCTCGGCGATGACCGCCAACAAGGTCCCCGGCATCCGGGCTGCCCTCTGTTATGACCTTTCCAGCGCCCGCAACTCCCGGGAACACAACCACGCCAACGTACTGACGCTGGGGGCCGGCCTGATTGGACCTGCGCTCGCTCTTCAAATCACCGAGACCTGGCTGGAGACGCCGTGGGGACCGGGTCGGCACGCCAACCGGGTCGAGAAGATCACGGCCATCGAACGGCAATACCTCCGGAGTAACTCATGAATCAGCAAGAACTGATTGAAGCGGTAACGAAAGAAGTCATCGCAGCCCTCAATGGTGGTGATCCATGTGCGGATTGTCACGGGTCGTGCGCCGCGCACAGCCCCGACCGGGTCCGCAATGTCGTTGCAAACGGGGCTGATCGCGTCAGCTATCGAGGTCAAGGCGCTGAGGTTCCCATGGACCTGGCCAAGTACATCGACCATACGCTGCTGAAGCCAGATGCCACGGCCAATGACATCGACGTGCTGTGTGCGGAGGCTCGTGAGTACGGCTTTGCGTCTGTTTGCGTCAACCCCACCTGGGTGAAACGAGCCGCCAACGCATTGCGAGGGTCGGACGTCCGGGTCGCGTCGGTGGTTGGGTTCCCATTCGGGGCAACGCTGTCGGAGATCAAGGCCATGGAAGCCCGGAGGGTTCTGCGCGATGGGGCGCGGGAAATCGACATGGTCATCAATATCGGCGCCCTCAAGTCCGGCCAGCACGATGTGGTCCAGGAAGACATCGCCAAGGTGTCCGACGCCTGCCATGAGGTCGGTGCGCTTAACAAAGTGATCATCGAAACGTCACTGCTTGATGACGCCGAAAAGGTGATGGCGTCGCATCTGGCCCGACTTGCCAAAGCTGACTATGTCAAAACATCGACCGGCTATGCCGGTGGTGGAGCCACGGTTGGCGACGTGCTGCTTATGCGCGAAACCGTTGGTCCGAAAATGGGTATTAAGGCATCGGGCGGCGTTCGCAGCCGCGAAGACGCCGAAGAGATGATCGCAGCAGGAGCCACCAGGATCGGTGCTTCAGCCGGGATTGCCATCGTTACAGGAGGAGTGTCAAGTGAGCAATATTGAGCTGAGGTCGTTTGTCTTCCTCGACAGTCTGCAACCCCAGCATGCAGCATTCATCGGCACTACGGCCAGCGGTTTCCTGCCCCTGGCGAAGGAAGCCGCGCTTTATGTGGAGATCTCGCCGGGCATTGAGATCAACCGTCTCACCGACATTGCGCTCAAATCCAACTCGGTCAAACCGGGCATGCAGATTGTTGAGCGGGTCTTTGGCTTGCTCGAGATTCATTCTCCGGAACAGTCCGAAACCCGTGGCGCCGGGGAGGCCATTCTCGAGGCGATGGAATTGAAAGAGACCGACCGCCTCAAGCCGAAGATTCTTTCGAGTCAGATCGTTCGCAATATCGACGACCATCAGGCTCAACTCATCAACAAGATGCGCCATGGCCAGATGATCACCCCCGGCCAGACGCTCTATGTCATGGAGTGCGTCCCGGCCGCGTATGCGGCACTGGCGGCCAACGAAGCCGAGAAGGCAGCCAACATCAACATTCTCGAGGTCCGTGCGTTTGGTGCCGCCGGCCGGGTCTACCTCGGCGGCGAAGAGGCGGACATCGACGTGGGGTGGCGGGCGGCGGTCGCCGCACTCGAAGGACTAGAAGGTCGCGAGCACTAAGAAAAAGATCCAGAAGATCACGTTCAGTAGGAGGAAATAATGGCAGATGCACTAGGAATGATTGAGGCCCGGAGCTTCGCAGCGATGGTCGAGGCCGCCGATGCGATGGTCAAAGCGGCCAAGGTGGAGTTCGTGTCCTACGAAGAGACCGGTGGCGGTTATGTGACGGCGGTGGTGCGTGGCGATGTTGCGGCGGTGAAGGCTGCGGTTGAAGCTGGAGTACGCGGTGGAGAACGAGTCGGCGAAATCATTGCCAGCCACGTTATTGCCCGGCCTCACGATTCCATCGATGCGGTGCTACCGCTCGGCCGTTCAGAGGCCACCAAGTAGACGGGGGAAACCATGCTTCTCGCACGAGTCGCGGGAACGGTTGTTGCCAGTCGTAAGGAACCCCGTCTCGACGGGCTTACCTTTCTCCTGCTTGAACAGCTCGACATCGATAACAAAGGAACGGGCGGCTACGTCGTGGCCGCGGACGCGGTCGGGGCGGGCGTCGGAGAAGTCGTGATGTATGCCAGCGGCAGCTCGGCCCGCCAGACCGAATACACCTTTGAGCGTCCATGTGACGCAGTGGTTATGGCGATCGTCGATTCCTGGGAAGTGGGCGGTGATGATCGTTACACCAAGTAGGTCAGCTGACCGATGAGCCTGTCTGATCAGGAGATTCAAGAGATCATTGACCGGGTGCATCGGCGGATGGGTGAGGTTCCCGCCGGAAGCCGTCCCGGAGTAACGCTGGCCGCCCGGGCCGACCTCGACGTCGAGATGGATCTCGGGGATGGGATATTCGCCACCATTGACGAGGCGGTGGCCGCTGCCAAACGTGCTCAGGTCGACTACGCCAAAATGGGACTGAAGACCCGCCACGACATCATCGACGGGATCCGGCGATCGATGTTCGAGCACGCTGAATCCCTGGCACGTCTTGCCCACACGGAGACCGGGCTCGGTCGGTACGAGGACAAGATCAAGAAGAACCTGCTCGTGACTACGAAGACGCCAGGTCCTGAAGACCTCGAACCTCAGGCAGTAACCGGCGACGGCGGTATGTCCGTCACGGAGTGGGCGCCGATGGGATTGGTCGGGGCGATTACGCCAACCACAAACCCGACTTCGACGATCATCAACAACAGCATCTCGATCTTGTCAGGCGGGAACGCGGCCGTCTTCAACGTCCATCCCGGAGCCAAGCGGGTCTCCGCAGAGAACATCCGACTGATCAATCGGGCGGTCGTGGCGAACGGCGGACC
>JAGXFS010000051.1 GCA_024637275.1 Acidimicrobiia bacterium
GGATGTGATAGTCCTCACACGCTTCCCAGTTTCCCTGGTAGAAAGCGTGGTATCCCAGGTTGTTGAGAGCTTTGGATATGCCCGCTTTGTCGTCGATCTCCTCATAGATGTACAAGGCCCGCTTGGCCTGCTCTTCGGCATCAGACAAGCCTGCGTCGGCTGATGCCAACGCCATGATGTGATACGCCCGGGCGCGCTGGCGGGGGAAACCCTCGAAGCCAGCTTGTTCAAGGACCTGGTCGCACCATTCGGCGGCCTGCTGGGGGTGGCCGGTTCGGATCTCGAGGCCGGCGATACCCAACATCGCTTCAAGTCGGTCGATGGGTGGCGTCTCGTCGGAAGCGAGGATCGAGTCGAACCGTTCCTTGGCCCGATCCGGATAGCCCAGCCGAATGTCGACGAGGCCCTGTTTATGAGAAAGACGGTTGCGGGTCTCACCGGTATCGGCCAGTTCGGCGGCCTTCTCATAGGCCGTTTCTGACTCGGGAAACATGCCGGCGCGCTCATGGGCGTCACCGAGCTTCTCATAGGCCTCGGGTAGATCGTCTGGGGGTACCGGCATTGCAACAGCTGCATCGATGGCCCGCCGCCAGAACCGGCTCGCCACGACCAGCGCGAAACTGTTTTCCGCTCGTTCGGCCGCCATACGCGAATACTTCCACGACCGATCCCAGTCATGGGCGAGGTGATAGTGATAGGACAGGTCATCGACGAATCGTTCGGGCCGTCGTCTGGCTCGCTTCTCGATGGCGTCGCCGACCAGTTCGTGGATCTCCTGGCGACGTCGCTGCGGAAGCATGCCGTAGGCCACGTCGCGAGTTAGGGGATCGAGAAAGCGGATTTTTCCAATGGTCGTGGTGTCGATGAACCCGCCCAACCGGTTCCACGACTCGGAGTCTTCAATAGCCGAGGCGATTTCCGGAAGCAGTGTTGCCAGCAGGTCGATGCGGGCTTCGGTGCCGAGCACAGCCGCGTACATGAGCAGCTGTTTGTCGCGGGGGTCCAGGCGGTCCAGTTTGGAGAGGGCCGCTGCCTCAATGGACTCAGGAACCGTACCGCCCTCGACAGCGCTCAACGTCAGTTCGCTCAACATGTACGGATTGCCCTTACCGCGCTCGACGATCAGAGCAATCGAAGACGCGGGGAGCGCCCGGTCGTCAAGCACCCAGCGGACGAATCCCTGGGCTGTCGGGGCGTCGAACGGCCCGATATGCACGACGGTGGCGTCCGTACCCCACTCGGGGTCGATCTGGGAGGTGACGATCATTGACCAGGGACGGTCCTCGATCTGGCTAACCAGTTCGTGCACGAAAGCTCGCGAAGGGAGATCGGCCTGATCGAGATCCTCAATGAGAATAACTGTGGGGTCGTTCCCGGCGGCGGCCAGCAAAAGCTCGGCGGACACTTTGGCGATCCGGGCGGCGACGAACTCGGGTCCCAGGCTGGCGGTGGTCTCGGTCTCGGGAAGGTCAATGGACCAGTTCTTGGCAAGGATCGGCAGCCACTCAGCCAGTTCGGGCCGGTGATCGTCGACGGCGGCGGTGAGTTGATCCACCGTGGAGTCGCCGTGCTCGATCCCAACCAGGCTCTCCAGAAGGCTGCGGTTGGCGCTATGTGGCTGGCTTGGCCCGATCGTGACCGTGATGCTCCGAACGTCAGGATCGATCTGTTCAATGGCGACTTTGGCCAAGTGGCCTTTGCCCATGCCGTCGGCGGCCACCAACGCAATGACGGTCCCCGAGCCAGTAAGGCCTTCGCGCACCAGGCGGGTGATTCTGCGCACTTCGTCCTCGCGGCCGAATAGCGGTATGGCGGCGGCCGCGGTTTCGGTCGATTCAGCATTCAGGATTTCAAACGGCGATATGTCCTTCGATTTTCCTTTGAGTGAAATGGGATCAAGCCGGTTGGTCTCGAACGCACCTCGGCTCCGTTCGAGGGCGGCTTCGGTGATGAGCACCTGGCCGCCATGGGCGGCGGCCGCCAGTCGGGCAGCCAGATTTACGGTGTCGCCCATGACGGTGAAGACCCGTCGGGATGGGGCCCCGAGGTCGCCAGAGAACACATACCCGCGAGCGCAGCCCCCTGACACTTTCAACTTGTGGGGCTGCGAGACGATGCTGTGCAGGGCGAGGGCCATCCCTTCTTCTCCGCCTGTTCGCCGCGGCACGCCCGCCGCCAGGATGAACTTGCCGCCGTCCTTGTCGATGTCGTTCGACACGTACGCGACGTCGTACTCGTGGCAGGCGTAGGTAACGGCTGCGAAGAGATGGTCGAGGGCTTCGGCCCGTGCGGCGTCGTCGAGATCGGCAATGCCCGAAAACTTCACGAAGCCGATCGACGCAGGGCGGTGTTCGCCCTGTTGGAGAGTCAGCGTTAGCAAGTCCCGAAAGTCGGGCGAGATGAATTCCGAGAATGCATTGTCAGGCGAGAACGACAGGTCGTCGGGTTCGTCAAGTAGGGGAGCGCTGTCTGGATCGTCTTCCAGCTCCCAGAACCCGGACTCGTGTTCGGTAGCGACTTCGGAGATCTCATCAGCCAGTACGGCTGAGACAAAGATTTGTCCGGCGCTGGCGGTGGATTCAGCGCCGATCACCTCGTCGACGGTTGGGCCTGAGAGGACCATCTCACGGTGCCCATGGCCAATCAGGTCCACGTCTATGTCGCCGCTGGCGATTCCGATGGAGATGTCCAGGTCGATATCTCCGGCATCAATATCGCCGATGGCGTCGCGCATGTCGATCGCCGCCCGACAGGCTCGACCGGAGTGATGGTCATCCGTGAAAAGCGCCACCAGGGCGTCACCCCCGAAACGGAGGAGGTCGCCATGTTCCAGGAAGACGATCTCCACGAGCTCAGAGAAAGCCTCGTTCATGACCGAAGTCACCTTCTCGGACCCTCCACGCCCCATCTCGATGGCGAGTCGATCCGATAGTGCGGTAAAGCCGGACACGTCAGCAAAGATCAGCGTCCCGTGAACCGATCCAGAGGCATCCTGAGGTTTTTCGCGCAGCCAGTCAAGGACGAGCCTTGGCAAATAGAGCGCGTGTTGTGGTGCCGCCATGCGGACGGTCTCCCTGTGCTTCCCAGTGATCCGAGGCTACTCGGAATCGGCTTTCTGCGAAGCCATGACCGATTGTCGAGTTCCGGCATTTATGAGGCGATGCCACAATGTTGCGGATGCTCGCTGGCTTGCTCTTCACCTATGGCCTGGTCGCCGTTGTCTTCTCGGTCAACGCGCTCAGGTCCAATCCCAATCCCCGCAGCCGATTTCCGGCACTTTGGCTTCCGGCGATGCTCGTTTCAGAAGCCTCGCCGGTCGTGCTTGTGTTCCGGCTTCTGGTGGCCGGGTTGGCGTGGTGGCGCGGGTTTTGGGAACAACCCGTTGGACGCATCGGCCTTGGCATGTTGGCCGTGTCGATCGGGTTGCTGATCGCCATAGTGGTCCGCGACTGGTGGGCAACTCGAGTGATTGTTCGTCAAGTGCCTGAGACATACCGGTTGGCAGGATCGTGGTTGGATCGCTTCCGCCGGGATCATGAGAGTCTGCCACCTGGGGTCAAGTTCATAAGCGGCGTCGAGTATGCCGAGGGGCTCACCGTCGACTTGTTCGTGCCAGACGGCGCTGACACTGCGAGACCGTGCGTTGTGTATGTGCACGGGGGAGGTTGGACCGGCGGCGCCCCGCATAGTCAGGGAGTGCCCCTCTTCCATCACCTCGCCCAACGCGGCTGGGTGGTGTGCGCCATCCGGTATCCGTTGGCTCCAGTCGCCTCGTTTCTCGATCAGGCTGTTGCGGTTCGTCAGGCGATTGTCTGGGCCCGCTCGTCGGGCCGGAAGTTCGGGATCGATCCTGGTCGTATCGCCCTCGTGGGCGGATCGGCCGGCGGGCATCTTGCGTCGGTTGCAGGCCTGGTCGCCGACCCGGTCCTCCAACCAGGCTTTGAGGAGGCGGACGGTTCCGTCGCGGCGATCGTCTCGCTCTACGGGATCTTCGACTTTGTGAACCGCAACCAGACTCGGCCGGATTGGCGGGTCATTCCGGTTGCAGTGATGAAAGGGACCCCGGAACAAAAACCTGAGCTGTACCGCTTGGCCTCGCCGATCGACCATGTGCGCTCCGAGATGCCCCCGATGCTGGTCGTACACGGGTCGATTGATTCGCTCGTTCCTCCCCAGGAGAGTCGGGCGTTTGTCGAAGCGGCGAAGCAAGCCGGGAGCCGGGTCGAGTATCTCGAAGTCCGGGGCGCTCAGCACGCCTTTGACGCGGTGAACTCACCCCGGACTAGGGCCGTCGTAGGCGCGGTAACTCGTTTTCTAGAAACGACCCTTCGGTCGTCGTGAAGGCTTGTTAGCGAGAAAGGGCCGAGTCGGTGCGAGTCCTACCCCTCGGGTCGACCAGTCGATGCACCCGAAGGCCCCGGGCCTGGCCACCGAGGTTGATGCGCGGGCCCTGGCTGGCCGCCACTGCCGCGTCGAATGAGCTGGCCCGGATTCAGCTCACTCCCGCAAAGAATTGCAGCTGCTCTCCGCAGCGGCATACCGAGCGCATTCGTCCGGCAAGAAGTCTCGGGTGAGTAGGTTCTCGGCGAGAGCGCGTAGTAGGAACGGGTCCACCGGCATGCGTCGAATGCTCAGCCCGTCTGGATAGAGGAGCTCGGTCCCATCGGGAGAGAATCGGACCACCGGGATACCGACATCCGACTCGAACTCGAGGATCAAGGCTTCAGATTCGAGGTCCCAGAGCCGGACCATGCCATCGAATCCGGCGGTGGCCACCACACCATGGCCGTTAATGGCGGGTACCGGCGCGGCTCCGGTATGCGCCTGACGGTTGAACACGAGAGCATCGGCCATTTCTTCGCCAGCGACCACTCGCTCCAGGTCGGCGACCCAGATCGCACCGCCTGTGGTTCCGCCGACCAGATAGCGCCCGCTGGGATCGAAGGTCACGACGAGGATGTTCCCGAACTCGTCGAAGTCGCTCCTGTCGAGGCTGCCGAGCAAGCTTCCGTCGCTCGTGTCCCATATCCCGAGAGAGATCTGATCGGTGGCAGCCAGAAGGCTTCCCCCTTCGAACGCTCCCTCGGGATTGAACTCGGCGGAAAACAGCGATTGACTGGGAAGCGAGAAGAGCTCCTCTCCTGATCTGAGATCCACGACCGAGCTGCGCACGGAATCGGGAGCATCCAGATCGACGCAGCCCCACCCAGAGATGACCACACGGCTGTTGTCTGGGGTCACTGCGAGCGGACTCTGACAGGCATCGAACTCACGAAGGACATCCCAGGTCGGGAGGAGACGCATCGTCGAGTCTCCGTCCTGTTCCAGGGAGCCGACCATGGTGAAATCCCCACTGACCAGCCGGATCCCAGCGGGCACCGAGGCGCGTTGTCCCTGACTGACCACCGCCTCTTTGGCGGTCGCGAGATCTATGAGCCTCAGCCCATCCACCGGGTCACCGATAGGGAGGCCGTTATTGGTCGACACCCAGTACGCGAGCCATCGTTCGTCGGGAGAGATCTGATAGCCCCACTGTGGCTCCAACAGAGGTATTCCTCCCAACTGGCTCACGCCTTCCGGTGAGACGTCCCACAGCAGAGCATCCTCGCCATAGGCGAGGAGCTGCTTTTCGCCTATGAAAGTGAGCGAAAAAACGTTTTCGAATATCCCGGTGAGCTCGAGCTCCTGCTCCCCATCACTGAGAGATTCCACATAGATGTTCGGGTCGAACCCGGAGTGTGCGAGCCGTGTTGCATCGGGGTCGAGAGCGAGGGACTGCGCCGACCGAGCCGTTTGGTCGTAGATCGTTTCCCCGGTGGCTATCTCCATGACACGCACTTGCTCTCCTGCTCGATATGCGACGTGGGTTCGCAGGTCGTTAACTGCTGTGATGTCTGGATTTAGTTCGGCGACTTCGAGATAGTCGACCTCCGAGCCGTCGGCTGGGTCGAAGATGGTGAAGCCGGAGCCAGCGATGGGCACCAAAACGGTGTCGTCGTCGAGGAACTGGGCGCGACCGACTTTCGACAGCCCTTCGATCCTGGAGATTTCGCTTCCATCGACAGCGTCGATTAGTCGCACTTCGCGGCCAAACGAGAGCGCCATCCGGCTGCCGTCGAGGTCGTGCGCGACGTATACCCAACCATGGTCGGTGTCCAGGTCCAGGATGCTGGACATCGACGCCAGGTCGAAAGTCCGTATGTCCGGGATGCCATCGGTGACCTCCCGGAAAGCGTCAATATTGGGGGTGGCGGCATAGATGACGGCGATTGTTCGCCCGTTCGGGCTGAAATCCACCTGCCAGGCGACCACCGTGGGATCGTCCGGACCGTGCAGTGTTCCGATCAAGGACCCGTCCGCGCCGAATACGTCTACATCGCTCGGAGAGGTCTTGGATGCGACTGCGACCAGCGATCCGTCCGGTGAAACGTCTGGATAGACGAACGTCCCTGCCGGGAAGCGGGAAACGAGACGCCAATCTTGGATCGCTTGCGCCATGGCGCTCACTGCCTCCGTGGTCGGCAGCGCTCCCCCGCGTATGGAGGCGTCGAAGGCCTCTGCAGCTATGAGGAGGGCGAGCTCCCGGTTTTGCCCGATTTGTCCTTGCGCTGCCGCCGCCAGTTCCCGGGAGCGAGCCTGCAGGGCCTCTTGTTGGGCTACACCCCTCTGTAGGAATGCAACGGTGGCCAGTGCACTCACGAGAAGCAGTCCGGTGGCGAGTGCCACGACCGTCCGTCTCCTGCGTCTCCGTGTAGCCACGACATCGGCTGCACGCTGGGTGACGCTGGCGGCGATGTAGCGGGCCTCGTCGGCGGTCAGCACGACTTCGGCGTGTGACGCCCAGGTCTCGACGTCTTCAAGTCGAACGCCCCGAAGCAGGTAGCTCGGGTCATCCTCGGATTCGATCCACTCCTGGGCTGATTCTCTTACCCGACGGGCCAGGAGCAGGGAGTCCCGTGCGTCGTCGATCCAACCTCGCAATCTCGACCATTCAGTGAGGAGAGCTTCGTGCGCCACTTCCACGGTAGGTCCTCGGGTCACGGGGTCGCGGTCAAAGGTAAGCAAACGGAAGGCGGCGAAGGTTTGAAGGGCAGTGCCGAGGCCTTCCCGATCGACCGATAGCGACGTGAGCTCGCTCTGGCGGGCCCGCCGCCGTGTGACGACACCCGACGCGTCCACCGAGACCAGGCGGAGGAAGACGTGGTGCGCTGCAACCTGACCCGTCCCACTGAGGCCCTCGTATAGTTCATCGGCTCGTCGTCCCAGGGCGCCGGCCACGCCACCCGTCGCCTCGTAGCCGGCGATCGTCAGAGTCGATCCATCGCGGTGGGCGAATGTCTCTGTCAATGCGTACTGGAGTAAAGGCAAGGCGCCCGGTTGGCCTTCGACATCCCCGATTATCCGTCCGACCAGTCCCGGCTCCAGCTCGAGGCCAACGTTCCGGGCGGGAGCGGTCACGGCGCGGGCGAGTCCGTCTCTGGTGGGCGGACCCAACGTGATGATTCCATCGGCAATCGCCAAGGCGTACTCTGCATAGGCGAGAGGGCGGTCCAGGAAGTCGGCTCGGATCGTGGTAACCACTCGGACCCGGCTTCGCTCGTCACTCGCGACGGCTATCAGGCTGTCAAGAAACAATCGACGCCGGTCTTCGGAGCGGACCGTCGAAAAGAGCTCCTCGAACTGATCTATTACGAGGAGCAGGGTCGAGTCATCCCCGGGAAGGATCTGTTTGCTCACCCTCAACAAACCGTCGGGCTGAGTCAGCTCATCCCGCATTCCCTGTGGCGTTCTCACCGCCACCCGGGACAGCGCAGCTTCGAGTTCCTCGAATGGATAGGACCCAGGGAACATGTCCGTGATGAGCCAATCATTCGAGCCGTGAATTCGACCTGCCCTGAGGGCGGGAATGAGGCCAGCGCGAACCAACGACGACTTGCCACTTCCGGATGGTCCCACAACGCTCACAAGACTGTGCGACGCGACCCGTTCGATGAGATCGTCGACGAGCGCCGAGCGACCATGGAAGTCGACTGCGTCCGTCTCAACGAAAGCTCGTAGTCCCTTGTATGGGTTTCGAGGGGGCTCGGCAACCGTCTCGGCGACAGCAGAGCCGGTTACAACGTCGGCTCCTGCCGCCCGGCGTAGCTCTCTCAAATACTCCTCTACCCTGGCGAAACGCTCTCGCGGATCGTTAGCAGTCGCCCGAGAGACTACGGCGGCCACCGATGTTGCGAATTCTGGACGTACATCGGCGAGATCGGGCGCGGACGTACCGGAGACGGGCACTCCAGAGAGGAGGTGGAAGGTGAGTGCTCCGAGCGCGTAGATGTCGGAGAGGACCGTGGACTCCCCACTCGCGACATCGTCAGGGGCGATGGGACGCATCGAGAGTCGCGCAGTGTTCCCATCGTTTCGGAGATGGGTGAACCTCCCGAAGTCGGAGAGGTAGGCGTTGCCGTCATCATCGAGAAGAATGTTTGTCGGCTTCAAGTCATGATGTATCACGCCATGACGATGGGCATGGGAGAGGGCGCTTCCCACTTGGTCGATCAGGCGTAAAGCCGGGTCGAGGCCCCAACCGCCATGTTGGAGGGCGTCGTCGAGGCTGCCACCTCTCATGAGCGGCATGACCAGGTAGGCACCGGTCGGATCTCTCCAGTAGTCGTGGAGGGGAAGGATGTGGGGGTGCTCCAGATTGGCTACGACTTGAGCCTCTCGCTCAAACCGAGCTACAAATGCAGGGTTATTGGCGTGTTCGGGTTCGATGACCTTAATCGCCACTTCACGAGCTATCGACGGCTGGTAGGCACGATATACGACGCCGAAATCCCCCCGCCCGATGACGTCGCGGAGCTCGTACCCACGAACCGATCCACGCCCGTGTCCATCGAGCGTCAATGATGCCCATTCAGCTTTGATCTGCAGCGACGGGTCCTGGTCGAGGATCAGCTGTTCAAGCTGCTTTAACTTGGACCCTGGCTCGATCCCGAGTTCGTCGACGAGTCGGGTTCGGGCGTGTTGGTATGCGCGTAATGACTCTGCCTGGCGACCAGCTCTGTACAGGGCGAGCATCAGTTGGGCGGAGAATCTCTCCCGGAACGGATGGTCGCGTACCAAGGTCTCGAGTTCGCCCACTAGCTCCCCTGCGCGACCCAGAGCGAGATCGGCTTCAATCCTCGTCTCGATGGCGTTCACCCGCAGTTCGCTGAGACGCTGAATTTCGACCTGGAGATCGGGGTGGTCCATACCGCCATATGCCGTGCCAAACCACATGCCCAGGCCTTCGAGGAGAGCCGCCCTCGCCCCGGCCGGATCCGACTCAAGGAGCTCGGTCCCTGTCTCAACCCGCTTCTCAAACGCGACGACATCGAAGTTGTTTGCGTCCACCTGGATGAGATAGCCATCGGCTCTACGAATGATCGCTTCGGAACCGATGGCGCGACGGAGGTTGTAGATATAGCTCTGCACGGTTGCTCTGGCCGCTTCGGGCGGTTCTCCGGCCCATACCGAATCGATCAGAGCATCCTGGGCAACGACGCGGTTTGCCGAGTGGAGCAAGACGGCGAGCACCATTCGCTGGCGGAGACCACCCAACTTCACGAAATCATCGTCGACCTCGACCGAGACCGGTCCGAGCGCTCGGTATCTCATTCCTTGGATCTCTACTCTTTTTTCGGGCTCCCTGTCGTGGCGAACTGTCTCGCGCGTCTCTGGGAATCCACTGGGAAACCACGCGATTGGATTCCCAGCCAACCACCAGAGAGCCCTCGCATATTGTCCGCATGTCGACCGAGCGCACACGGGTTAAGCGAACCGCAGCCGATTTCGTGTCGGATGCACTCCGGCGCCTGGTAAGCCTTACTCCCCAGGAAGTGGACGATGAGCTGCTCGAGGGTGCCGTACTCGTCGATGTACGTGAAGAGGATGAGCTCCAGGTCGGTGGTTGGATCCGCGATTCGGTGTGGGCGCCCAGGGGGATGATCGAGTTCTGGGCAGATCCGTCGGACAGAAGGCACCGCATCGAGTTTGACCCTGATCGCCGACTGATCCTCTATTGCTCGACGGGCGAGCGCTCCGCCATTGCCGCAGCGACGCTGCGGTCCATGGGCTATCGGGACGTGTGTCTGCTCGACGGTGGGATCGAGGCTTGGAAACGGGAAGGACGACCGGTGGAGATCCCGTGATCAAGAAGGAAATCAAGAAGGAGATACC
>JAGXFS010000052.1 GCA_024637275.1 Acidimicrobiia bacterium
CGTCAGGACGATCGAACCGGACTCGGCGAGTCCGCCGTCGGCCCCGGTAATGCCCACCAACAGGTCGTAATAAGCCAACTGATGTTGGAGCCGATTCTCGGAGGGAACCTCAGACGGTCTCGGCGAATAGCCCCTCGCAATAAGTCCCGCCCCGATGCCAGGAATCGGCATCTGGCTGTCGGGCCAACCGAGGTACTCATCGGCTTTGTAGCGTTCCATGATGGCAACGACCTGTTCCAGGGCGCCACCGGCAGGGACCAAACGGACGTCAGCGTTGACGTCGGTAGCTCGCTCCACAAACCGGCCCAATAGATCGACGGTCGACAAGTCGCCAACCAACGCTCCCGGCGGGTCCGACGGGACCGACGGCAGGTCGGCGGTGGTGGTCGCTTGCCGGACCCGATCCAGAAACTCCCTACGATCCATTGCGTTCCTTCCATCGCGCATGGAACGGTGTTTTGGCAGGTTGAGGCAGGTCCCGGGCTCCGGTCCAGTTCGCCCCATGCGAGGGAGCCTTGGTGATCCAACCGTCCTTGGCCATCATGGATCCGACCACGCCACCTGCCTTCAAGAGCAGCCGGAATTGACGGGGATGGGTCGCCGCCGAGGCGTACCTGCCTACCGCAAACGTCAGCCATCCTGGCAGATGGCCGTCATCGACCGCTTTCGATCGCAACGTCAGCAACATCTTCGGGATATCGATCCGGACCGGGCAGGCTTCGACGCAGGCGCCGCACAGCGTCGAGGCGTATGGCAATTCGTGCCACTCATCCAAACCCTTGAGCGACGGCGTGACTACCGCTCCAATCGGTCCGGGGTAGGTGAATCCGTAGGCATGTCCACCGACCTCGCGATACACCGGGCAGATGTTCAGGCAGGCACCGCAGCGAATGCAGGCCAGAATCTCGGCTTCCGACCCGCTGAGCGTCCGAGAACGGCCATTGTCGAGGATCACAACGTGGAACGCATCGGGACCGTCAGGGTCTCCGTGCCGGCGGGGTCCGGAAACCAGGTTTGTATAAACGGACAGTCGCTGGCCGGTGCCGGCTCTGGCTAAAACTTCGAGCACGGCTGAAGCGTCGGCGAACGTTGGGACAATTCGTTCCATCCCCATGACCGTCACATGAATCCTGGGGGCAGTGGTGGTCAATCGTCCGTTACCTTCATCGGTGACCAGTACAACGGTCCCGCTGTCAGCAATCCCCATGTTGCAGCCGGAAATCCCCATGTCGGCAGTGAGAAACTCCCGACGGAGATGCGACCGAGCGATTTCGGTAAGTTCCGAAGGGTCCGTCGTATACGCCGCACCGAGCTTGTCAGCGAAAAGCTCGCCAATGTCATAGCGAGTTTTGTGTAAGACCGGGGCAATGATGTGCGATGGCTTGTCGTTGCTGAGTTGCACGATGAACTCGCCGAGGTCCGACTCGACCACTGAAACTCCGCCTTGTTCGAGGGCGTCGTTAAGTTCGATTTCTTCGGTGACCATCGACTTTGACTTGACCACGGACCGCACACCATTGGCCTTCGCAAGTTCGGTGATGATGGCGTTGGCTTCGTCACCATCGGCTGCCCAATGCACGTAACCACCGTTGGCTTCTACCTGCGATGCGAACTGCGCCAGGTAGCGGTCGAGGTTCGCCAGGGTGTGAAGGCGTACCTCCCTCGCCCGGTCGCGCATCTCCTCCATGAGCGGAAAATTGTTGGAGGCGTCGACCCGGTACGAGGACATGCGGCGGGCAGCTTCGCTGACCGGGGCAACCACGCCTGACTCCCGGTCACGTTTGACTCGCCCGAGAAAGGTGACCGGTTCAGGCGCCATGTTTGCGTTCGACGTGTCCGGCGCGTTCGAGGTATCCAGCCAGGATCTCCGCAAAGTGTTTCACGACGATGGGCGACTTGCGTCGATGCAAACCGCCCCCTAAATGCATAAGACAGCTGACATCTCCACCGACGAGAATCTCGGCGCCAGCTGACTCCACATTCTTGAGCTTCGTCTCCATCATGGCCACCGATACTTCGGGCATGTCAACGGAAAAGAGCCCGCCGAATCCACAGCAGTTCTCGGCGTCCGGAAGGTCAACCCGGGTCACACCAGGAGCTTGATCGAGCAGGGCCTCCGCCTGGGACCGGAGATTGAGGTTGCGGAGGCCATGACAAGAAGGGTGGTAGCTAATCGAGCACTCCCCGCATCCGGGACCGATGGTCTCGACGCCAAGATCATCCACCAGGAACTGCGACAGCTCCCTGGTCCGTTCTGCGACTCGCTCTGCCTGGGCGAACCGGGCCGGATCATCGGCCATCAGCTCCGGAATGTGATGCACGATCATGTCGGCACACGAACCCGACGGCAGCACGATGGGACCTTCAGTGGCGTCAAGCACGTCGAGCGTGTGGGCCGCCATCTTTCGAGCTTGGTCTCGAAGTCCGACGTTGTACGCGGGTTGCCCGCAGCAGGTTTGATCGGCAGGGAACTCAACGGTTTGGCCGGCCATTTCAAGAACGTCAACCGTTGCCTCTCCCACTTCCGGGAAGAAGGAATTGACAAGACAGGTAACGAACAGTTGCACAGCCATCTGGAACCACGATAACGGTATGTCTACGATGAACCGATGGATACACCGCAAATAATGATCGGCGTCGAGGTGCCGTTGCTCGGCGATGAGCGTCGAAAAAACTGGGCAAAGGTGGTCGACTTCGTCGACCCATCCAAACAGGGCGGCTGGGCGTTTGAGGGAGACTTCGTCGCCACCGGAGGGATACAGGACGTTCCGTTGGGGTCCGTCCTGCTCATCTACGGCGAAAAGGGCCGGGCCGACAACCCGCAAATCGAGGCTCATGTCTACCAAACCAACGGTGACGGGACGCTCTCCTTGCACGCTACCGCCAAAGGTAAGGCATGGGCGCGAACGCTGCGAGACCGGGTTATCGAGATCCTCGACCACAAGAGCGAACCCGAGGCGATAGTTTGGGGACCCGAGCTAGAGCGTTACATGGATGAAGCTCTCGCCGAAGAACTGATCCGCCGTGGGTGGACCGTCCAGAAAGGTTCCTGATGAATGCCATTGTCATAACTGCCCCTGGCGGCCCCGAAGTACTCGAATACACGTCGGTTGATGAGCCTTCTGCTGGACCCGGCCAAGCCGTCGTGGAGATCGCCGCGGCGGGACTCAACTACATCGATACGTACCATCGGATCGCCTTGTACCCGATGGACTTTCCTATGACTCCTGGACTCGAGGGTTCGGGCACCATTGTCGAACTCGGCGACGGCGTTGAGGGATTCTCGGTCGGCGATCGGGTGGCATGGACCGGC
The DNA here is from genome assembly GCA_024637275.1 of Acidimicrobiia bacterium. Classification (GTDB taxonomy): domain Bacteria; phylum Actinomycetota; class Acidimicrobiia; order Spongiisociales; family JAENVV01; genus JAENVV01. The sequence goes on from JAGXFS010000052.1 coordinate 3,314, forward strand.
GCCCTCGGTTCGTATGCCGACCTGGTCGCGGCGGACGTGAGCAAGCTGGTACCGGTTCCGGATGGAATCGAAATGGAAACCGCCGCTGCCATCCCGCTGCAGGGCATGACGGCTCACTATCTCGTCCGTGACACGTATGCACTGCAATCCGACAGCCGCTGCCTGATCCACGCCGGAGCAGGCGGAGTCGGGCTGCTGGTGATCCAGATGGCCAAGCTGATCGGTGCCGAAGTCTTCACGACCGTGTCGTCGGCGGAAAAGGCCGAGCTGGCCGCGGCGGCGGGCGCCGATCATGTCATTCGCTACGACGAAGTCAACTTTGCCGATGCTATCGAAGAGATCGCTGGTCCGCGCCCGCTCGACGTCGTGTACGACGGCGTCGGAAAAACCACCTTTGATGATGGGTTGCGTCTCCTCCGCCCAAGGGGCCTGATGGCCCTGTTCGGGGCTGCGTCAGGACCTGTGCCACCGGTCGATCTTCAGGTACTCGCCCAAAATGGCTCGCTGTACGCGACCCGCCCGACCTTGTTTAGCTACATCGCCAAACGCGAGGAACTTCTCAGCCGGGCGAACGAGTTGTTCACGTGGATTGGAGCAGGTGATCTCCAGGTCCGGATCGGTCAGACCTGGCCCCTTGAGGACGCCGCTGACGCCCATCGGGCCTTGCACGCCCGTGCGACCACCGGCAAAACACTGCTGATCCCCTAGCGGGTCAACAGACTCCTTCGATGGAGCAACTGGCACCTGGTTCGATGTCGGGAACAGTGAGTTCGATCCACCGGTGGATGATCTTGTCGAATGTCTCGGCGTCCGTGTAGCCACGAGTCAAGACCATCGCCTTGCCGTCGCGCACCCCGAGCACCGTCGGAAAGCCCGAGGCACCGAGCTGGCGGGCGAGGCTGAAGTCTTGCCAGGTGGCAGCTTTCATCTCCGGCGACTGTAAGGCTGCCATGAACGCCTCAGCGTCCACATCAAAGCCCGCCAGCAGCGACGGGTATACGGCTGGGTCGGTGAGATCGATGGCTTTGGCGTAAAAGGATTCGTGGAGGTGGTGCACCCACGGTAGAACCTGGTCCGGTGCAAGATTGCGCATTGTCACCACGGCAATATCGGCTAGCTCGGTGTCATAAACCCAGTCCTGGCGATCGAGGCCGGCCGGATCGAAGGGCTGACCGCTCCTTTGTTCGACCTGCTCCCAGTGATGGGCGAGGGTCTGGCGCATCTGATCGGACAACGGTTCGGCAGCCTCTCCCGGCCGCAGTCCTCCGGCGACGACGTTCACGGCCAGTTCGGGATGGTGATCGACAACCGCCCGGAAAGCTGGAGCGAAGCCCCAGCACCACGAACACATTGGATCCACCACATAAATAAGTTCGCCTGTATCACTCATACCGTCTCCAACCGTACACCCCGTCTCCCCATTCCCACTCCAATTCTGGCAACCCAGGGTTTAACCCTGGGTTCCTACCCCCTGTTTTCGGGGGGTAGCAGCCCGGAGAACAACCCAGGGTTGGTGCACGAACCCTGGGTTCCAGCACCCGATATCGGGCGTTGTGGCCCTACGTTCGATCCATGACGGACACAACGCGTGTCGGTTGGCTAGCCGAACTGAGGCGGCGACGCGACAATGTTGGACATGTCCGCAACGCCAGCCACCACCCAACTCGACCGCCTGAGGGTCGCCTACCAACTGCACCACTACGAAGTAAACGTCACCGACGAACTCACCGTGACATACGGCGAGGCGGTCGCCAGAGAGATCGGCGTCCCTGCAGAACGGGTTTTCAAGACCCTGGTTGCGGCCGTCGATGGCGACCTTATCACTGCCATCGTCCCAGTCTCCGGCAAGCTCAACTTGAAGGCGCTCGCCAAAGCGATCGGCGGCAAGAAAAGTTCTATGGCCAACCCGGCTCAAGCAGAACGAGCCACCGGATACGTCGTCGGCGGCATCTCACCGTTCGGGCAGAAGAAGCGTCTTCGCACGGTTGCCGACCACACGCTCACGAACTTCGATACCGTCTATGTGTCGGCTGGTCGGCGCGGGCTACAGGTCTCACTGTCTCCCGCCGACCTCGTGCGATCACTCGACGCGACCGTCGCCGAAATCGCTGGCCCCTAACGCCCAACGTCAATCGGTCCAACGTGGGGCCACAACGCCCATTTTCGGGCGCTAGAACCCGGGGTTCAACCCTGGGTTCGGGGGTTGTCAGGTTGCGGGGATCTGCGTGGTGGCGCGCTTGGCGTGCTCGGCGATGTCGAAGGTGAGATCAGGCCACAGCGGTTCTGGCAGATCGTGACCCATCGTCGGGTATGACTTGAACGTCGAGCCCGCGATTGCCTTAGCAGTGGCTCGGCCGCCCGAAATGTTTACCAGCGGATCCGCTTCGCCATGAATAACCAACGTCGGAACCATCACCTCACGGAGCGCCTTGGTCCGGTTACCCGATGCAAATATCGCCGCCAACTGGCGTCCACCACCCTCGGGATAGTGGGACCGGTCGAACGCCGCCTCGGCCCACTTCCGTGCTTCGCTCAGGTTGAAATGATGCGGGCTGGTGATTCTGCGGACCTCAACGCTTCCATTAATCGCTTCCTCACGATCGGCAGCCTCGGGTCGGAACATCATCTTCATCGCGTCGATTCTCGAATGTCCGACGAACACCGATCCAGTCGTCGACATGATCGAAGTCATCGACAGCAGCCGCTCGGGGTGGAGGATGGCCATTTGCTGGACGATCATCCCGCCCATGGACGCCCCCACCACATGCGCCTTTGCTACGCCAAGTGAATTAAGCAGCCCGAACGCATCGTTCGCGAGGTCAGACAAGTAATACGGCGCTTTGCCGGTTAGTCGGAGCTTGAACGCGGAGGGCAACCCATCAATGCCCGAAGGGACCCCGTCGTGTTTCGTGCTCAGCCCGATGTCGCGGTTATCGAATCGGACGACATGAAATCCGTGGCTGGCCAGCATCTCGCAAAAGGCAGGGCGCCAGGCGATCATCTGAGTAGCCAAACCCATGACCAGAAGAATCGTCGGATTGTCTGGCGATCCGAACGTATCGTATTCAAGGGTGATATCGCCAACGTGTGCCTGCATGAGAGACGCAACAATAGTGGGTCGGCGCACCCATGAAGAACCGTCGAGAGCGGTGCAGCCCCTAACTGATGAAGGGCCGGCCCTTAACTGGATGAGCGGAAGCCCGAAGGCTTCCGCTCATCTTAAAAGTAATCGATTCTTCCCTCATTTCGAGGGTCGCATGTGGACCTTCATGCGAACCGAGAACCTCGGTGGTCCGAGTGGAAGTCGCAGTCGCGACTTGGCCGTCGCGCTAACGCTCGGCCACCTCCAGAGTCCAATAAGAA
>JAGXFS010000053.1 GCA_024637275.1 Acidimicrobiia bacterium
CAGCCATCTCCAGGTCCTCGAGCTTGTCGTGAACCAGTGAGAGTCTGGCAACGCTCGGCTGTCTTACTGTCGGTTGTCGCCTGGGTGTCCTGGTTCCTGCCAGGAGTCGCCCTGGCCCACGGCGTGGGCGGCCGGGAGGATCTACCGATACCGTTGTCAACCTCAAGCGCGGTTGCGGTTGCGGTGATTGTGGTCTCGTTCGTCTTGCTGGGATCCCTTTGGCCGACTTCCCGGCTGCAGGACGGTCCGCGGCAGCGCAAGATTGGTGGCGAATGGCTGTCGTGGCTCATATGGCCGGGGCGGGTGGTCGGGGTGCTGTTCCTCGGAATCGTGATCGCTGGCGGCCTTGTCGGAGAACCGCGTGCCTCGTTTTCAATGTCCCCCTATCTGGTCTACATCCTTCTTTTTCTCATCATCCCGTTTGCCGGAGCCGTGTTTGGCAACATCTATGCCCAGGCCAATCCGTGGCGAACGGTGACCAGCGTTTTGGGGTTCCCGGAGCGTCCGGTTCCGAGCCGCCTTGGCGTGTGGCCGGCGGTTGTGGCTTTCTTTACTTTTACGTGGTTTGAGCTTGCGTCGGTAACCGGGGGCGAGCCACGCACGTTGTCGCTCTACGCCATTGCCTACACCGGTTGGCTGGTTGTATGGACGGCCCGCTTCGGAGCTGACAACGCTCTACGTACTGCTGACGGATTTACGACGTACAACCGGTTGATCTCGGCGATCGCCCCGATCGGCAGGGCCGCCGATGGAGAGGGGTGGGTGTGGCGAGGCTGGTTCCGGGCTCTTCCAGTCCTCCCGCGCTGGGCAGGGCTGACGCCGTTCGTATTGGTGATGATTGGAACGGTCACGTTTGACGGTTTGTCGTCCACCCAACGATGGCTGACCTGGTTCGGCGACGTTGAGTCGTTCGTATGGTTCAAGACAATCGCCATGATCGCGATCATCGTTCTCATCGGCGTTGCCTACTACGGGGCGTCCTGGGCCGCGATCAAGCTTGGCGAGAGTGAGCGCACGGTCCGAGACGTAGCGGACTCGTTTGCCCATACGCTTGTCCCGATTGGACTCGCCTACGCGTTCGCGCACTACTTCACGCTGGTTCTGTTCGAAGGCCAGAAGCTTCTATCGACGATCAGTGACCCGTTCGACCTCGGCTGGAACCTATTCGGGACCGCCCAATGGAAGATCGTGTATTGGTTCCCGACCGACGGAATCTGGTGGGTGCAACTCGGAGCCATTGTGGCCGGACACGTCGCCGGGGTGGTTCTGGCCCATGATCGGGCGTTGGCAGATTTTGGCGGGGTGAAGGCGGTCCGGTCGCAATGGGCGATGCTCGGCTTGATGGTTCTTCTGACACTGCTGGGTCTGTTCATCCTCGCCGAGGGTTAAGGCTGGTTCTCCGGGGGCCGAGAACCTCGGAGTGGCGCACGAAGCCGAAGTGGGGCGGTTCACGAACATCCCCACGACCGGATGCGCCGGCTGCGTCTGGGAGCGCACACCGGGCGGTCAGGCTGGTATCCGGATCCGATTAGCATGAACCTCTGACAGTACGGGGGTCTCCAGATGTATCTCGGACATGGAAGCGGCGTCGACGACATCGCCGTCATGGTGGGCGTGATCATTATCGGATTCATGCTGCTTCGGCGCAGTGAACGGTCTGTTAGGACCCGGGCTCAGGAGGCGGATCGGCAGTCACGAGCGGAAGAAACGGCAGCGCCGGATCCGCTCGAAAACGACGCTTCTTCGCCGTAGGCCCGGTTGCTTCGCCCTCGGCCGATCCGCGCTCTACTATGGCGTCTATGAGCGACGTTTCGCAAGCCATCGCCCAGTCAACCACCGTGCCCGAAGAGCTCGTGATGCGTTCGGCCAAGGCCCGCGCCCAAGCCTCCGGCACAAGCGTGGATGACGTGCTCGCAGCCTGGTCGGGCGGCAGTTCCATCACTGCATCCGCTCCCAACCCTGCACCAGCCGCAGACCCAACTCCCGCCGCACCAGCCGCCGCGCCGGCCGAGGAAACGATTGCGCCGGCCGCCGCTCCAGCGCCGGTAGCGGAACCTGTCGAAGTGGCGGTAGCGATTATGGAAGTCGACGAGGAGGAGCCCATCGAGGCCGTGGCGCTCCGTGACCGACTTTTGTTCGCGGTCAAGCTCGGCGCAGGTGCCGGTCTGATGTTCGGCATATTTGCTGCTTTGGTCAGTACCCGGGTGGCCCTCTCAAGAATCGCCCCGGCGTTCGAAGGAGAGGCGCTGCGGGCCAGCAGTCTCAGCGCCCCGGCCGACGTTCTTCTGTATGTCACTGCGCTGACGACCATCTTCGGTGCGCTTCTCGCCAGTGCCGCGGCGGCGATCCCGACCTGGTTCGATCGCGGCTTTACGGTCCGTACGAGTACCAGGAGTCTCTCGGTGATTGGAGCCGCCGTTGGTGCCCTGGCCGGACTAATCGGCTCAGGGGTCATCATGGCGGCGGGTTCAACCGTCGAACCGGCGCTGCCCGACGATCCGGAAATGGTGGCTTTGGCGCCGGTCGGGTCATCGATCCTGTTGGTGGCCGTCATGGTCGCCGTGGGGATCTCGGTCGCCATGGTGGTCCAGGCCATGGCGCTTCCCGCCGGCCTGACTGCCAGCGAAGAGGTGGAGTCCGATGTCATCAAACATCGCCTGGGTACGTCGTATCTGATGCCGCTCTTGGTGATCCTGGCCATTGCCTCGTTCGTTTTGCCGTTCGCCTGGCTGCTCTTGACCTTCCACGCTTCGGCTCCGCTGATTGCGATCGTGGCGGCCGGGGGCATTCTGACCTTTGCCGGCCTCGCAGCTTCCAAACCGAACGGGTCGATTAGCGCCGGCGAGTTCACGGTTGCTGCGGTTGGTATCGGCATCGTGCTGCTATTTGTTGCTCTCGTCACGAACGCGATTTCCGGGGGCGGTGAACACTCCGACGAAGAGTCGCCGGCGGAGGATCACGCCGTGGTCCAGGTGCGGATCTAAACCGGACTCTTGAACCGGATTACGAAACCGGTTCTCGCAGTTGGTGTTCGAGTTCATCCCACCGTCGCTCCTGCTGATACCAGCGGAAGAAGATGACGGTGATGACTCCCCACAGTAGGAAGCCACCGCCCAGTTTCATGATGACCCCGGCAATGGCCTGGTCCATCATCGGATCCCAATCCCATAGGCGGATGGCGTTGGCATAGTGCTCGTACATCGGTTCGCTTCCGAAGATTAAGAATGCGGCTGGAATCGTCGGAACGAGTGACTGGGCGAAGAGATACATCATCGCCCCGGGCGGTCTTAGGCGGGGAATCTCAGGATGCGGGGAGATCACCGGCATCCACATGAGAATCGCCGAGGTGAACAGCGTGGCGTGGACGGCGAAATGGATCCACGAGACGTTCACCATTAGGTCAACGATCTGTGGCCAATGCAATCCAGCGAGGGTGAAGTTGAAGAATACGAAGCCGACTAGCGGATGGCTTACGGCCTTGGCGAACTGCACTTGCTTGGGTTTGTTGAGGAGGAACTCAGCCAGCCAGCGTGGCACCCCCAGCAGCAAGAGGGGGGCTCCGATCAAGGCGATCACCAGGTGTTCGACCATGTGGAACGTAAACAGGGATTGCTCACCGATGTCGTGAATTGGCCAGCTGGACACGAGGAACATCAGCGCCACGCCCCCGTAGAACTGTGCCTGCTGACGTCCTGTGGCACCGGCGGTACCGGCCGGAAGTACCTTGCGGGCGATCCGGGTGGTGAGGTACCGGTAGGCGATGGCTAAGCCGCCCATGGTTGCGATTACGTCAAAGTGTGGATGAAATCCGAGGATTTCATCCATCAGAGGAGAACGACTGCGCCGAGCGCGAACAAAACCGCTACGTAGAGAACCATCGCCGCGACGAAACCGGTGGTGAAGAACTTCGAGAGGAGTGATTTCTCATAGCGCAGGTGCATGAACCAGCCAACCACGATCACGAACTTCATGACGGCTAGCAAGATCAGGAGGGGTGCCGCGATTGAGGTGGTGAACGCGTCGATGCTCTGCTCGAGGTAGTACAGCGCTACCTCAATGGCAGTGAGGATGGCGAGGAGCACCGCGATCTGAACGTACTGGCGGGGGGTGGGATGAGCGAGCGCGTGTTCTTCGGCCATGACGTCCTCAGGGAATCAGGTAGACGATGGTGAAAATGACAATCCAGATGATGTCGACAAAGTGCCAGTACAACCCGACCAGCTCGACGTTGAGGCCCTGGGACTCAGTGAGCCCCCCCTGGCGTTTGGAGATGCCATATAAGGAGAGCAGCATGAGGATTCCGAGAAACACGTGAGCGCCGTGGAAGCCCGTCAGCACGAAGAAGGCCGACGCGGCAGGGTTGGTCGACAGGGTCATGCCCTGTTGGACGAATTCGGTGAACTCAAACACCTGGCCGCCGATGAAGACCGATCCCAGAAGTCCGGTGGCAGCCAGCCAGACCCGGGTGCGGTTCTGGTCGCCCGAAGCGAGGGCGTCGTGGGCAAGCACCATCGTGAGGGACGACATCAACAAGACGAACGACGATACCGACGTAAACGGAATGTCATACAGTTCGCGAGGAAGAATGACGCTTTGGCCGGCAGGAACAAAGGCGCTGTAGTCGCGGCCCTTGAAGAGCATGTAGTTGGAGATGAGCGCTCCGAAAAACATGAACTCTGACGACAAAAAGACCCACATGCCCAGCTTGCGGTTGTCGATACCGGTGCTCTCGTGGACGTCGTGGTGCCCGTCGGTGTGGGCTACATCAGCCATCAGGCGTCCTCTCCGTGATCGTCACCAGGTTCGGGCTCATCAGCATGATCGCTGTGTTCTTCGTGCGGTTCTTCGAGTGGCTCAACGCCCCACCCAATGAACGAACCGATGATGATCAGTGCGCCAACGATCCCGAGCGGAATACCCCAGGCTGCCCCCCGATAGATCACGCCGTAGCCGATCATGGGCATCCCGAGGCCAACCATGAACGGATAGTACGACGGGTTGGGAAGGTGGATGGGGGCGGGCGGATTGAGTCCAACTTCTTCGAGTTCTGCGACGAGTGCCGCCGCTTCCGGGCGGCGGACCGGTCGACCGTCGCTGTCCTCCGTGTACTTCTTATGCCAGAAGTCGTCGAGGGACGTGACAACCGGGTTCACCGCAAAGTTGTATTCGGGGGTGGGCGACGGCATGGTCCACTCAAGGGTGCGGGCGTCCCAGGGGTCAAACGGAGCGATCGGGCCGTTGCGCTTCGACCAGGACCAGTTGATCATGAAGATCAACACGCCGAGGGCAATGATGAAAGCCCCGACGGTTACTGCCATGTTCCACGGGCCAAGTCCAGTTTCCTCGGCGTATACCCAGGTCCGACGGACCATGCCGTTGAGACCCAACCAGTGCATAGGGCCGAACGTGAGGTTGAACCCGATGAAGAACACCCAGAAGTGTACTTTGCCGAGAGCCTCTGAGTACATGCGGCCGGTGAGCTTCGGGAACCAGTAGTAGAGACCGGAGAACAAGCCGAAGATCGCGCCGCCAAACAACACATAGTGGAAGTGGGCGACGATGTAATAGGTATCTGTCTGCTGCCAGTCGGCAGGAACGATGGAGTGGGTGACACCGGAAAGCCCACCTATCACGAACATGCCAACGAACCCGAGCGAAAACAGCATCGGGGTGTTGAGCTTCACTTTTCCGCCCCAAATCGTGCCGATCCAGTTGAAGATCTTGATACCGGTCGGGATGGCGATTGCCATCGTGGACAAGCCGAAAGCCGCCTGCGTAATCGGGGTGACGCCTGATGAGAACATGTGGTGGGCCCACACTCCAAAACCCATAAAACCGATCGCCGCGCCGGCAAATACGACAGCCGGGTAGCCAAATAGGGGTTTGCGAGAGAAGGTCGGCAACACTTCCGAGACGATCCCCATCGCCGGCAAGATCAAGATGTAGACCTCGGGATGTCCGAAGAGCCAGAAGAAGTGCTGCCACAGAATCGGGTCTCCGCCCATCGATGGGTCGAAGAACAGGGTGCCAAAGCTGCGGTCGAACGTAATCATGAAGAGCGCCACGGCGATGATGGGAAGCGAGAACAGAAGCAGGAACGCCACGACCGTCGTCATCCAGACAAACACGGGCATCCGCAGGAGCTTCATGCCCTTGGCGCGCATATTGAAGATGGTGACGATGAAGTTGATCGACGAGATCAGCGACGAGAGTCCGAGGATCTGGAGACCGATAGACCAGTAGTCCATAACGGTGCCGGTCGAGAATCGGATTCCCGAGTTAGGTGCATATCCGAACCAGCCACCGTTGGGTCCCGAGCCAAGGCGCGACGCGGCTTCGGCAAGGTTGCCGCCCGCCGGGGGACCGGTGGTTCCGAAGAGGAAGGACGTATAGAGAAAGACGCCGCCGAAAACGAAGATCCAGAACGACACGGCGTTCATTCTGGGGAAGGCCACGTCGCGCGCCCCGATCATGAGGGGGAGGAGATAGTTGAAGAACGCCGCCGATACTGGCATGACAAACAGGAAGATCATCGTTGTGCCGTGCATGGTGAACATGGCGTTGTACTCGGATGCCGATAGGAACGCACTGTCCGGTTGGGCGAGTTGGATACGAATCAGCAACGCTTCGAGACCGCCGAGAATGAAGAACGTGAAGGCGGTATATCCGTACATGATCCCGATCTTTTTGTGATCGGCAGTGGTAATCCAGCTCCAGAATCCCGTATGCGAGGCTGGACGGCGGAAGATGGTCCGCGATCCGGGCGTGGCTGTGGTGGCCATCAGTCAAGGCTCCTCAGGTAGGCAGCCAGCGCTTCGATTTCCTGCTGGGTCAGATCGATGTTGGGCATGAACGAGCCGGGTTTGATCAGGGGGGGATTGTCTATCCAATCCTCAAGCGCGCCGGGTTCGTCAAGGTCGAGTACTGCTCCAGCAAATACGCTCCGGCTGGCAAAGTGCGTGAGGTCGGGACCGTAGATGGCGCCGTCGACCAGTGCCGGGTTGCCGGCCGTCACGCCGGAAATGTTGTGGCAGCTGACACACTGACCGCCCAAGAAGAGCTCCAGCCCGGCTTGCTCGAGGCTGCCTTCGGCCGGCATGACGGCGACTTGCTGCTGTTCGGCAAGCCACACGGCATAGTCGTCGGGTGTCATGGCGATGACTCTGGCGCGCATTTTGGCATGCGACAGACCGCAGAATTCACCGCATTGACCCCAGTACTCGCCAGGTTCGGTGGCCTCAAGCAAGAGCAAGGTGTCCTGGCCTGGCACGAGGTAGCGCTTGCCGTTGAGCTTGGGAATCCAGTAGTTATGGATGACGTCGTCGGACGCCATGTCCAGGCAGACTTCAGTGTCGGTAGGCATCACGAGCACGTTGGCGGTGGTGAATCCTTGATCGGGATAAGCGTATTCGAACCACCATTGGTGGCCGATTACCTCGATATGAAGGGCATCATCGGAACAAGAGGTGTATTTGAAGATTCGATCGACGGTGGGGACGGCGATAGAAGCGAGAATCAGCACAGGAATGACGGTCCAGATGACCTCCAGCCGGGCGTTGCCTTCTATCTGCTTCGGTTCGGGAGTCCGCTCACCACGATCGCGGTATCGGATCGCCGCGTACAACAAGCCACCTTGTACGAGGATGAAAATGGCAGTAGCGATATAGAGCGTTAGGCGGAAGAGTCCGTCGATGTCTTTGGCGATAGGGCCTTGGGGGTCCAAAGAATCCATCGGACCACCGGTTGCACAGGCGGCAAATAGGAGCGAAGCGAAAGCGATTCCGATCCAACTGCGGCGACGTGTCACAGTGCTTGGGCCTCTCCATCTACGGACGTTTGCGGACCGAGGCTAGTCGCTCGGAAGCCCGGCCATGTTACGAGCCGAGCGGCCCGTGGCCAATTCTTTGGGAGGGGATGATTTCCAGCTACTCGACGGCGTCAATGACGAACTGCGGAGCGGGGTTGACGTGGGCAACGTCGCCGAGAAGCACTGTGGGTACCGTCTCATTGCCATTGGCAACGGATCGAACAAAGGCAGCTCCATCCAGGCTGTCCCAGATGTTGATCTGATCGTACGATACTCCGGCCTGATCGAGGCTGGTCATCAACCGGGTGCAGAATGGGCAACCGGGCCGCCAGTAGACGACAGGTTTGATCGACGGCATATGTCTCCTCGGGTCATTCAACCTGGCGGATCGCAGCTTTGTTCCTGCGGGTATCCTACGGCCAGTGACCGAGGAACCCACATCACCGCTGTAGCTGAACAAGTGTCAGAGCCCGGATGGAGCGACACCCTGCGGGCGTATGTGGCCGTCACCAAACCACGGATCATTGAGCTTTTGCTCATTACCACCATTCCGCCGATGGTGCTGGCCAACGACGGGTGGCCGGGTTGGTGGCTGGTACTCGCGACACTCATCGGCGGCACCCTGTCGGCGGGTGGGGCCAACGTGCTCAATAACTACGTCGACAGCGACATCGATGTCGTTATGGAACGAACCAAGGGCCGACCGCTTCCTAAGGCTGACATTCCACCAGAACATGCGTTGCGATTCGGGGTCATTCTCGGGGCGGCCGGTTTTCTGTGGTTGTGGGGGTTCACCAACTTGCTGGCCGCTTCGATTTCGACCGTCGCGCTGTTGTTTTACGTATTTGTGTACACGATGTACCTGAAGCGCTCCTCCCGACAGAACATCGTCATCGGCGGTGCGGCCGGTGCGGCACCAGTGCTGGTGGGCTGGGCAGCCGTCACCGGGCAGGTCGACCTGGCTGCCTGGATCATGTTCGCCATCGTCTTCTACTGGACCCCTCCCCATTTCTGGGCCCTGGCCATCCGTTATAAGGATGACTACGCCAAGGCTGACATCCCGATGCTTCCGGCGGTTGCCAGCGAACGGCATACGTCACTCCAGATCCTCTGGTATACCGCCATGCTGGTGCTGGTATCGCTCAGCCTGGTGTTTGTGACGAGCCTGTCGTGGATCTATCTGATGAGTGCGATCATCTTCGGGGGGTGGATGATGCGTGATGCCTATCGGCTGTACAAGGATCCCACCACCGCGATGGTGCTGTTCAAGACGTCGATCATCTACCTGGCGCTGGTGTTCGACGCCATCTGGGTGGATGTCGTTTTACTGTAAAGGGGCGGGCGGCTAGTCGCCCATACGGCTAGCGCCGCCAGTCCAATCGAGCCGATGGCCAGCACGACATGGATGCCCTTAAAGGCGGCCGAATCGTCTCCCGGTACCACACGAAGGACCGACGGCACCCAGATCCCGGTGTTGAACACCATGAATCCCCAGGCGGCTGGCTGACTCCACCCGCTTGGCGACTCGGTCAACCACATCAGCATGGCGAGAAGGAGCAGAGTGAGTCCGAACCCAATCGATCCGCCAATGCGCAGCCAGCTTGCCAGATCTGCACGTTCGGGGCCGGTCAGCAATCCGATGCGGCTTCCCCAAACGAGCAGCGTAAATCCTCCGGCAGCCGCGAAGACGCCAAGAGTTAGCTGATGGGGTGAACGGTTGGAGAAGATCGAGAGACCTGGTTCGTGAGCCGGTGAGGTTATCGGAAGCTGGCGCCGAGTCCAATCCAGAAAAGTACCCCTGGTCATTACGGTAACCTGACGTGATGCTCGCCGAATTCACTTATCGCCCAATTCCGCTTTACGAACTCGGTCCGCTGACCCTTTCGCTTCACGGCGTGTTCGCTGCGCTCGGCTTCCTGGCGGGCTCCTGGCTGGCTGTCGAACTAGCCGCCCGGCGAGGCTTCGACAGAGATGCCTACCTGTCGATGTTCAACTGGGCGCTGGTGGGCGCCATCCTGGGTGCTCGCTATTTTACGATTGGGGCCCAGATCTCCCAAGGAGCGACGTTTGCCCAGGTCGTTTCGCCGCTTGGAAACTTCTCGATTCTCGGAGGGATGCTGGGCGGCATCCTGGGGGCGGCCATCCGGGCCAAGCGACTCAATCAGCCGTGGTGGGCGCTGGTCGATACGGCTTCCTATGGTCTTGCTGTTGGCACAATCGTCGGCCGGATCGGGGACCTGGCGATCGCCGAACATCTTGGCGCGGCTACCGACTTCTTTCTCGGCTATGCCGTCAAATCTGGCTACGACCTCGCCCCGCAGCACACCGCGCTCGAGTGCGGGACTCTCGGCCAGGTAGTTCCGGAAATTACCTGTGGCGTATATCACCCAACCTGGCTATATGACCTGCTCGGGGCACTCGTCCTCCTTGGCGTCCTCGCCTGGATCAATCGTATCTGGAAGAACCGCCACTACGGCCAGCTGTTCTCGGTCTGGGTGATTTGGTACGGGGCCCAACGGTTCCTGATCGACTTCACTCGCCAGGTGCCCGTCGACCAGGGCCTTGAGGCGTCGCGTTCGGCCGATGCACTGCTCGGCCCGTTCACATGGTCCCAGTGGTCGGCCCTCGGAATGATCATGATCGGCTTTGTGCTCATCCAAATCCAGGCCAGAAGCCAGCTGGTCATCACCCCGGAGCACGACGCACAACTCGCTGCCGAAGCCGGGAAGCCGTTGCGGGACGACGCTCCGGTCGTGTAGCTTCTTGGCATGAACCAGTTGGCGGTTACCCGGCGATACGTTGTTTCTTTCTACGACTCCGCCTGCTGATTGACCCACGAGGAGTTATCGGCCCGGAGTCTTATCCTCCGGGCTGATTTCTGTAAGGACCGCCCAATGGGACGCAAGATCGATCGCACGTCTGAAGCGAACACCGTCGTAGCGGTGGGACCTGTCAGGTTCGGGGCTGATCACTTTCCGGTGATCGCAGGGCCCTGTGCTGTCGAATCCGAGAGCCAGATCAACGCTATCGCCGACGCGATCGTGCAGGTGGGAGCCAGTGCCCTGCGAGCCGCCGTCGTACCCACCGGGGCTTCGGCATATTCGTTTGGTGGTCGTGGTGCCGAAGGCATTACCTGGCTCGTCGAAGCCGGGAAGCGGGTTGGTCTTCCAGTGATCACCCAGGTCAACGAACCACAACATGTCGAAGACTGGGCGCCACTGGTAGACATGGTCGAGATCGGATCGTCGAACATGCAGAACTTCGAACTACTCCGCATCGTTGGTCAGTCGGAGGTGCCGGTGCTGCTCAAGCGGGCCAGCTCGGCCACTATTGACGAGTGGTTGTGGGCCGCCGAGTACGTGCTTGCCGAAGGCAACGATCAGGTGGTTCTTGTGGAGCGCGGCATACGTACTTTTGGAGAATCACCGACGCTGGATCTGACCTCTGTCGCCATGGTCAAAGAGCGGTCCCATCTGCCGGTATTGGCGCTCCCTTCTCACGCCGTGGCGTCACGGAGTCTGGTTTCGAAGCTGACCTTGGCCGCTCATGGGGTGGGAGCGGACGGAGTCATCGTCGAAGTCCATCCGGAGCCTGACGCCGCCCTGGCCAATCCTGAAAATCAAATCGACTTTGCGGAATTTGCTGGATTGATGCATGAGCTCGGGGTTACCCGGCTTCGGACCGGAATCGACGCTATTGATTACGAACTGGTTGATCTGCTCGCTCGACGCCAACGCCTGGCCCTCGAGATCGGACAGGTGAAAGCTGAGCGGGGAGCTCCGGTACGGTCGCCCGACCGCGAAGCCGAGCTGCTGGAACGGGTGCGCACCCAGGCCGAAACGATTGGCTATGACGAGGACATCGTCCAGGAGATCTATGGCCTCATCCTGGAAGCGTCTCGACGGGCTCAGGAGCGCCAACGAAACGAGCGGCTGACTTAGAACGCCAGCCAGGTGAGATAGCCGGCGTAGGTAGCAAGTAAAACAACCCCCTCTGACCGGACCATCCGGTCACCAGTGTTCAGCAGGATGCCGGCCAATGCGGCAATCCCGATCATGACCAAGATCGTTCCTCGGACCGGGTCTTCGGCTACTCCGGGTCTGATGATGCCCACCCCGGCGCCGACCACCAGTGAGTTGAACAGGTTCGATCCGAGCAAGTTGCCGACCACCAGGGCATTGCGCCGCTGGCGGGCGGCGGCGATGGCGGTGGCCAGTTCCGGAAGCGAGGTCCCAATGGCGACCACCGTAAGACCGATGAATCCTTCTGAGACCCCCAGGATGGCCGCCGCATCGAGCGCTCCAGTCGCCAGCAATTGGGCTCCCACCAACATGACGCTCAAGGTGAGCAGTCCGGCGGCCAGTTCGGTTGGGACTTTGAAATCACCCTCAAGACCGACGTCATCGTCGGTTTCGCCTGTCGACCAACGGGTCAGCAGGTATCCCGACAGCGCTGCGCCGAGCGCCAGGATCGTGCCTTCGATCCGGTTCAGACCACCGTCCCACAAGAATGCGCCGAACAAGATCACCCCGAGGAGCATGAGAAGGCCCTCGCGTCGAAGGATCGTTCGCTGCCCGACGATGGCGCTGACGAGGACGCTGGCGCCCAGTACGAGCGTCAGGTTGGCGATATTGGACCCGGCGATGTTTCCGAACGCAAGGTCGAAGCTTTTGCCACCTCCGACCACTGACACGATGAATTCGGGAGCGGAGGTGCCCATTCCAACGACGACCGCTCCGATGAGGATCTGGGACATTCCCCAAGCCTTGGCAAGTCGGGCGGCGGCCGTTACAAACCGATCGGCTGCGAAGGTGAGCAGCACAAGGCCGACGACGATAAGGAGTATGGCGGTGAACATTTGGGGCGAGAGCCTACAACCTTCTAGGAATCCCGGCTATCGCTTCGAGTCTCGCCAGGCCAGCCACTCACCCAGACCGGGCATGTCGAGAGCAGTGCCGTCGTAGCCGAGCGTGAATTCGCTCACGCCTGCTTCAAGCAGGGCATCGGCGTGGTCGATGTTCTCAGGTTTCACCTTGCCCCACCCGGTCGACCTACGGATCTCCTCCGGGTTCCGGCCCGTCTTAGCGCACCACTCGTCCAGGACGGACATCTTGTGTTTGATCGTCTCGAGGTCCCCGAAGCCATGCCACACGTCAGCATGTTCTGAGACGATGCGCAGCGTGACCTTCTCGCCTCCACCGCCAATCAGGATCGGTATGTTGCGGGTCGGCGCCGGATTTAGTTTGGCCCAGCGTTCCCGGATTATCGGCAGATCGCGATCGAGGTTGCGGAGTCGGTCGCCGGCTGTACCGAATTCGTAGCCGTATTCGTCGTAATCGCGTTCGAACCATCCGGACCCGATCCCGAAGATGAGACGCCCGTTTGAAGCGTGATCCACCGTGCGGGCCATGTCGGCGAGGAGGTTTGGATTTCGGTACGAATTGCAGGTGACCAGGGCGCCGATCTCTATGTTCTTGGTGACTTCGGCCCAGGAGGCGAGCATCGTCCAGCATTCGAAGTGCATACCGTCGGCATCTCCGAACAGTGGATAGAAGTGATCCCAGTTGTAGGCAATGTCGACGCCCATCTCGTCCGCCTGGACGACAGTATCCCGGAGCGCGGCGTACTCCGCGTGCTGGGGCTGCAGTTGAACGGCGATCCGGACTTGATGGTTCATGAGTGGGTCCTTCTTAGGTGGGACCCCGAAACTATCAGAAATGGCATCTATGCCGAAAGCGCCGCACCGATCCGATCGGCTTCACGCTCGCGGAGGGCGACGTGGACGCGGAGGATTTCGAGCATCTGCGCCAGGGTCTTGGCAGATCGCACTTCTGTCTCTGCAAAGAAGGCCTCGACGTCGGCCGCCACTTCCGGCTGGGACAGCGAAGGTAGCCCATCGAACAAGTGGCGAACCGTTACCTGCGGGTAGGCCTCAAGCAAGTCATTCCACCTGGTTCGAACCATCGTCCACACGATCGGCCCCGACTCGCGATTGCTGAGCATGCGGGCGACCACCCAGGCAGCATCCTGGCCGCGAATCGTCTCGTCGAACGTCCACTCGAACACCTGTGTCACGAAGCGTTCGTCGTCGAAGGCGCACAGTGCCTGCAGATAACGCTGCCGCAACTGGGGAGTCGGAGCGTTGTCATAGGCGTTCCGCAGGGCGACGAAGTCCTCATCCGTGCCGTGGGCAGCCAGGACGAAGAGGGAAGCCTGGCCAACTACCGGATCGACGGATGCTGGATCCTCGATCAGCTGGTGGGCAAGCGGGCGAGCCGTCGCAATCGTTTCCGGGTCATTCCCGAGGTTGCCCATCGCCCGAATGAGGTCACCGCGCAACAGATTCTCGAGATCCGGTTCGCCGGCGATTGGCTCCCAACCGATCTGGCTGGCCCGCTTAGCAACGATCGATCTAACCCGCTTTTCGAAAGCAGGCAGAAGGTTATTGGAAATAATGTCTTTGATCTCCTTCAGGCCACCGAGCAGCAGTTGCCAAACCGCCTGCTGTGGCTCATCGCTGAATCGTTCGCACAGGTCGAGGTACGCCGAAGCGTGGTTCTGGCCAGAAACGACTGTGGCCCGCACGTCGTCGAGAAGGGTGAGGCGCTCGAGCGGTTCGAGGGCCTCAACATCACCCATGAGGGCGTGTAATTCGCGATCGGGGTAGTTGACCCGGTAGAAGCCGTGACCACCGCCATTGCCAAGCACCCAGTCGACCTTGCCAGGGAACTCGACTGTTGCCGAATCTGATTCGAGCAGGTACTTCTGCGTCACAATCTCGCCATTGACGGACGCCTTGAGTTGCATGGGCACGGACCAGATCGAAGTGTCGGTCTCGTCTGCCTTGAGGAGCATCCGGCGCTGAGTCAGGTGGACCTGGTTTCCCCGGATGCTGACGCCGATTAGCGGATGGCCCGGCTGCAGAATCCACGTGTTCATGATGTCGCCGACTGGCATTCCCGAGGCGCGATCGAGTGCCGCCCACAGGTCGTTCGTCACCGTATTCCCGTACGAATGGGTCCGGAGATAGTCGGCGACGCCCAGCCGGAAATGATCGCCGCCGAGGAACTGCTCGATCATGCGCAGAACGGCAGATCCTTTGCCGTACGTCAGGGCATCAAACATTTCGTTCGCTTCGTCCGGTGACGCGACCGGAAACTCGACCGAGCGACTCTCGGCGAGGGCATCGACCGTAAGCGCGTCGGATCGCTCGGCGCCCGGGTCGGCGGCAAAAGCCAGCCACCGTTCCCAGTCGGGATGCATGGCCTCGGTCGTTTTCATCTCCATCAGCGAGGCGAACGCTTCGTTGAGCCAGATGCCTTCCCACCATCGCATGGTTACGAGGTCGCCAAACCACATGTGGGCGAGTTCGTGGGCGATGACGTCGATAACTCGACGCTGTTCGGCGAGAGACGTCGTGTCGCGGTCAAGGAGCAAGGCGGTTTCGCGGTAGATAATCGCGCCGAGGTTCTCCATGGCGCCAAAGGCAAAGTCGGGAACGGCGATGAAGTCGACCTTGTCTCCCGGATAAGGAATTCCGTAGTAATCGCTGAGCCACCGAAGGCAAAACACCCCGGCCTCAATGGCGAAGTCAGTGAGGTGGCCCTTGCCGATTGGCGCAATGACCCGGAAAGGGACACCGTCAACGTCGACCGGATCGGTCGCTTCGAGCGGGCCGACGACGAAGGCGACGATGTACGTCGACATGATCATCGTGTCCGCGAATCGTACGGTTGTTGTGCCATTCCCGTTGTCCTGGCGGTCAACCTCGGCTCCGTTGGACACGGCAAAGAGATGGCTGGGGACGGTCAGCGTGATCGAAAAAACAGCCTTGAGATCGGGTTCGTCCCAGCATGGAAAGGCTCGCCTGGCGTCGGTTGCTTCGAACTGCGTGGTGGCGATGGTCTGCTCGGTGCCGTCGATGTCCGTGAATCTGGCCCGGTAGAAGCCACGGAGTTCGTCGTTCAAGATCCCGGTGAACTCGAGGTCGAGATTCCATGGTCCTTGAGCCAACGTCGCCGTGGTGGTCAGGGTCAGACGCTCGGTGTCTTCGTCGGTAACGATATGGGCGTTGACGGAGCTCCCGTCCTCGTTCGTGAAGGTCGCTTTTGAGACCGCCAACTCGGCGGCGTTGAGGATCACTGTGGATGTCGGTTCTCGCACGTCGACGGCGATCGTCGTTTTACCCGCGAACGTGTAGTTGTCGAGGTCGGGGCTGAGCACAATGTCGTATCGGTTCGGGGTGACGTGCCTGGGCAGTCGGTAAGGGTTGTCAGTCACTGTGCGATGCTCCGTTGCTGATGAGGTGCGTTCAATGCTAAAAGCCGAAGACAGGGTTGCAAAAAACCCGCTCCTAAGCGTCGTATGAGCCGGCGGTGACGTCTCCACCCTCGCCGGTCCAGTTGGTATGAAAGTACTCGCCTCGCGGCTGGTCGGTTCGCTCATAGGTGTGGGCGCCGAAATAGTCGCGCTGGGCCTGGATGAGGTTGGCCGGTAGGCGGGCAGTCCGATACGAGTCGTAAAAAGCCAGCGCCGAGGAGTAGGCCGGAACCGGAATTCCCTGTTGTACTGCGGTGGCTACCACGGTCCGCCACTGGGCTTGTGAGTCGGCGATGGCGTCGCGGAAGAAGGGCGCGAGCAGGAGAGAAGCGAGATCGGGATGGATTCCTAATGCTGCGGTGATGTCGTCGAGGAACGCGGCTCGAATGATGCAACCTTCTCGCCACAAACCAGCTATTCGCCCGTAGTCCAGGTCCCAGTTGTGCTCGGCAGCCGCGGCTCGCAGCAACATAAACCCCTGGGCATAGGAGACGATTTTGGAGGCGTACAAAGCAGCCTCGATGGCTTCGGTGAATTCTTCCGGGGCCGGACCGGGAGCGGGGGACGGCCCAACCAGCGTTTGTGACGCGGCGGTGCGTTCATCCTTCAGGGCTGAGACGATGCGGGCAAACACGGCTTCGGCGACCAGCGTGACCGGCATGCCGAGATCGAGGGCGGAAATGGCCGTCCATTTGCCGGTACCTTTTTGCCCGGCGGCGTCAAGAATGTGTTCGACGAGTGGCTCGCCATCGGTATCGAGGGTGCCCAAAATCTCAGCGGTGATGTCGATGAGGAACGAGTCGAGCCGTCCGGTTGCCCAGCGAGAAAAGACGCTGGCCATGTCGGCGTGACTCAAGTCCAGTCCCTCCCGCATGAGGTGGTAAGCCTCGGCGATCACCTGCATGTCGCCGTACTCGATGCCGTTGTGAACCATTTTGACGTAGTGACCGGCTCCGTCTGATCCGACCCAGTCGCAAGTCGGCGTCCCGTCGCTCACCTTGGCGGCAATCGCCTGGAACATTTCCTTGATCAGTGGCCAGGCCGCGGCCGACCCTCCTGGCATGAGCGAAGGACCGAACCGGGCGCCTTCCTCACCGCCTGACACCCCCATCCCTACGTAGAGCAGGCCAGCTGCCTCGACCTCGGCGGTGCGACGAATGGTGTCCTGAAAGTTCGAGTTCCCGCCGTCGATGATCACATCCCCCGGGTCCAGCAGGGGCAACAGTTGCTCGATCGACGAATCAACCGGCGTGCCGGCTTTGATCATCAACATGACCCGGCGGGGGGTGGTCAGCGCGGCGACTAACTCTTCAAGACTGTGCGTGCCAATGACGTTGGTCCCGGCCGCAGGGCCTGCCAGGAAATCGTCGACCTTTGAAGTGGTCCGATTGAAGACGGCAACCCGGTAGCCATGGTCATCCATGTTGAGGACCAGGTTCTGGCCCATCACGGCCAGGCCGATGAGTCCGATATCAGCGGTAGGTTCCACGTTGCTCCCTCGGGCGGATTTCTGGCCCTAGCGTACCCGTCTAATGTTTGAGCATCATGGAAGTGCTTGGAATTGATATCGGAGGGTCAGGGATCAAGGGAGCTCCCGTGGACACCTTGACCGGCACCCTCAAGACGGACCGGCATCGGATTCCTACTCCCCAGCCGTCTACGCCCGAGGCGGTTATCGCCACGACCTCAATGATCGTCGATTTCTTCGATTGGGACGGCCCGATTGGTGTGACCTTTCCTTCGGTCGTCCAGGGCGGGGTCACCAAGACTGCGGCGAACGTCGATGAGTCCTGGATCGGTGCGCCAGCTTCCGATTTGCTTGCCGCCGCGCTCGGCCGACCGGTAGCTCTGTTGAACGACGCCGACGCGGCGGGACTTGCTGAGATGCGCTTTGGTGTTGGCCGCGGGGTCAGTGGAGTGGTCGTGATGTTGACATTTGGCACGGGCATTGGGTCCGGCTTCTTCGTCGATGGCCGGTTGGTGCCGAACACCGAACTCGGCCATCTCGAAATGCACGGCATGGATGCCGAGCATTATGCGGCAGGCCGAATTCACGAGGAGGATGGGTTGTCGTTCGATGACTGGGGCGACCGGGTAAACGAATACCTGAACTACGTACATCGTCTGGTGTGGCCCGATTTGATCATCGTGGGTGGCGGGATCTCGAAAGAGTGGGACTCGTGGTCGGACCGCCTGGCGGTACCGACGCGCGTCGTACCTGCCGAACTGCGTAACGAGGCGGGCATTGTGGGTGCGGCAGTCGCAGCTTCGTAACTACGGACTGGCTAGACGACGAATTCGGAGAAACGATTCAAGTCGGCCGGGTGAATTCGGGCCCGAACCACGGTGCCGTCTTCGCCGTGATCGGCGCTGATCACGGCTCCGTCACGGTGGATGGCGGCGACCATATCGGCGCGGTCGTAGGGAATCGACAGCTTGACTTCCTGATACTGATCGGCCAAGCGTTTCGTAATGGTGTCGCCCAGACTGTCGATGCCATCGCCGGTAAGCGCTGACACGAACACCGCGTCCGGAAAAACCCGTTTGAGTCGAGCTAGCGCAGTCGGATCGGCCAGGTCGGTTTTGTTGAATACGAGCTGCTCCTCGATCTGGGCAGCTCCGATCTCGAGGAGAACTTCCCTGACTGCGGTGATCTGGGACTCGGCGCCGGGATCGGAGCTGTCGACCACGTGCAGCATCAAGGTGGCATCGTTGATTTCCTCAAGCGTTGAGCGGAACGCCTCGACCAAC
>JAGXFS010000054.1 GCA_024637275.1 Acidimicrobiia bacterium
AAGTGCCCGGTCGACAAGCGTCCGTATCCTCCCGGCGAGCATGGCAAGGGTCGGGTTCGCGAAACTGACTACCTCATCCAGCTGCGTGAAAAGCAGAAGCTGCGCGTGATGTACGGCATCCTGGAGCGTCAGTTCCGCAACTACTACGAACTAGCGAACAACCAGACGGGCATCACCGGCGAAAATCTGCTGCGGATCCTTGAGAGTCGCCTCGATAATGTTGTGTGGCGGGCCGGCTTTACGTCCACCCGGGCCCAGGCACGTCAGCTCGTCAACCACGGCCATTTCATGGTCAACGGCAAGAAGGTCGACATTCCGTCGTACCGGGTCCGGTCAGGCGACGTCCTCAGCATGCGCGAGAAGAGCCGCAACCTGCTCATCGTGCAGCACGCGGTCGACACCGGTGATCGAACGTCTCCAGAGTGGATGTCGGTAGATGCCGGCGACCGGAAGGCCACGATCATTGACCTCCCGAACCGCGCCCAGATTGATACACAAATCAAAGAACAGCTCATCGTCGAGCTTTACTCGAAGTAGCGGGGAAATTCATCGTGCTTATTGTCCAACGTCCTCATATCGAAGAAGAAGTTGTCTCGGACAACCGTTCCCGTTTTGTCGTCGAGCCACTCGAGCCCGGTTTCGGGTACACCCTCGGTAACACCCTTCGTCGGGCCCTGTTGTCGCGGGTTCCCGGTTCGGCGATCACCACCCTGCAAATCGAAGGTATTCAGCATGAGTTCACGACCGTCAAGGGCGTGGTCGAGGATGTCGTTGACATCATCTTGAACGTCAAGCAGATCGTCGTGAGCATGGAAGATGCCGAAGTTCAGACGCTCTACCTCTCGGCCAAAGGCCCTGGCGACGTGACCGCAGGAGCTTTGAAGCTTCCGTCCGGTGTCGAGATCATCAACAAGGACCTCCACCTGGCCACCTTGTCGTCGACCGGTCGTCTCGAGATGGAACTGACCGTCGAGCGCGGTGTCGGCTATCGAACCGCCCAGAAGATGCACGGATCGGACGCCATTGGCGTTATTCCGGTCGATGCGATCTATTCACCGGTACGCAAGGTTGCCTATCGGGTCGAACCTACTCAGGTTGGTCAGCGGACCGACTTCGACCGCCTCGTCATTGACGTTGAGACCGACGGATCGATGATGGCGTCGGAAGCAGTGTCATCTGCTGGCAAGACCCTCCGTGAACTACTCGGCTTGTTCGCCGACATGGGTGAGGGCATTGGCCTTGAACTTGGTGAAGTCAATCAGCCTGAGACCGGCTCCCCGGATCTTGATCTCCCGATCGAAGCGCTCGATCTTTCCGAGCGTCCGCGCAACTGCTTGCGACGTGCCCAGGTCAAGACGGTTGGCGAACTGGTCCAGAAGACCGAGGAAGAACTCCTCAATATCACCAACTTTGGCCAGAAGAGCCTCGAAGAAGTTATCGCCAAGCTGGACGAACTCGGTCTGAGCGTCAGCACCGGCAGCGACCGCGAGGCCGGCTAATGCCACAGCCCACCAAGGGCAAGCGTTTTGGCGGGAGTTCTTCCCACCAGAAGGCGATCATGTCGAACCTGACCGCCGCCCTGATTTGGGACGGGAAAGTCACTACGACGATCGCCAAGGCGAAAGCTGTACGCCCGCACGCCGAAAAGATCATTACCAAGGCGAAGAGCGGCACGCTCCACGATCGGCGTCAGGTCCTCAGGACTATCACCGACACCGAGGTCGTCACCAAGCTGTTTGATGAGCTCGGACCGCGCTACGCCGAACGCCCAGGTGGTTACACCCGGATTACCCGTCTCGGACCGCGCCGTGGTGACAACACCGAAATGGCTGTCATAGAACTCGTCTAACCGATCAGCTTTCACATAGTAGGTACGGACCGGCCGCGAGGTCGGTCCGTCTCGTTTCGGGGTCACGACTGCCCGACTGCCACGCTCTGGGGGTGGCGGCTAGCCTGACCGCCGTATGAACGATCGTTTCTTGTCTTTCACCCACGATGAATGGGCATCGCTGCGGGCCAATACTCCCATGACCCTTGACGAAGGAGACGTTGAGAAGCTGCGGGGTATCAACGACCGTATTTCGGTGGACGAGGTTGCCGTTGTCTACTTGCCACTGTCACGGCTCCTGAACCTCTACGTGACGGCCTCACAGGGCCTCTACACGGTGACTGACACCTTCCTGGGGCGCCCGGCCGCCAAAGTGCCCTACATCATCGGGGTGGCGGGATCCGTGGCCGTAGGTAAGTCCACCAGTTCTCGTGTGCTGCAAGCGCTTTTGTCGCGATGGCCCGCACACCCGAAAGTCGACATTGTTACCACCGATGGATTTCTGTTCCCCAACGAGGTTCTTCAGCAGCGGGGCATTCTTGACCGCAAAGGCTTCCCCGAGAGCTATGACCAACGCGCCCTCCTGGATTTTGTAGCGTCGGTGAAGTCGGGCCACCCCGAGGTTCAGGCCCCGGTGTATTCGCACGAAGCGTACGACATCATCCCTGGCGCAACGACCACTATTGGACAGCCTGACATTGTCATCGTGGAAGGTCTGAACGTGCTTCAGACGGGAGAGGGTCGATTGGTCGTTTCGGACTTCTTCGACTTCTCACTCTACGTCGATGCCAACGAGTCGGACATCCGGCGCTGGTATGTCGATCGGTTCATGACGCTGCGAGAAACCCTCTTTCGAGATCCTGAGTCCTATTTCCATCGCTACGCCGGCTTGACCGATGCTGATGCTCTCGAGGTAGCCGCGGCTATTTGGGATACGGTCAATGGGGTCAATCTGAAACAGAACATTTTGCCTACCCGTGAACGGGCCCACCTCATTCTCACCAAAGCGGCTGACCACACCGTCGAACAGGTCCGTCTTAGACGGATATGAACCTTGATCGTGAGGCGTTCCGGGATCAGCTGTCCGGTGTCGTCACCGGAACTGACCGCGCCTACCTCGCCGAGTTCCTGGCTCTCCTCGACCTACCCGGCGACGTCACCGCAGCAGACCACTTTCGGCCGGGGCATCTCACCGCAAGCGGGTTTGTCGTGAGCCCCGATCAGGCCGCCGTTGCTCTGGTTCACCATCGAAAACTGCACAGATGGCTTCAGCCCGGCGGCCACCTCGAGGTCGTCGACGTTGATCTGGAGGCGGCCGCTCGTCGAGAAATAGCCGAAGAGATTGGGCTGACCGGTTTGATCTCGTTCGGGATCTTCGATGTCGACATCCACACGTTTCCTGCTCGAAGCGATACGCCTGAGCATCTGCACTTCGATATTCGGTTTGCTTTTCAGAGTCCGAAGTTCGAAATCCGGGCGCTCGACGGAGTGACAGACGCTCGTTGGGTAGCGCTCGACGAGCTCGGAGAGTACGAAGTGGATGAGAGCGTTCTGCGACCCGTTGGCAAGCTCAACGGACAGCTGCTTTCGGGAAGCAGTGGTTTGTCGTATGAATAGTGGCCGGAGAGACGCAGTGATTATTGCTGCGACGGGCCGCTAGATGGCCCGCCTCGACCTGGCATACGACGGTACCGATTTCTATGGGTACGCTCGACAGCCCGGACTTCGGACCGTTCAAGGTGAGATTGAGGCGGCTCTGGCCGTGGTCTTTCACATGCCGATCGAGACCGACGTTGCCGGGCGAACAGACGCGGGAGTTCACGCCCGTCAGCAGGTCGTCAGCTTCACGGCTCCGCGGCCCGTGACCGAGCGGCGGGTGGTCGGCAGGCTCAACCGCATTGTGCCACCCGACCTGGTGGTCCTGTCAGCGTCCGATACCGAACCGGACTTTCACGCCCGGTTCTCGGCCAAGAGCCGTACCTATCGATATCGGATTTTGAATACGCCGCTGCCGGACCCGGTTCTGCGCAGAACCCAATGGCACCTACCGAACGAGCTTGATCTCGACAGTATGAATGAGACCGTCGCCCCGCTGCTCGGACAGCACGACTTTTCATCTCTCTGCCGACGCTCCGAGGATCGGAGCCGGGAGCGCACCGTCCTCAGCGCTAAATGGGAACGGTCAGGCGATCTGGTCGAGTTCTCGGTCACTGCCGTTGCCTTCTGCCATCAAATGGTCCGCTCCATGGTGGCGCTGTCCGTGGATGTGGGTATCGGGAAGAAATCCTCGGACGATGTCCCGGCCATCCTGGCTGCCCGCGACCGCAATGTGGCCAGCGGGGCTGCTCCGCCGGAAGGGTTGACGCTGTGGAGCGTCGAGTACTGAGGGTCCTCCGACCGGCCAGGGTGCGGCCTGAACTGATAACTTGAAGACTGGTTTTGGAATCAGCCCAGGAGGACGACGTGTCAGAGACCCTTGAGAACCTGTTGCAGGAGGATCGGCGTTTTGCTCCAGCGCCGTCGTTCGTTTCTCAGGCGAATGCCCACCCTGGGATACATGCTGACGCCGAGGCTGACCCCGAAGCGTTCTGGATGGAGCAGGCCAAGCAGCGGATCACCTGGTTCAAAGAACCGACCCTTGGTGTGGATGCCTCGAATGCCCCCTTTTATCAATGGTTTGCGGACGGCGAACTAAACCTGTCGTACAACTGTCTTGATCGCCATCTTCCCGAATATGCCGACAAGGTTGCCTATCACTGGGTCGGCGAACCGGGTGATACTCGTACCCTCACGTATCAGGATCTCCACGATGAGGTGTGCCAGTTCGCCAACGCCCTGGTTGGCCTTGGCGTTGGCAAGGGCGATCGGGTGGCGATCTACATGGGAATGATTCCGGAACTGCCGGTAGCGATGTTGGCCTGTGCCAGGATCGGTGCGATCCACTCGGTGGTGTTCGGTGGCTTCAGCTCAGACGCTCTGGCCGACCGGATACTCGATGCAGACGCCAAAGTGGTTATCACTCAGGACGGGGCGTGGCGACGTGGCGAGGTCGTACCGCTCAAAGCGAGCACCGACGTGGCCGTCGCCAGAACCCCCGAAGTCACCGCCGTCGTAGTTGTCAAGCGAACCGGCAGTGATGTGACCATGACCGAGGGACGCGACCGCTGGTATCACGACCTCATCGATGGGCAACCGACCACGTTTGAACCGGCGTCGCTGAACGCCGAAGACCCGCTCTACATCCTGTACACCTCGGGTACGACCGGTCGACCGAAGGGGATCGTCCATACCCAGGGTGGCTATTTGACCGGAGCGACGACGACGCATAGCTACGTCTTTGATCTCAAGCCGGACGAAGACGTCTATTGGTGTGCAGCCGACATTGGCTGGGTGACCGGTCATACCTACATCGTCTACGGGCCGCTGGCCAACCGCACGACATCGGTCATGTACGAGGGTGCCCCCAACCATCCTGATCTCGATCGCCTGTGGTCGATCATCGACGAGTACAAGGTGACGATCTTCTACACGGCCCCAACTGCCATCCGGGCGTTTATGAAGTGGGGCGATGAATACCCTCAGCGCCACGACTTGACGTCGCTGCGACTGCTTGGCACCGTGGGCGAACCCATTAACCCGGAAGCGTGGATGTGGTACCGCGACCATATCGGTCCCGTGGATGCTCCGATTGTCGACACGTGGTGGCAGACCGAGACCGGTGGAATCATGATCACGCCACTTCCCGGAGTGGTCGAGACGAAGCCCGGATCCGCCACGTTGCCGTTCCCCGGGGTTGGTGCCGACATCGTCGACGAGAACGGCGTATCGGTCCCGTTCGGGGGCGGCGGTTTCCTGGTTCTGACGAGGCCGTGGCCATCAATGGCCAGGACCATCTGGGGTGACCCGGATCGATTCGTAGACACCTACTGGTCGCGCTTCCCTGGCATGTACTTTCCCGGGGACGGCGCGAAACGTGACGACGACGGCTACTTCTGGTTGCTGGGGAGAGTCGATGACATCATGCTTATTTCTGGCCATAACATCTCGACGACCGAAGTCGAGTCAGCCCTGGTCGGCCATCCAGCCGTCGCCGAGGCGGCCGTGGTTGGTCGGAAGGATGCCATCACCGGGCAGGCGATTGCCGCCTTTGTGACGCTGCGGGGGACTGCCGAAGGCGATGCGGCGCTCATTGAAGAGCTGCGCGACCATGTGGCGAATGTCATCGGCCCGATCGCCAAGCCGAAGTCGATCGTGTTCACACCCGATCTCCCCAAGACTCGATCAGGCAAGATCATGCGTCGCCTACTCCAGGACATCTCCGAGCACCGACAGCTGGGGGATGTGACGACGCTGGCGAATGCCGACGTCGTTCAGGAGATCGCCACCAAGTCCGACAGCGGTTCAGACGAATAGATCGCCGCGGCCATAGACTGTGCGGATGCAAAGACTTCTGACTGTGATGCTGGCAGCCGCCATCCTGGTCGCTTGTTCTGGTGACGAGGCGGCCGAGCGCACTCCCGCTGAGGCGATGAATGCTGCGTCACTGGCGGTGTTGTCCGCACCGTCCTTCTCGTTCCAGGTCAGCTATGTCGGTGATCCGGTAGAGGTTCAGGCCGGACTGGCCCTCGATCGGGTCGATGGCGTGTTCGAAGCACCAACTAAGTCGAGTGCCGACGTCCGGGTAAAGACACTCGGGCTAACGGCGATTCTCGAAGTTGTTACCGAGGGAGATCGTCTCTGGCAGAAAGTACCGTTTGCCGAAGACTTCGAGGAGGTCGAGGGCGGTGATCTCATCACAGGAACCGACATCTTTTCTGAGGATGGTCTCGGCGCCCTGCTGCGAGAGGACGTGACAGAACTGGCCTTCGGCGAGGAGGCCGAACTGGAAGAGTTCCCTGGTGAAACGTTCCAGACTGTCACAGGTATCGTTTCGGGCCAGCGCCTCAATACGCTCACGCTCGGCTACCTGCAGGGAACCGCCGCTGATGTCAAGTTCTATCTTGCCGGTGATGAGGTCCGCCGGATCGTGATCGATGAGTCTGACGTCGAGTTGCCCCGGTCCTGGACGATCGACCTCTGGGCTTACGGACAACCTGTAGACATCGTTATTCCGTGACCGAGCGGCGACTCCAGATTGCGATCGGGTTGCCTGTTCTGCTGGGAGCCCTCGACCTGACCGTGATCTCTGCCGTGCTGCCCGTGGTTGTTTCGGAACTGGACTTACCGGTCCCTGGCGGTATCAGACAGGCATCCTGGCTCGTGACCGGATACCTGATCGCCTACGCAGTGGGCATCCTTGGAGCCGGCCGCCTGTCCGATCGGCACGGATCGGCTCCCGTTCTACGCTGGGGGCTGCTGATGTTTGCCGCCGGTTCAGTGGCCGTAGCGGTCTCTGGGCCATGGTCAACCAAGCTCGTCCAACAGCTTGCCTATCGATCGATGGAAGCCCGCCCTGCCGCCGAGTTTGTGGCGTTGTGGGTGCTCGTCGCCGGTCGCAGCGTCCAGGCCCTGGCCGCCGGTGCCATCGTTCCTGCCGGGATGTCTTACGGCTGGAAACAGCTCGGCTCGCAGCGTTGGCTCGGATTCGTTGCGGCGGTAGATCTTGCCGGATGGACCCTTGGCCATCTCTACGGCGGCATCATCGTCCGGTTGGCCGACTGGCGACTGGCGTTCTGGATTAACGTGCCGTTCGTGATCCTGTCCCTGGTGATGCTCCGTGGCATCGAGTCGGAAAAGTCAAAGGAGGTCGTCGTGCCGTGGGCGAGGCTGGCCGTGGTTGGGTTTGGTTTAGGGACAGCGATGGTCGGGATTGGTGGCGTCGAGGGAGCGGCGACCGCTATCCAACCGATCTGGCTGGCGGTCGGGGTGGCGGCGGTGGCAGTCGGCCTGGTGGGCAATGTGAATGGTCTTGTCCCGATTCAGGCGGTCCTTCGCAATCCGGGAGCGCTCATCGCCAATCTGGCGCTCGGCTTTGTCGTTTTTGTGGTCCTGGCGTTGGTCCCGCTCTTCGTCTCGGTGCTGATCGAGTCGGACCTTCAGCAGGCTGGATGGGTGGCGGGTTGGCTGCTATCAGTCTTTACGATCCCGATGGCAGTAGTTGCCTGGCTGACCGCCAAGGCACCCCGCCAATGGGCGCGCTGGCTTGGCGCCATTGGGGCTGTTGCGGGTTTCCTCCTGGTGAGCCGGTGGGAGCCAACGGTGTCGGGACTGCTACCGGGCCTGTTGCTTCTCGGGGTTTCGCTCGGCGTTTGGTTCGGGCCGCTGGCCGAAGCTGTGTTACATCTCGTACCCGTTCACGAGAGCGGAGGCGGGTCGGGGATCGTCATACTTACCAGGCTGATCGGCATGGCAATCGGCACGGCCACGTTGACGAATTTCGTGTTGTCGAAGGTTCCGGCAGTCACGACAGCAGACGCGCTTATTGAAGATTTGTTGGATGTTTTTCACGACGCGGCCTATCTGGGCGTGGCGGGGGCAGTGCTTCTGGCTGGCGTATCTTTGGTGTCAATCCGGGAGCCATCCGTCTCGCTTTGACGGCCCTCTAATCCATCGCCTAGCATGATGCAGCCCCCGTACGTGGAATGCGTTCGTGGCGCGTCGTTCTTTTTCGAAATACCGCAAAGGTTTCACTGTGAAGTTCCAGAAAACACATTCGACCAAGCCTGCCGCAGTAACGCGCGAATGGTTCGTGGTTGATGCGACCGATCTACCGCTCGGCCGCCTCTCGTCTGAAGTTGCTCGCATCCTGCGCGGCAAGCACAAGCCCAGTTTCGCTCCGCACCTCGATGTCGGTGATCACGTCGTGATCGTCAACGCCGAAAAGGTGGCCGTGACCTCGAACAAATCCGAATCCAAGATCTACTACCGGCACTCCGGGTTTCCCGGTGGCCTTCGTGAACAGTCATTTGACGAGTTGATGGAAAAGTACCCGGAACGGATCATCGAAAAGGCCGTGACTGGCATGCTTCCCAAAAATCGCCTCGGTCGCCAGATGGGCACCAAGCTCAAGGTCTATGCCGGCCCAGATCATCCGCACCAGGCCCAGCAGCCTCGTGAGCTAGCTCTCGACATCCGAAAGGTGGTTGCCTGATGGCAAAAGCACAGCCATTGGTCATCGCAACTGGCCGACGTAAAAGCTCTGTGGCGAGGGTTCGCCTCTATCCCGGCACCGGCCAGGTGACCCTCAACGGGAAACCCGTCACCGAGTACTTCTCCACCGCGGCTCAACAGAATCGGGTTACGACCCCGCTTAAAGTCGTTGACCTCGCCGAGCGCTACGACGTAGTCGCCTCCGTCGAAGGCGGCGGTACCACCGGTCAGGCAGACGCCATCCGGTTGGGCATTGCCCGGGCGATCATCTTGCTGGATCCCGAACTGCGACCCGCATTGAAGAAGGAAGGCCTTCTCACTCGCGACAGCCGCAAGGTGGAGCGCAAGAAGTACGGCCTTCGCAAGGCTCGTAAGGCACCGCAGTACACCAAGCGCTAATTCGTCATGCTCCGCGATGGGCATCGACTCTTTGGCACCGATGGAGTACGTGGGGTTGCCAACACGGCCCTGACGCCGGAATTCGCCCTTGGTCTGGGTAGAGCATCCGGTGAACTCCTAGATATTGGTCCTGTCGTAGTTGGTCGCGACACCCGCCGATCCGGGGAGATGCTTTCCAGCGCCATGCAGGCAGGGTTTCACGCGGTCGGCATCGACACGGTTGACGTCGGGGTGCTGCCTTCGCCGGCGATCGCTCACGCTACGGCTCACTCGGCGGCGATGATGGGCGTGGTCATATCAGCATCGCACAACCCCGCACCGGATAATGGCATCAAGCTATTGGGCGGCGACGGCTACAAGCTGACTGACGCCGCAGAGGACCGGATCGAATCTCGTCTCCGGCGGGGCCAGCCATGGCGGACCCCAGTCGGACCGCAGGTTGGCACGAGGTTTGTCAGCCAGGAGGCTGGCGAGGAGTACGTGAAGTCGATTGTGGCAGCCGCCCAACACTCCTTCCGGGGCATCGAGTTCGTTCTCGATACTGCCAACGGCGCCGCTTTCAAGACAGCTCCGGAAATCTTCCGTCGCCTCAAGGCATCCATCGAGGTGATTGCGGCCGATCCCGATGGAACCAACATCAACGATGGGGTGGGCGCCACGCACCCTGAAGCCCTCGCCAGAGTGGCCAACGGACGCGTCGGTTTTTCCTTCGATGGCGACGCCGATCGTCTCATTGCGATTGACGAAGACGGGCTCGCCGCCAACGGCGATGTCGTGATGGCAATCATCGCCCGGCATATGAAAGAGCGCGACGAACTGAAGAACAACCTCGTGGTGACGACCGTCATGGCGAACCTCGGCTTCCACAAGGCCATGAAAGCTTTGAACATCGACGTCGAGACGGCTGCGGTCGGGGATCGCTATGTACTCGAATCGATGAAGAAGCTTGGTGCTGAGTTTGGTGGCGAACAATCCGGCCACATGATCTTTCTCGGCACGTCCACAACAGGCGACGGTACGTTAAGTGCCGTGAAACTCGCAGACGTCATGGCTTCCACCGGGAAACAGCTTCGGGAGTTGCGCAAGGAAGTCATAACCGAGTTCCCCCAAGTACTCCGGAACGTCAGGGTCGGCGACGCCTCCCGTCTGGCGGATGCCGAGTTGTTGTGGGCAGCGGTCGTCGACGTTGAGCGCGAACTCGGCGACGACGGTCGGGTGCTGATCCGTGCCTCTGGCACCGAACCGGTCATCCGGGTCATGGTGGAGGCGTCCGAGAAGTCCGTGGCGCTCGCCAAGACCGACGAATTAGTCGGAGTAGTCCGAAACGCGTTCGCCTAACCGCATCGTTAGGCCTAACTAGGTAGTTAGGGTGCGGTTATGCGCATCATCGGGGTTGGAGTAGATCTGGCCGACATCGGACGGGTGGCCGACGTCCTGGAGAAATACCCCCGATTCGCCGAGCGATGCTTCACCGAGCACGAACAGGAGTATGCCTTTCGTTTCGCGAATCCGTCACGCCGCCTCGCGGCGCGTTTTGCTGGCAAGGAAGCGGTCATGAAGTCCATGGGGACCGGCTGGCGTCGGATCCGCTGGACCGATGTGGAGATAACGGGAGGCGGGAAACCGACCGTGAACATCTTTGGAACCGCAGCAGCCCGAGCTGCCATGATCGGCGTGGTCGGATTCGAGGTGTCGATCACCCACACCGACGATCAAGCCATGGTGTTTGCGATTGCTTTAGGCGAGCACTGAACTGACGGCTGCAAGCGCCGGTGGCCAGATGCTATTTGCCGTCCCCGGCACTAGCGTTGACGGTATGCGGCCCGTCCTCACAGCTTCCGGTTCGACCGAACTCGACGAGGCATCCACCACTCCGCTTGATATTTTGATGGATCGGGCCGGTCTGGCTATTGCCCTCGCCGCCACGGACATGGGTGTCGCCTACGGAGATCGCGTAGTGGTTCTAGCCGGCGCCGGGAACAATGGTGGCGACGGATATGTAGCCGCCCACTACCTGGCCCGGCGCGGAGTCGACGTCATCGTGCACCCATTTGCGCCACCGGCCGGCGAGTTAGGCCGGGCGGCGGCTGACCGGGCCGTCCGCAGCGGAGCAAAGATTCGTCCATGGCCCGAGTCTGTCGCCACTCCTGATCTGCTCATTGATGCCTTGTTTGGCGTCGGGTTCCACGGACGGCTTCATGATCGGATCGTTCCCTGGACCCTTACCGCTTCACCGGTGCTGTCCGTAGACATTCCATCCGGCGTCGATGCGACGACGGGGGCGGTCGATGGGGCGGCCTTCCAGGCGACCAGGACCGTTACATTTCACGCAATGAAGGTCGGCCATTTGCTCGGGGTTGGTGCCGAACTGAGCGGCGTGGTCACTGTCGCCGACATCGGCCTCAGCGGAGAGAACGCCCTGTTTTCGATAGCCGACGAGTCCGATGCCGTGCGACCTTCCCGGCCACGGCATGCCCACAAGTGGTCGGTCGGATCGGTGATGGTGGTGGGTGGTTCGCCCGGTATGACGGGGGCGGCTGGACTGGCCGCCCAAGCGGCCCTGCAGTTTGGAGCCGGAGCCGCCGCAGTGGCCGTCAATCAGGGCAACGAACGCGATTATGCCCAGTTTGTCGACCTGCTGAGACCGGCGCTCGGTCAACATGGTCACTGGACAAGCGCCGATGTGGCCACCGTCCTGGAGGCGGCTTCACGCTTCGATGTGCTGGTGATCGGTCCCGGGTTGGAGGGATGCGATGAGTTCATCGCCCAACTTATGGAACGCCGGGGCGGTCCGGTTTTGCTCGATGCCGGTGGTCTGCGGATCCCCGGGGTTATCGAAGTCCTTGCTCAACGGGCCGGCGACACATTGGTTACGCCCCATGCTGGTGAGTTTTCGGCCATGACCAACGAACCAGGCACTTACGACTCAGCTGCCCGGCTGGCGAAAGAGACCGAATCTACGGTCCTGTTGAAGGGCTCACCCACGTTCATTGCTTCGCCGCCTGGCGCGGGAGGCAAGCTCGTCGCGGTGACCACGCCCGGCCCCGAACTGGCCACGATCGGGACGGGCGATGTCCTGGCGGGCATGATCGCCGCCTGGTGGTCGTTCGGGTTGGACGCTGCAACTGCCGCACTGTCCGCCACGTACTGGCACGGCGTCGCCGGAGCTGAACTCGCCAGAACGTCGACCGTCACCGCGAGAGGATTGTTGACGGAGATCGGGCGTTGGGGGCGATGAGACCGACACGAGTCGTTGTTGACCTGGCGGCGATTACCGCCAACGTCGCAGCCCTCAAGGCCTATGTGCAAGGCGCCATCGTGTGTCCGGCAGTCAAGGCCGACGGTTATGGACACGGCGATGTGCCGGTTGCCAACGCGGCGATCGCCGGCGGCGCCGACTGGCTTTCGGTGGCAACCGTTGAGGAGGGCATCCGCCTCCGCGAAGCTGGCGTGGAAGTGCCGATCTTGCTGCTGTCAGAGCCGTCGTTGGGTTCGGTGGAATCCGTACTCGCCTGGGGCCTCTGTCCAACGGTGTACAGCGAGGCGTTTATCGATGCGCTCGCCAGTCGCGCGAGCCAACCAACCCTCGTGCACCTCAAGGTTGATACCGGAATGCATCGGGTCGGAGCGACGCCCGATCAGGCACTAGCGTTCGCCCGAATGATCACCGACCACCCACGACTGGAGCTCGAAGGGGTTTGGTCCCATCTCGCGGTGGCAGACTCCGATCGGGACTTCACGCTCGTTCAGCAGCAGCGATTCTCAAGCTTTCTGGATAAACTCGCCGCGGCCGCGATCCACCCACCTGTTCGCCATCTGGCCAACACCGCTGGCATCTTTGCAGGGAGCGAATATTGGTTCGATATGGTGCGCCCCGGTATCGGGGTCTACGGATTGCCGCCCAATCCCGAGATGGACATGCCGATTCCTCTGACGGCGGCGTTGCGACTCGAATCGGCGGTTTCTCATATCCAGCGTTTAGAGGCGGGTGAGCGTCCTTCATACGGGCGGTGCCGTCCGTTGAGTCGGGAGGCGACCGTCGTCACGGTTCCGGTTGGTTACGCCGACGGGTACGCACGAGGGCTCAGCGATGCTGAGGTGCTGATCGGTGGAAAGCGCTATCCGGTGGCTGGCACGGTGACCATGGATCAGCTCATGGTGGAGGTCGGCGATGCGAAGGTATCGATCGGAACTCCGGTCGTTCTCATCGGGCGTCAGGGCGACGATGAAATCACCGCTACGGAGTTGGCTGACCGGCTTGGGACGATCAACTATGAGGTGTTGGCTCGCCTGGGCCCGCGTTTGAGAAGGGTGTATCAATCGTGAGCCTGACCAGTATTGCCGGGGTTCGAGTCGGCCATTGGACCCATGATGCCGCCCAGACAGGCTGCACGGTGATCATCCCGCCGTCGCCCAACACGGCGTTCGCGGAGGTGCGTGGGGCGGCACCCGGTAGCCGTGAGCTGGCCTTGCTAGGCGCCAGAATGAGCGTCGAGCAGGTAACGGCGATCGTTCTTACCGGAGGCTCGGCGTTTGGGCTGGCGGCGGCTGACGGAGTCATGGCTGGATGCGAAAACGATGGGGTCGGTCATCCAACTCCAGGCGGGGTGGTCCCGATCGTTCCAGCGGCCGTTATCTATGATTTGATGGTCGGCGACGGGTCGATCCGACCCACCGCAGACAACGGCCGGTCCGCCTACGAAGACGCGAGTGATCGTCCGGTGCTGTCTGGACCGGTTGGGGCGGGAGCGGGGGCAACGGTTGCCAAATGGCGAGGTCCGGCCGCCGCCCGGTTGAGTGGTCTCGGTTCTGGTCTCGTGGCGACGGGCGCCGCTCAGGTCGCGGCCCTGGCAGTTGTCAACGCGCTCGGGGACGTCTATCGACTCGACGGCACACCGCTGACGGACGGGCCGGGGATGGGCCGCCAGCCCGCTAACCCGCCAATGCTGCCGGGCCCCGATGGGGCACTCACCAACACCACCCTGGTCTGCGTCATCACCGATGCGGTGGCCGACCGAACCGTGCTGTCCCGCCTGGCGATACGTGCCCACGATGCGATGGGAGCCATGATCGCTCCCGTACACACTCGATTCGACGGCGATACCGTCTTTGTCGTCGCCACCGGCCAAGGCGGCGAGGTCCAGGAGGAGTTGTTGGGTGACGCGGTATTCCGAGCGGTTGCTGACTCCATTGCCGCTGCTGTAGAGAGCCGTGGATGAATGCGTACGAGGGCTTAGAGTGATGGACACATGTACACGATGATTTCAAAGGACGCCGCGGCGACCATGGCGGCCGGCCGGCGGTTGGCTGCGCTCGTTCGTCCCGGCGACGTGATCACTCTGAGCGGAGAGCTTGGGGCAGGCAAAACCACTTTTGCGGCCGGGTTCGGCGAAGGTCTGGGCATCGATGAACCGGTGACTAGCCCTAGTTTCGTGCTGGTGCGAACCTACAGTTCTGGTTTTACGCCGCTCGTCCACGTCGATGCTTATCGGCTAACTTCGCTTGGGGAGTTCGAGGACCTTGATGCGCTCGATGAGGCGTCTGAAGGCGTCCTGCTCATCGAGTGGGGCGAAGCCGTAGTGGGGGTTCTGCCTGAG
Source organism: Acidimicrobiia bacterium (assembly GCA_024637275.1). GTDB lineage: Bacteria > Actinomycetota > Acidimicrobiia > Spongiisociales > JAENVV01 > JAENVV01. The sequence continues at coordinate 14,914 of JAGXFS010000054.1, forward strand.
GATCATCTACGAATCCACCTCGCCGTAGATCCCGAAGAAGACGAGACACGCACAATCACCTTCCACCCAAGTGGTGGCTGGATGCAGCGACCACTGGGGGAAGTGACCGAATGAAGCTGTTGGCGATCGAAACAGCCACCGCCGGGGCTTCTGTCGCGCTCGGCGAGGGCCGTGACGTAGTGGCATCCGCACAGCGGGTTGATCGGCGAGGCCATGGTTCTTTTCTCGTTTCGGCGCTCGATTTCTGCTTCGATCAAGCCGGCTGGACTCCCGGAGAACTCGATGCCATCGTCGTGGATGTCGGACCGGGACTCTATACCGGGATCCGGGTTGGGTTGGCAACGGCCCAGGGCCTGGCGGCTGCGCTCGGCGTGCCGGTTATTCCCGGATCTTCGCTCAATGCAATGGCAGTACGTGCCGCCACCGGCCGCCGACACATCTGGTCGATCGTCGACGTGCGACGCGGTGAATTTGCTGTTGCGTCCTACAACCCGGTTCCGGGCGGGGTGGTCCGTGACGGTGCCAGCCAGTTGGTTACGCCCGATCACCTCCGGGCCATGATTGACAGTGATCCGAGAGATTCGCTGATGGTCGGCGACGTTGATGCGCTCCCAGAAAGCTTCTTCAACGGTCTGCATCGCGCCCGTCGGGGTCTGCCGCGTTATCCAGCGGCCGAAGCGCTGTTGGAACTGGCTGTCCCGAGGGTCAACGCCGGTGAGTATCCCCACCCGTCGGAGCTTCGCCCGCTGTATATGCGGGAGCCCGACGTGAAGATAGGCTGGGATGAGTTGAGAAATGAGGGCCCATGGTTCGAGTCGGCCTGACGTATCGTTCGATGGAACCTGCCGACCTCTCGGCGGTGACGGCCCTGGAGCAGGCAACCTATGCCACTCCCTGGTCCGAACAAGTGTTTCGTGACGAACTTGCCCAAACTGATCGCATATATCTGCTCGCCGAGGACGACGGTGCCCTGGCCGGGTACGCCGGTCTGATGTTGGTGGGAGATGAGGCCCATGTCACCACCGTTGCCGTCGATGACGCCTGGCGAGGGAAGAAGGTTGGTACGGGCTTGATGATCCGCCTCATCGACGGTGCCATTCATAACGGTGCCGCGCATCTAACGCTCGAGGTCCGGGCCTCCAATGTCATCGCCCAGGACCTCTACCGACGGTTTGGCATGGCGCCGGTCGGTGTCCGGAAGAACTACTACCAAACCGAAGACGCCCTCATCATGTGGGCCCACGACATCAGCGGTCCCGAATACGGGGAACGCATCTCCCAGATCCGGGAGGGTCTCAGTGCTTGAACCGACCGTGTTGGCTTTTGAAACCAGCTGCGACGAAACGGCGGTCGCCGTGGTCCGGGGCCGGACAATCCTGTCCAACGTTCTCTCGTCCCAAACTGATCTGCATGCCCGCTTCGGAGGTGTGGTGCCCGAGGTCGCCGCTCGTGCCCACGTCGAGTCGATCCGTTCGCTTACGCACCAGGCCCTCGGCGACGCCATGGTCCATCCCGACGATCTTGATGGGGTGGCAGCCACCCGGGGTCCCGGATTGGTCGGAGCGTTGCTGGTCGGATTCTCGTTCGGGAAAGCGACCGCCTGGGCTCGACAACTTCCGTTCGTCGGAGTCGACCATATGGAAGGCCATCTTTTTGCACCCTTGCTTGATCACGAAGGCTTTGAGCCGCCTGCGGTGGTCGTGCTGGCGTCCGGTGGACATAGCCAGTTGGTTCACGTCAAAGGATGGGGCGACTATCAGGTGTTAGGACAGACCATCGACGATGCGGCGGGCGAAGCGTTTGACAAGCTCGCTCGATTTATGGGCCTCGGGTACCCCGGTGGACCGGCCATCGACCTCGTGTCCGAGGGCGGGGACCCGGATGCCATCAAGTTCCCACGTGCCCTGCCGGATCGCCCCTACGACTTTTCTTTCTCCGGGCTGAAAACGTCCGTGACGACGTTCATAAAAAAAGCGCAGGAAGCCGGCAACCTGCCGCCACTTGCTGATGTGGCCGCCTCGTTGCAGGAAGCGATCGTCGATGTGCTCGTCACCAAAACGTTCAATGCCGTCGAAGCGACCGGAGTGGATCTGGTTGGGGCTGGCGGGGGAGTGCTCGCCAATCGTCGGCTCCGTGAGAAGCTTCAGGCTGAAGCAGATCGTAAAGGCATCCGCCTCATGTTGCCCAGTCCGACTCTCTGCACGGACAATGCGGCCATGATCGGCGTGGCCGGTGCCCACTGGCTCGCTAAAGGTTCCTACTCAGCGTGGGACTCCAACGTTGATGCCTCGTTGAAGCTCTGAGGTTACGAACTGGCAGTGTCTTCGAGGACTTGCTCGAGGGCATGAGAAGCCTGGTGGATCATGCCCGGGTTGGTGTCCCAGTAATACGGCAACGCCATCACTGCCTGGTACAGCGCCCATCCGCGGCCTCGCAACCACGATTGATCGTCAACGTCGAGTTCGGTGCGGAAACGGACCCGGCTTTCTCCAGAAAAGACATTCCAGGCGGGCATTAGATCACAGGCAGGATCCCCGATGTTGAGACCGCCCCAATCGATCACTGCGGAGAGGCGACCATCCGTCGTAAGCAGGTTGCCTGGCAACAGGTCCCCGTGAACCCAGAGGTCCTTGCCTGTCCAGGACCCGGCTTGGAGAGACTCGTCCCACGATGTCAGTGCCGCGGCTCCGTCGATTCGTGTGCCGAGTGCTTCGATGGAGCGCCGAACCGGTTGGTTGTTCTCGGCCAGTGGACCGCCGCGATCTCCGAGTTCGCGCTGAGGGGAGTCTGATGGGTCGATTCGGCGGAGGGCCTTCACGAAGTCGGCGAGGTCGACCGCCGCGCCCTTCGGGTCATCGAGTCCGCGGCTGGCGTCTTCGCCAGGCAACCATTCGTAGACGGACCATGTGAAGGGATAGCCCTCGGCAGGTTGACCACTTGCGAGCTGAACAGGAACGGCCAGGGGGACGTGTGGAGCGAGGCGAGGGAGCCAGCGCGCTTCTTTGGCCGCCTGGCCGGTGGCCCACGAGATTCTGGGCAGTCGGACGGCCATTTGTTCGCCCAGACGATAGATGTCGTGATCGGTTCCGTACGACACCACGAGTTCGATCGGTAACCTTGCCCACTGAGGCAATTGTTGTTCGAGGAGACGTCGAACCAGTTCAGGGCTGGTCTCAATCTCGTCGTCGTGCATCTTGGTCCGTTTCATCCCACGCATTCTCCAGGACCTTGCCCACGCCCACAACCCGATTGCAGATCCACGACGACCTTCAGTGGTCGATCCTGCTGTGGGAGCCAGGAACGGACCGGAGGCGAGATAGCGGTCAATGATGCGCGACTAATGATGCGCGACTAATTATGCAGCGACTGGTTCCCGCCAGCGGAACGAAGGGGAGCGTCTGGGGGCCGGGGACCCATCGCCTGAGCGCCGTGGGAAGGGGGGAATAGTCCCTCTCTTCGGGCATGCAAGGGAAGACGGGTTTTTGCGTGGGTTGCGACTGCGGGGTCCGTCCCCCCAGCACTACGAAGTAGAGGCGTCCCCGGGAGTATGTTCCTGCGGAAGTGAGGACCTTCTTTTCGGGCGTGTCTGTCTCGTCCGGTCGACCCTGAGTCATTTCAACGAATCGGCGACGACCTCAGGGTGGCGTGGGGGTGGGTAGGAAACTTGCCTGTTGCATGATGGGAGTCGGTATCCCTGGCGGAGCGTTCGGGCGAGGTGTGTGACCCTGTGTGACCCTCGGTCACATTGCAGAACGGCAGGCTGGGGAGGGTTCTTTCTCCTCTCCGAGCATGGAGTGGAATCCGGTTTTCCTCCTCCGAGGATTGGTCCCGAAGTTTTGCTTGATTGTCCAGGTTTTGTGCGGGTTTTTGTCACAGCCGGGTTATACGATCTGGTTATGTTTGAAGGGATGGAACAGTCCACATTTGACGATGAAATCTGGGCGGTGGAGGCGGCCCGTCGGGGTGCTGATGTGCCGGCCGGTTTGGATGGGTTGCCGGCCGGTCCGTTCCTGGCAGCGCTCCTGTCGTCGATTGATGTGGCCGATCTTGCTGGTCATGATCGGGTGGTCGTGTTACGGGCCCGGAAGCGGATGGCATCGCATTACCAAGCCCAGGTATACGCCGACATGGCGTCGGTCTCCGACTTTCTGGAACAAGATTTTGAGGGTGACCTGGAACTGGCGTTTGATGCCACCTCGGCCGAGATACGCGCCGCCCTGTGTCTGACCCGCCGGGCCGCCGATCACGAACTCGACCTGGCCGTCACGTTACGGGATCGTCTTCCCAACGTGTGGGCGGTGTTTGAGCGGGGTGACCTCGACACACCCCGAGCCAAAACGATCATCCGAGGAACCGAACATTTATCCGGGTCGTCGGCCCGGATGGTGGCCGATCTGATCCTGGTCGACGCCATAGATCTGACTACCGGACAGATCGCCGCCCGACTCCGCAAACTCTGTATCGACGCCGACCCCGACGACGCAAAAGACCGTTACGACACCGCCGTCGAAGACCGCCATGTGGAACTGCGACCCAACCCCGACAGCACCGCCTGGCTAGCTGGCTTCAACCTGCCACCAGATCGGGCTGCCCAAGCCGTCGACCGCATCAACCGTCTCGCCCAACACCTCCGTGGC
>JAGXFS010000055.1 GCA_024637275.1 Acidimicrobiia bacterium
CTCCTAACCAACCAGGCGACTGTCTCGGAGTTCACCGAACGGGTTGTGAATGAAGTTTCCTCTTCGCACAACATGGTTCTCGCCACGGGCCGACCACCGCGACTCGTCAAGACGTTCGCAGCGACCTTTCCGGCCGTGAGATCGGTGATTTGCGCGAATGGAGCATTCCATCTCGACCTGAGGACCGGAAAGCTGACTCAGCTGGGCACGATCGACGGTACCGCCGCGCTTGAAATCGTCCAACGAATCAGACAGACGGACCCGGCGGCCGTGTTCGCCGTTGAGTCAGCGGTTGGCCATCGTCGGGAGCACGGCTACGCCTCTGAGTATCCCGTTCCCGACCGCTTGTACGGAACGATCGAAGAGATCGTCAACGGTGGAATCGCCAAAATGCTGATCCGCCTCAGCCATCCGGTCGACAGGGCCGGCGCCAATCTGTTGACCGAACTCGTCGACGACCTCGGAGTATTGACCGTCTCGAACCCGACCTTCTATGAGGTGGCCCCGCCGGGCATCACCAAGGCCACAGGCGTCGCCGCATTGGATCTGACGGGCGACACGGTCGCCTACGGCGATATGCCAAACGATATCGCCTTATTGGAGTGGGCCGATCTCGGCGTGGCAGTTGCGAATGCTGACGAGGATGTCAGAGCTGCCGCCCAATGTGTGCTCGAGCTGACCAACGACGAGGACGCCGTTGCCCTCCACATGATCAAGCTCCTGGGTCTGACCCTTCGGTAAACACGATGATCGCCGTTTGGCGCACCAGGCCGTCGACGGTCTCCACGCCGCTAACCAAATAGGGGAAGCGGTCTCCGGCGATCTCCAAGGCGGACCTGAACTCAAGGTCTTCTACCTGGGTAGTCATGTCGCCGTCCATCGCCTTGAGCACCGCGTTGACGATCTTGCGTACGTCGGCATAGGCGACCCATCCGGCTCCCTCCGGGAGGTAACCGACCGCTTCCTGAAAGGCAGGATCGTCAGCTAGAACATCACCCGAGACCATCCGATCGATCATCCCGTCCTCAATGGCGAAGATAAGGCGATCATCGCTCACTCCGACTCCACCCTTGATCAAGCCGAAGTCGTAGACCATGACGTCGTAGGGCGGTGAGACCCGCTCGATCGGGAGAAGGTATTCCTGCTCATTGACGAACGACAGGAGGCCATCGATCGGACCGCGATCATTCAGATCGGTGAAAAATACCGCACCAACCTCCACATCCTCGATCAGACCGTCAGCCGACACAGCCAGACCGAACGGGCCTTCCAACGAGTCGAGGATCTCGTCGAGGTCAACGCCCGTGGTCTCATGCACCTCGGTGAAAGCTTCATCGATCATGCCCCCAAAGTCGGGCACGTCGCGGTACACGTCGATCATGGTCGACACGGTTTTGCCCAGGTCCTGGCCACCGGCGGCGAAATAGACGTTGCTTGGCAAGATATCGGCAGCCGCCAGGCCGTCGGCAATCGCGGGGAAGTCTGGCCCAAACACCGAAACGCTCTCAAAGGTCAGCCCAGCGTCCGTGAGGTTTGCTCCAAAGGCCAACCTGCCTGCTCGGGCAAACGGCGCCGAATCCAGGCCCTCCTGAGTCATGACGTCATTAACGAGTTGTTCGGTGTCCAGGTAGCCCATCATCGCCCAGTCACCAAGAGCGCCTTCGAGTTCGGCGAATGACTCACTTGACGCCAGCGACACGCCCGATTCGTGAACTGCTTTCACTTCCTCAAACGTGCCAGCACCTGCACAGAGGGCCACGACCCCATCAATTCGGCCCGCCTTGACTGGCACCTCGTCGGTCCACTCATAGACCGCAACCCCATCGGCCTCACCGCGTGAGATGACAAAATCACCTTGCCGGATCTCGTTGTAGATCCGCTCAAGTGCCGCGTCAGCTTCGCCGCCGTCGCGAGTTTCCACGAGGAAACAGCCAGCTACATCCTCTGGTTGAGCGTCGGCGCTGATGTCAGCCCGGAACCACACGGCCACATGGCGACCCGCCCAGCTGGCAACATCGTCGCGAAAAGAGAGGTCGAGGTTGGCAACGCCGAGTTCCTGGGCCATTCCATCGAGGATTTCTTCTTCGACCGCGCCATTCTTCATGTCCGGCGTTTCGACTCCAAAGTCCTGCTCGATCTGGGCCATGAGCGACTGGATTCGGTCATCGGAGAAGGCTGCTGCGCTGTCCACGAGGTCAATGACGAAATAGCCCTGGGCATCTGCAGGCACATACCCGACGGTCTCGTTGCTGTTCCCCACAAAGAGCCCGAGAAACGACGCGCTCACGGCACCGACCCCAATTACCACTGCTGCGAATCCGCCAACGGCGTACATCCACGCTCGGGACTTCCTAGGTACGACGGTCGGCAACGGTTCTGAATTGTCAGCGAGGGTCGGCGTGATTACCCCAAAGAAGTCCGCACCCTTGGTTTCGCCGAACAGGCCTACTTCTGGGACCTCGGGGGTGACGGGGTCTCCCACTGACGACGCGTCGGCGGCTTCGGCAGGTCCCGTGCTACAGGTCGGACACGACCCGGCCGATAAAACTCCACCACAAATTTCACACGTATCCACTGGATTTCCTCTCCCTGACTACTCAAGAGATTATCGGAAGCCACGTCGGGTTCCCTTTAACTATTAAACGGGAGCGACCTGGTGGTCCGATATCGAAGCTTCCACCACAAACAGGATGAACATGATCCACAAGCCGTCCGCCAGGGCCAGGTGGAGAAGCTGCATCCACAACGGGGTCAACAGCACGATGTTTGCAATGCCGGCGAAGATCTGAACACCAACTATCGACGCAAGCATCAGGCCAATCTTCTGGTGCCGACCGGGCCGAGCTCTCGTCAATCCCAGGAACCCCACGTAGGCGCCGATCATCGTCGCAACCACCGGATGAATCACCCGTACCTGCGTCAACAGGCTGCCCGCGCCGGCCAGATCCTGCGCAATACCGTCCATCAGTGAGGTAGCGGGAAAGAGCGTATCGGCGAGCGCAGTCACCGAACCAGTGGCCGCGATCACCAGCAGGCCAACGCCGGCCCACTTGTACGACCTGGGCAGTCTGGGAGTCTCTGGCGGTCGATGCTCAACCCACCATGCGGTGACCGTCAGAGAAGCCAGCAACACAAACGTGTTCACGAGATGCAGCGGCACTGCCACGAGTCGAGCCAGCGAGGAATCATCGGCCACCCACTCGAACAGAACGATGACCGCCCCAATCGCCGCTTCGGAGATGATGGCAACGAGGGACCATCCGGCTGCTTTTCGAACGAGCTCGCCTCGCGAGGTGACTCGAAACACCCAGGCCACCAGAGCGATGACCGCTAACAACGCCACGCCCGACGCGGCACGGTGCGAAAACTCGATCCAGGTTGCCGTGGCTGCGTCCGTCGGGATCACCTGACCGTCGCAGGTAGGCCAGTTCGCTCCACACCCGGCGCCCGAACCCGTCGCCCGAACCACTGCTCCAAGCAGGACCACGAACACATTTAAGACCAGCACACCCCAGGCGAATCGACCGAGCATGTGGCAAGGCTAACCCCTCTCGAAACCCTTCTGGCCGTCGGCACGTAAGATGGCGGCGTGCAAATCCGCGAAAACGTTCTCCAGGCGATCGGCGACACCCCGTTGGTCCGCCTGAACAATTATCACCCGGCCGGCAACCTGGTGGCCAAGCTTGAATTCATGAACCCGGGCGGCTCCATCAAGGAGCGTATTGCGGTGTCCATGATTGACGCCGCCGAGGCCGCCGGACTCCTCAAGCCGGGCGGCACCATCGTTGAACCGACCTCAGGGAACACCGGTGTCGGCCTGGCCTTGGTAGGAGCGGTTCGCGGGTATCGGGTGATCTGCACGGTGCCCGACAAGGTGTCCCAGGAAAAGCAGGATCTGCTTCGGGCCTACGGCGTAGAAGTTATTGAAACCCCGACCAACCTGCTCCCGGAGCATCCGGATTCCTATTACGGGATAGCCCGCCGACTGGCTGCCGAGATCGAAGGCGCCTACCACCCCAATCAGTACGTCAATCAAGACAACCCTGCCGCCCACTATGACGCTACCGGTCCCGAGATCTGGAAGCAGACCGACGGCACGGTTGGCGCGGTTGTGGCCGGAGCGGGCACCGGAGGGACCTGCACGGGCATCGGCCGATACCTCAAAGAGAAGAACCCTGACATCTTGATTATCGGAGCCGATCCGGAGGGGTCGATCTATTCGGCGGACCGACCGGAGGACATCCATCAATACCGGGTTGAGGGGGTCGGCGAAGACTTCTGGCCGGAAACAATCGACACATCGGTTATTGACGAGTTCGTTAAGGTCACTGATCAGGAGTCGTTCACGGCGGCTCGGCGGTTGGCTCGCCAGGAAGGGATCCTGACCGGTGGATCGGGAGGGATGGCACTTCACGCTGCTGCCCTGGTCGCCACGGACCATCCCGACCGGTTGGTGGTCGTCGTGCTACCCGATTCTGGAAAAGGGTATCTGTCGAAGGTATTCAACGACGAGTGGCTAAAGGCCAACGGCTTTATCGCCGACTAGGAGCCAACATGGAATTCGAGACACGAGCGATCCACGCCGGGCAGGACCCCGACCCAACTACCGGCGCCGTGACCGTACCCATTTATGCAACGTCGACCTACGCCCAGGCGGCGCCGGGCAAGCATGCCGGGTACGAATACTCCCGAACGGACAACCCCACCCGTCATGCCCTCGCCGAAGCGCTTACCTCGCTTGAGGGCGGCGCCGGGACGATTGTCACTGCTTCTGGCATGGCCGCCACCTCCCTGATCGGCTGGTCATTAAAGCCAGGCGATCATGTAGTCCTGCCTGACGACGCTTACGGCGGCACCTACCGCTTCTTCGCGAAGGTCCTGTCGAGGCACGGCGTCGAGTTCACGGCAGCAGACCTCACCAACACCGACGGCCTCAAGAAGGCCATCCGCCCCAACACTGAAATCGTTTGGACCGAGACGCCCACTAATCCGCTTCTGAGGATCAGTGACATCTCGGCCTTGAGTGAGGTAACCCACGAAGCCGGCGCCGCGCTGGTCGTCGACAACACGTTTGCGACCCCGTACCTGCAGCAGCCGATCGCTCTGGGTGCTGATTTGGTGCTCCATTCGACGACCAAATATATGGGGGGACATTCAGACGTTGTCGGAGGAGCCATCGTCGCCGCCGACGCTGACGTCCTAGACGGCCTCCGTTTTCTGGAGAACGCCACCGGGCCTATCGCCGGACCGTTCGATGCGTACCTGGTACTCAGGGGCGTAAAGACCCTCGGGGTCCGGATGGACCGCCATTCGTTCAACGCCCTCATGGTCGCCCGATTCCTTGAAGCCGACGATCGGGTCGAACGAGTTATCTATCCGGGTCTGGCGTCCCACCCCCATCACGGGTTGGCCTCCCGCCAGATGAAGAATTTCGGCGGCATGGTTTCATTCATTCCGAAAGGTGGCCCTGAGAAAGCGGCGGCGGTGACAATGAACACGGAGCTCTTCTTTCTCGCCGAAAGCCTCGGTGGCGTTGAATCTCTCATTGAAGTTCCTGCCGCGATGACCCACATGTCCGTGGTTGGAACAGCCCTGGAGGTACCGGAAGACCTGGTGCGTCTGAGCGTTGGAATCGAACACGTCGACGACTTGATCTCAGACCTCGACCGGGCGCTCGGCGCTACGTAGTCGTGCCGCTTGTGGCAGCACCGGCGCTCCACTGAAGAGCCCGACGGGACTCGGTCTTTCGGCGCCGCGGTAGATCAATAAACCGCTAGAATCGCCATCGAAGGGAGTATCCCGATGTGACCCGCCGTCAGCACGACCGTTCTCGGTCCGGTGTGTCAGCCCGAGAGTGGCGGAGAGACCTTCAGTGTTGGGGTGACTAAGCCACCTTCAAATTGACGACACGGAGCCCCTTCATGACGCTGGCAGTTGAAGAAACCCGCGAACGATTCGTATCGCTCGACGTCTCGCCCTGGGCCTGGGTGTCGCTGATAGCGATCATCTGCTTGATGTTGGCCGTCGACCTATACCGCCACCGGGACAACCACGAACCAACCCCCAAAGAGGCACTTCGAGAATCACTCGCCTGGGTCGCCCTTGGCCTGTCATTCGGTGCCGTCATAGGGTTGGCGTTCGGCGGACCCGCCCTCGGCGAATACCTCAGCGGATACTTGATTGAGAAGTCGCTCAGCGTCGACAACGTGTTCGTCTGGTCGATGCTCTTCACGTCAATGTCGATTCCGCTCAAGTATCAGCACCGGGTCCTGTTCTGGGGAATCTTCGGGGCGCTCGTCCTGCGGGCGATTTTCATTTTTGCTGGGACCGCCCTGATCGGCCGATTCTCGTGGATTCTCCTGCTGTTCGGTCTCTTCCTCATCTATACCGGCTTCAAAGTGATACGCCATCGCGACGACGAAGGAGAAACCGAAGCGAGCAGGGGGCTCGGTCTGCTGAAGCGGATAATGCCGGTGAGCGACGAGTTCGACGGCCACAAGTTCTTCACACGGATCAACGCGAAGCGAGCCGCCACCCCACTGTTCGCCGCATTGGTGGTGGTCGAAGTGACCGACGTTATCTTTGCCGTGGATTCTGTGCCAGCCATCCTGGCCGTTTCGAACGAGCCATACCTGGTGTTCGCCAGCAACGCCTTCGCCATCCTCGGGTTGCGGGCCATGTACTTTTTGCTGGCCAACGCCAAACAGCGATTCCACTACCTTTCGCATGCGCTGGGCGGAATCCTGATCTTCGTTGGCATCAAAATGTCCGTATCGACGTGGTATCACATGGACACGGTCTACTCACTGGGTGTCATCATGGTTCTGCTCGTGGGAGCGATCTGGTTCAGCCACCGACGGAACGTAAAAAACGGCGTCACCTTCTCGGACGACAACCAGCCCATCCATTGATGGAGCGCTGTCACAACTGAGTCAGACCGCGTTCAGACCTCGAGCGGGCGCTCGGCTCCACGTAACCGGGGAGCCGGCATCAGGATCAACGCACCGGCGGCGCTAACGAGCAGCGCGATCGCCCACGGGGTCAAACTGGTACTCAACTGACGGTCGATTAACCAACCAAGGGCAGCACCACCTCCGACGTAGAACGATCCGTAGAACGCCGCAGCCATGCCCGCTTGCTCCCCCATCGGTTCGAGCGCCAATGAGCCGAAGTTAACCGAGCTGGCGGTATTCACCGCCAGGATGATGGTTAGCAGCCCCAGGGTCGCTCCAAGCGACGGGATACCCTGGCTGGTTACGGACCCGATCAGAAAAAGACCTGCCACTGTGAGGTTGACAGTCAGCATCACGACCGACGACCGCTTCGCTCCAAGGCCGTTGACCAATCGACGGTTGCCGAGCATGACCGCAGCTGCCACTGCGGTCATGAGCCCGAAAGCGATCGGAAAGAGCGCCGGACGACCATACAGTTCCCCGATAACCCGCTCGAAGCTGCTCAAGAACGTGCTGAACGCTGCGAAGAGCAGCATGGCGCCCAGCGTGTAGCGGCGCGTCAGGCGGTTGCTGACCACGTACCTGGCCGCCCGCCCGATAGCCGACAGATTCATGGCAACGATGTTGGATGCGGGACGGCTCTCGGGGAGGCGCAACGACCAGCCGAATACGATGGCAGCCAGAACCGCCGGAAACGCAAACACCACCTGCCAGGAAGACGCGGCGAGCAGCGCCGCTCCGCCCAAGGGCGCGAAAACCGGAACGATCAGAAATATGGCCATGATGAGCGACATCACCCGGGCCATCTCATCGCCTCTAAATCGGTCTCGGATGATCGAACTAGCCGACACCTGAAGCGCGGCGGCACCGAGACCCCAGACAAATCGGGCAACCAACATGAACGCGAACGTCGGAGCAAGCGCCGAAGCGATAGACCCGGCAACATAGACAGCGAAACCAAGTCGGAGTATCGGAAGCCGTCCGTATCGATCCGACAGCGGACCATAGACCACCTGGGCGACCTCGCCGAGGAAGAAAACTGTGATGATCTGCGCGGCCGCCGTCGATTCCGACCCCATCTGAAAATGCGTCCGAATCTCTCCGAACGCCGGGGTCATAAAGTCAATGGCCATCGCGGAAAGCGCCATAACCATGGACATCATCCCGACCAGTTCTCTGGTTCGAATTGGAGGCGCAGCCGACATTGGGGAGTGAGCCTATACGCCAAAGGGCGCGTGTAAAGCCGGTTGCGGGCGCTACCGGTCCTCGAGGACGAGAATGTGCACGTGGCGGGGACCGTGAACGCCTTGCGTCAGATGCATTTCAATGTCACCGGTCCGCGACGGCCCGGTGATCACAACCAGGTTCACCGAACGGGTGACTGATTCAGGCTTCAAAGCCGCCCAGTGCGAAAGCGATTCGACGATCGCCGAAGCCGGCAGCAGGGCGATGTGGGCATCTGGTATCAACGAGGCCATCCGGGATCGGTCCGCGCCATGCGTCAGGACGATCGAACCGGACTCGGCGAGTCCGCCGTCGGCCCCGGTAATGCCCACCAACAGGTCGTAATAGGCCAACTGATGTTGGAGCCGATTCTCGGAGGGAACCTCAGACGGTCTCGGCGAAAAACCCCTCGCAATCAGTCCCGCCCCGATGCCAGGAATCGGCATCTGGCTGTCGGGCCAACCGAGGTACTCATCGGCTTTGTAGCGTTCCATGATGGCGACGACTTGCTCGAGGGCGTCATCGGCAAGGACCAATCGGACGTCGGTGTTGACGTCGGTGGCTCGCTCCACAAACCGGCCGACCAGATCGACCGTCGACAAGTCACCAACTAACGCCCCGGGCGGATCCGGGCGGACGGGCGGCAAGTCGGCTGTCGAGGTCGCTTGCCGGACCCGATCCAGAAACTCCTTACGATCCATGGCGTTTCTTCCATCGCGCATGAAACGGTGTTTTGGCAGGTTGAGGCAGGTCCCGGGCTCCGGTCCAGTTCGCCCCATGGGAAGGCGCCTTCGTGATCCAACCATCCTTGGCCATCATCGATCCGACGACGCCACCCGCCTTCAGGAGCAGCCGGAATTGACGGGGATGGGTCGCCGCCGAGGCGTACCGGCTTACCGCAAACGTCAGCCATCCTGGAAGGTGGCCGTCATCGACTGCTTTCGATCGCAACGTCAGCAACATCTTGGGGATATCGATCCGGACCGGGCAGGCTTCGACGCAGGCGCCGCACAGCGTCGAGGCGTATGGCAGTTCGTGCCACTCATCCAAACCCTTCAGCGACGGCGTCACTACCGCTCCAATTGGTCCGGGGTAGGTGAATCCGTAGGCATGTCCGCCGACCTCGCGATACACCGGGCAAATGTTCAGACAGGCACCGCAGCGGATGCACGCAAGAATTTCGGCTTCCGAACCACTCAGCGTCCGCGAGCGCCCGTTGTCGAGGATCACGACATGGAACGCATCGGGCCCGTCAGGGTCTCCATGCCGGCGCGGCCCCGAAACCAGGTTCGTATACACGGATAGTCGCTGACCGGTGCCCGCTCTGGCTAAAACTTCGAGCACGGCTGAAGCATCCGCGAACGTCGGGACAATCCGTTCCATCCCCATGACCGTCACGTGGATCCTGGGGGCGGTGGTGGTCAAGCGTCCGTTGCCTTCATTGGTGACAAGTACAACGGTCCCGCTGTCAGCAATCCCCATGTTGCAGCCGGAGATCCCCATGTCGGCAGTGAGAAACTCACGGCGGAGATGCGAACGGGCGATTTCTGTCAGTTCCGAAGGGTCGGTCGTGTACGGCACATCGAGCTTTTCGGCGAAAAGCTCGCCAATGTCATAGCGAGTCTTGTGTAAGACCGGGGCAATGATGTGCGATGGCTTGTCGTTGCTGAGC
>JAGXFS010000056.1 GCA_024637275.1 Acidimicrobiia bacterium
GAGAATGTGAGCTTGGGAGGGACACATCCGCCAGTTGCTGCTCGTCACCGACCACCCCGAGCGGGTCGAAAATCTGACCAAACCGCTCGCCGAGCGGTTTTCTTTGTCTGGCCCGGTAACCACTGACCAGGTCGAGACGCAGCCGGAATTCGACACGGTTGTCCTGTACCTCGGTTCCGTACCGGACATCGTCGCCGTGCGGCGATCGCAACCTTCAGCCCGTATTGTCGCCGTCACCAACGATCCACGGCGCGAATCGGTCGCTCGCTTCAGCGGAGCCGATGTGGTGATTCCCGTTGGAGAGGCCAGCGCCGAATACATCACTGCGATGGCCGAACCCACCCTTTCGCCGATTGTCGGGGGAGATCATTCCCAGATCGAACTCACCGCCACCGTCACGACCGATGAGACCGGGATGATTACCAGAGCGTCTCCCTACTTCGCTGAGCTGGTCGCAGCCGAGTCGAGCCGAGCACTCATCGGGGTACAGCTGCACAGTCTGTTCGCCCGCCAGGACCACGCCAATGCGGTCATGTCTCGGCTGGCTCCGGCGACGACGCTGCGCAACGTCGAGGTAGAGATATTGCGAGCCGACCGGACCCGCGGGTGGGTCCTGCTCACGCTACGTAAGACCAAAGACGGCACCAAGATTCATGGCGCCGCCGTCGATATCACCGACCTGGCTCAGGCATGGCAGGGTCTGGCTCGCAGTGAAGCCCGGTATCAGTCGTTGTTCGACGCCTCATCCATTCCGGTTTGGGAAGTCGACCTCTACACCGCGGTCGGCCTGCTCGAACAAACCCAGGCCGGACGTGGGGTGGTCCCGCGTCTGGAGTTGGCGGCGTTGCTGGTCGGTTCTCTGCGACTGGTGCACGCCAACGACTACGCCCGCAAATGTTCGTTGACTGACCCGGGCGACGATCCTGCGGTTCTCCGGGCGATGGTGCGGATGGTCGGCGGGCCAAACGGCATGGATGTTCTCGACCAGGTCGAACGATTCGCCCAAACGTCAGGCCCGCTGTGCGTTCCGGCGGTTGGTCGGGATACGCAGGGAAACAGTCAGCGCGTCTCCGACACCTGGAATGCCCCCATGATCAATGGCTTGCGAGATCTCGCGCACACGATTGTCACCATCGCCCCTGGCGAACCCAGCTCCTGAACACGCACTGATCCTCGCGCTCAAACTGCAATGAGGGGCTGCCGGTCGGGCTGGCTACCATGGCCCGGCCGTATGAAAGGGACAGTCGTTGAAGATCCATGAGTACCAAGCCAAGCAACTCATGAAGGCCCGGGGGATTGCGGTCCCATCCGGTCGGGTTGCTACCACGGTCGCACAAGCCGTTGCGGCCGTGCGACCGCTTATTGAGGATTCGGGTAACCCGGTCGTGGTCGTCAAGTCACAGATCCATGCCGGTGGCCGCGGCAAAGGCCGGTTCAAGGAACATCCCGACCTGGGTGGCGTGACCGTTGTCCTGGCCGGGATTGACGGCGGGGTTGGTGCAGCCGAGGAAGCCGTCAAGGAACTGGCCGAAAAGATGATTGGCTCGACGCTGGTCACGATTCAGACCGGACCAGAAGGCAAACAGGTCAACCGGCTATACATCGAGCAGGGCGTTGACATTGAAACCGAGCTGTATCTGTCGGTGGTTCTCGACCGGGCATTGAGTCGCAATGTGCTCATGGTCTCCACCGAGGGTGGAACAGAAATCGAAGAAGTCGCCGAGCACACGCCCGAGAAGATCCTGAAAGCTACGATCGATCCGGCTATTGGCCTCGCCAACTTCCAGGCGGCCGACCTGGCCTACGGACTCGGACTTGAGGGCACGGCCTTCAAGAACGCGGTGGGCTTTATGAAGGCGCTAACGGCAGCGGCCGCCGAACTCGATACGGATCTCCTCGAGATCAACCCGCTGGTCGTCACCAAGGACGGCAACGTGATGGCGCTTGATGGAAAGATGAGCTTCGACTCGAACGCCATGTTCCGCCATCCCCATATTGCTGAGATGCGCGACGACTCAGAAGAAGACCCGGCCGAGTTGGAAGCCTCCGAGCATGACCTGTCGTTCATCAAGCTCGACGGCACGATCGGCTGCATGGTCAACGGCGCCGGCCTGGCCATGTCGACCATGGACATCATCAAATACGTCGGTGGAGAACCCGCCAACTTCCTCGACGTCGGTGGGGGTGCCACCGCCGACAAGGTCACCGCGGCCTTCAAGATCATCACCAAGGACCCAGCGGTCAAAGGGATCTTCGTGAACATCTTCGGCGGGATCATGAAATGCGACACGATCGCCAACGGAGTCGTTCAGGCCGTCAAGGACGTCGGCTTGCAGGTTCCGCTCGTGGTTCGGCTTGAGGGCACGAACGTTGAACTCGGGAAGCAGATCATTGATGAATCCGGATTGAACGTGGTGAGCGCCAGTGACATGAAGGATGGCGCTCAAAAGATTGTGGAGCTAACCAAATGAGCGTGCTGGTCGATACAAACACCCGGGTTCTTGTCCAGGGGATGGGCAAGACCGGCCGGTTCCACACGGACACCGCGCTTGCTTACGGAACCAACATGGTCGGAGCGGTCCACCCGTCGAAAGCCGGAACTGTCGAACACTTCGAAGGCGAAACCGACCACAGCGGAGTACAGGGTCGAGCCGATACGTATTCGGCCGATCTACCGATCTTCCGCAGTGTGGCCGAAGCGGCTGACGCGACACAAGCCAATGCGTCCGTTATCTACGTTCCGCCGCCGTTCGCCGCCGACGCGATCATGGAAGCCGCTGCGGCGGGTATCGAGCTGATCATCTGCATCACAGAGGGTATTCCGGTTGCCGACATGGTGATCGCCAAGCGGTACCTCGAGGACAAGGACGTTCGCCTGGTTGGCCCGAACTGCCCGGGGGTCATCACCCCTCAGCAGTGCAAGATCGGCATCATGCCCGGATACATTCACCAACCAGGCAAGATCGGTGTAGTCAGTCGTTCCGGCACCCTCACGTATGAGGCTGTCTTCCAACTGACGAACAACGGACTCGGTCAGACGACGGCCATCGGGATTGGCGGCGACCCGGTTAACGGGACGAACTTTGTTGATTGCCTGAAGCTCTTCAACGAGGACCCGGCAACCGAAGGTGTCATCATGATCGGCGAGATCGGCGGAACTGCCGAAGAAGAAGCCGCCGAGTGGATTGCCGCCAACATGACCAAGCCGGTTGCCGGATTCATTGCCGGAACGACGGCTCCTCCCGGAAAGCGGATGGGCCATGCTGGTGCCATTATCTCGGGAGGAAAAGGGACCGCATCTGACAAGATTGCCGCCCTGAACGCCGCCGGGGTCGTGGTCGCTCCGACACCAACCGACATGGGAACGGCCATGTTGGAAGCGCTCGGGTAGGAAAACCTGCTTAAAGAAGAGGGGCCGCCCAATGGGCGGCCCCTCTTGGTTTGGTCGCTGGGGGTTTAGAAGCGGGCGGCGTCGGCGACTGCATAGCCCTCAACCGCGTGATCGGCCTTGCACACATCTCGCAGGCGAACCACGATGCCCTCGAGTTGATCTGCCGGGATGGCGCAGGTCAGGTCGTTTTCGCTCATCCCGGTTCGTTGGCGGCTCAACGCGCATCCAAAGCTGACGGTTACCTGTCCATGCTCGCGAGCGAGGGGGACGATCTGACATTGTGGTTTGCCGGACATCTCAAGTCCGTCCACCGCGTCGGCCAGTTCCATCATCTGCTTGGCGTTGAGCTGAACGAGCACGATGTCGGCATCGCTCATGGTGGTGGCCGGGGCGTATTCGATGTGGGAAGCGGGACGATCGGTTTTGGCTACCCCGGCGAAGGCGGCCTCGGTTACCCAGCCGACATCGAGAAGCGCTCCCACGTCGGCCTTGTCCATGATCTCGGACGCTTCGACAAAGCCGTGCACGTAGTTGCCGACCGAGCAGTTGCCATGGTCGGGAGCCGCCGTGGAGAAGGCACCGTCCTGTACCCAAAAGACGCAGGATGCGGCCACGGTTCCGGAACGGCCGTCCAAGGTCGGTTCCGACATCGGCGCCTCGAAGGCCGGGAGAGTCGGGCTGTTCGTGTAGCGAATCCCGACCGGTTTATGTTCGAGTTGGAGGAGCGAGCTGAGTTCTTCGGCATAAGTCATGCACAACAACCTATCAGTGCTGGCGCGTCCAGAGTCCGGGTTCCTTCGATGGGCGCTAGATGGTCGAGCCCTTCTAGGCTTCACCCATGGACGTGAGACCCGCCTCAGCCAATTCGTTCCCCTGGGGAGCGGCGGCGACCCCGTACGAGGAACTCGGTGGCGAGGAACGAGTGCGAGCGCTCGCCGACGCCTTCTACGCCGTTATCGACGAGGAATCGCCGGTGCTGCGCGCCATGTTGCCGAAGGACCTGTCAGTTTCCAGCCAGAAGCTTTTCGAGTTCCTGAGCGGATGGATGGGCGGTCCCGGGTTGTATTGGGAACGTCACGGGCATCCTCGGCTTCGTATGCGTCACGTCCGGTTTCCCATAGATGACCATGCCGCCAATGAGTGGTCGAGATGTATGGACGTAGCTTTGGACCGCATCGGGGCAGCCGACGCCGTGAACGACTTTTTGTCTGAAGAACTGGGCAAGGCGGCCCAATCACTGCGCAACTTGCAGTCCCCCGAACCGATCCTCTAGACGCTGATCGGTGCCGGCTTGGCAGGCTTCGCTCCGCCGACCAGCCGGGCTTCGAGCGACCTTCCGAATCGCAGAACGATGGGGATAAGGGCAAGGCAGATGGCGGGGCGATGACGAGTTGGGGTGCCACATCGGCGAAGGTCGCTCCGTTGATCGATAGGTCGAAGATGGGCTGGAGGAAGTAATACGTCGGCCCTAACTTGGCGATCCACTGGGGCAGCGACGGCCAAATAGTGAAGAGCACCGGAAAGAGCAGCAGGATTGCTCCACCCTTCCAAGCGGCAAACATCGTGTTCGTGTCCGGCGCCCACGACCCGAGAATCAAACCGATCTCGGCCATCATGATCGCCCCCAACGTGACCGCCAGAAGCGTCGCTAGGGGGGCATTGCCGAAGGCGCTGTTGAGCAGCAGCGTCATCACCCCGGTGAGCACCGCCAGGATGGCACCGAGGAGACCTTTGGCCACGAGTACATCCCGGAGCCTGGCCGGGGTCACCAGTACGGCGCTCAGGGTTCGGCGGGTCTTTTCTTCGATGAGACTGGCCGCCGGCACCATCACTCCGGCAATTGCTACCGCCATGATGACCAGCATCGGGAGCATTCTTACCGTCAGTTCAAGACCCTCATCTCCAATAGCAACCACCGAGACGTCAACGGGTGAGCCAACCCCGGACATGGCGCGGACCAGATCCATAGCGGTGACTCCGAGGATGATCCGATCCGAAGCGAGACTTTCGCCCCCCACCCAGAACGACAGTTCCGGTTGGGCGCCGCTGCGCACGAGGTCATCGAACCCGGCTTCGAGGACCAGGCCCGCATCGAGATTGCCCGCTTCAACCTGCTGCCGGAGCTCCTCGGGGGTCTCGGGGAACGTCACCTGGATGCCGTCGAGTTGACCTGCCGCCGCGACGATTGCCGAGTTGCCGAGGTCGACGATGCCAAGGCGCGGCTCGGAGGTGAAGAGGCTGCCGAACACCATCCGGATGAGGAGAGTCAAAACGATCGGCAGTACCAACGCCCACAGGAGAATCGGCGACCGTGGTCCTAGCGAGAGATCCTTGAGCAGGATCTTGTGAATCACAGTCGGACCACCCTTCGTTTCAGTACCACCAGGCCGGCGGCGAACGCGACAACGCACCATCCAGCCAGCGATACGAGCGGTTCGGCCAGTTCAGCGAACCCATCGCCATATGCCGTGGCTCCGACGATCGCCTCGACCAACCCCCAGCTTGGTAACGCTTGGATCCACGTGGCGGCCGTTCCGGGAAACAACACCGCGATGGACGGGATCGCCAGCGGGATGAGGAACAACATGCTCCAAAAGATGATCGACAGAAAGTCACGTCCGGCCGACCCGGCCCACAACCCGAAGCCGGTCATCAAGATCGCGCCGAGCAACAAGGTGACGAGCAGTACGGCGCTGTTGGTACCGAACGATCCGATGAGCAGCATCAACAGCACAGCTTGGCTGAACGCCAGCACGGTGCCGAGAATCGCTTTGGCAATGAGGAAATCAGTCACCGTGGTTGGCGTGACGAGGATGGCTGAGACAGTTCGCTGTTGAATTTCAGTCGCCACGAGCGTGGCCAGCGCCATCATTTCGACGAGCAGCATGAAAAACACAAACAGGGGACGCATCGTCTCTTGCAGGGAAACCTGGTCGCCGGCCCGGTCAACGCCGAGCAACACTTCCTTCTCATTCGGCAACGTGACCAGTGGTGGACTCCCGGCGGCGAGATAGGCCATTTCGCGAACCATCGAACTCAACCCCCCCCGAACTTCGGCAGGCACCTCGGCCGTCACGAACAACGACACTGTGGTCTGTTTCCCAGCGGCGATATCGGCGGCGAAATTGGGAGGGAACGCCAGCCCCACGGCCGGACCTTCGCCACTGCGGATCGCCGTCTCAAGTGCATCGGCTGATGGGTAGGGGGTGATCGTCAAGCCGCCTTCGGTGGCGAGTCCATCGAAGTAGGCGTCCAATCCGGTTTGGGCGACGCCCATCTCGATGGTTTCGTCGACCGTGCTGGGCAGCAGCCAGAACGCTCCAACGTAGAACACCAGACCGAGAATGGTCATGAAGAAGTAAAACCGATCGCGGACAAAGGCTTTGACATCTTTGGCGACGATGGCACCGATGGCGGTGGGGTTCACGCGGTGAGGCCCCTCCCGGCGAATTCGATAAAGATGTCCTCAAGGGTCGCTTCTTCCGTGTGAATGGTGAGGATGTGCCCGTTGGACATGGCCCGACGTAGCTGGTCGGTGGAGTCCGGGTCGTCGAGCGGCACCACGACCTCCGAGATGTGCCCGTCGGTCCGCGTGCGAACTTTGACGGAGCGTTGACCGTGGGCCAGCTTCAACTCTTCCGGGGTGTCGATGGCGAGGATCGATCCTTCGTTGATGAACGCAACCCGATCGGACAGCTCATCGGCCTCGAACATGTCGTGGGTGGTCAGCATCACGGTGGCTCCGCGGGCAGCCTGGTCTTTGATCAGGTCCCGGATGGTGCGTGACGAAACGGGATCAAGGCCATCGGTCGGCTCGTCCAGGAACAGAATGTCGGGCTCGTTGATCAGGCTTCTTGCCATCATCAGGCGCTGGCGCATGCCCTTGGAGTATGTGGAGACCCGGTCATTTGCCCGGCCGGCCAGATCCACACGCTCCAGGAGGGGCATTGGATCGAACGGTTTGATACCGAACAGGCTGGCGAAGAACTTCAGGTTCTCTGCTGCCGACATCGCGTCGTAGACGTTCTTCTCTTCGAAGCAGACGCCCATTCGCGCCTGGATGCTTTCGCGGGCGGCGGGCATGGGTTGGCCGAGGATGGTGATGGAACCGGACTGGGGCTGCAGTTGACCAGTCAGCATGCGGATAGTCGTCGACTTTCCGGCACCGTTGGGTCCGAGCAGTCCAACTATTTCCCCGGCGGCAACGTCGACCGATAGGTTGTCTACCGCCCGGACTTCCCCGAAAGAGTAGGTGAGTCCCGATACGGAGAGCGCCGCGCCTGGCATGTTGGCCTTCCTGTAGCCGCCCCGTGGAATCTATCAGTGACTCGGCGTTGTCGGTTGGGGTTTGGCCGGGCAAACCCCAACTACACTGCCGCCAGTGCGGATTGCAGTGCTGATATCGGGATCAGGGTCAAACCTGCAAGCCATTCTGGATGCCCGGGCCAACGACCCGGACTTTCCTGCCCAACCGGTTCTTGTGGTTTCTGACCGTCCCGGCGCCGGCGGCCTGCTTCGAGCCACGGCTGCCGGGATCTCCGCCGAGGTGGTCGACTGGTCCGATTCTCCGGATCGGGAATCGTTTACCGCGGCGATCTGCGATTTGTTGGATGCGCACAAGGTTGAACTCGTGGTCCTCGCAGGGTTTATGAGGATTCTTTCTCAAGAGGCCGTGCGACGTTTTCCGAATGCGATCGTGAACATTCATCCTGCTCTGCTCCCGGCTTTCCCCGGTGCTCGGGCCGTCGAAGAGGCACTGGCCTACGGTGTCAAAACGACGGGCGTAACCGTCCACTTCGTGGATGAACACGTAGATAACGGACCGATCATCGCTCAAGAGCCAGTCACGGTCATGGCAGCCGACACTGTCGAAACGTTGCATCGCCGCATTCAAACGATCGAACATCGGCTCTATCCGAAGTGCGTGGCGGCGGCCGCGACAGGTCGGTTGCGGGTTCAAGGACGGTCGGTGATCTGGGATGAACGTTGAGGTCCGCCGGGCGCTCGTGTCGGTGTATGACAAGACGGGACTCGTGGAGTTCTGCACGGCCTTGGTTGGCGCCGGTATTGAAGTGGTGTCTTCGGGAGGTACCGCACGGGCGTTGTCCGAAGCTGGCTTACCGGTGACACCCGTTGAAGAGGTGACCGGTGCGGCCGAGATGTTGGGTGGGCGGGTCAAGACCTTGCACCCGAACATTCATGGCGGCATCCTGGCCAACCGCGGAGACGCATCCCACCTGTCCGACCTTGAACGACGTGGCATCGCGCCGTTCGAACTGGTTGTCTGCAACCTCTATCCGTTCCGCCAGACGGTGGCCGAGCCTGGAGTGAGCGTTGTCGACGCGATCGAACAGATCGATATCGGAGGGCCAACGATGGTGCGGGCGGCGGCTAAGAACCACGCCTGGGTGGGGATCGTGACGTCACCCGATCAGTATTCCGAGGTCGTCGAAGCTATGACCACGGGTGGGCTATCGGATGAGCTGCGCACCCGGCTGGCGAGAGAGGCTTTCTTCCACACGGCCTCGTACGACGCCGCCATCGTCAACTGGTTCGGTCGAGATGAGGATCTGCCCGAGCACGTCGTGACTCCACTGAGGCGTAAAACCGTATTGCGGTATGGCGAGAACCCCCACCAACCTGGAGCCCTGTACCACGAAGACGGCGTCGCATCCTGGTGGGATGGCGTGGTCCAGCACGCAGGAATCGCTCTCAGCTACCTGAATCTTTTTGACGCCGGGGCGGCCTGGGTGCTGGCCAATGATCTCTCGGCTCATTTCGGCGAACCGGCGGTGGCGATCATCAAACACGCCAATCCGTGTGGGGCCGCCGTGGGCGCGGATCTCGCCGACACATACCAGCGTGCTTATGAATGTGATGCTCGCTCAGCCTTCGGTGGCATCGTGGCACTTTCAGCCCCGGTCGACTTGAAAACGTTGGAGCGGATCGTGCTCGCCGCTCAAGCTGATGTGGTCATAGCCCCGGGATATGAGGCTGGCGTCATCGATGGTCTGGTAGCAAAGCGGAAAAACACCCGGATTCTCGAAGCCCCACTCCCGGATTCTCATGCTTTTGAGCTACGTCAGATCTCCGGTGGATGGCTGGGCCAGGTGGGTCACAATTTTGCGTCTCCCGCCGACAGTTGGCAGGTGGTGACCAGGCGTCAGCCAACTGAGTCGGAACGAGCGGATGCCGAGTTCGCCTGGCGGGTGTGTGGCCATGTGAACTCGAACGC
>JAGXFS010000057.1 GCA_024637275.1 Acidimicrobiia bacterium
AGTTGGTCCTCGGTGAGAGGAGGCTCGTCCGCCTTGCGGGGATAGAGGAAGCGCCAGAACTCAGGCTGTCGCACGAGGACCATCCACTCCTCTGGATCAGCGAAATAGGCGAGGTATGGGTAGTCTCGGGGATTCGCCACGTCTAGGTCGACAGCGATGTCGACAAGCGTGTATCGCTCCTCGAAAGTCGTTCCTTCAACTGGGCCGCCTAGCTGTTTTCGAATTGCGGAGCGGCCCCCGTCGCAGGCGAGCAAGTAGGAAGCTTCGATTTTGATCGGACCAGCTGGGGTCTCCACGTCCAGCACCACGTTGTCGCCTCGATCTTGGAAGCCCGTCACTTTGTGCGACATCTTCAGGGCATTGGGTGAGCGCCGGGCCAAAGCTTCAGCAAGGATCGGCTCCATGTAGTGCTGCGGGATGTTGGCGATGTAGGGAAATCGGGTGTCGGCGTCCAATAGCCAAGTCTTGATCGACCTCTGGGTCGTCCCGGTTTTCCGATCAACGTCTCCTATTTCATCGATGCGCAATGATTGAGCAAGTATGTCTTCGGCGACTCCATAGCGCTCGAATATTTCAAGGGAGCGGGTCAGAGTGGTTCCGGCCTTGGTGTCGACGGATAGGCGTTCGTCTTCCTCCAGCACAATTACGTCGAGTCCGTAATGGAGGAGACCAAGTGCAGTTGTCAGACCTATCGGCCCTCCTCCTGCGATGGCGATCGGTCGTTTATTCATGACTCTCTGCTGTACACCTGTTCGCGCGTCAGTAGGGATCCGGTCATGGTGGCGGCGTCGGACAAGAGGAAGAGGATCGGTCCGACTACGTCGTCAGTGGTTCCGACGCCGGTGGTTTTCTCCCAATGGTCCCGGTCTTGTCCCACATTCGCATTTCGATACTGGGGTGTGTCGACGACTCCCGGCGAGATCAAATTGACCCTGACCCGATGGTCGGAAACTTCAGCGGCGAGAGACCGAGCCAACCCGTGTGCCGCTCCCTTGGTCGATGTGTACGCCGCTGCCCGCGGCCATCCGGAAGTCGCAATCCCGGAAGTAAAGACGACCACCGCCCCTCCTCCACCTTCAATCATTGAGGGAACAAAGGCCTGGAGGCTCCAGAGCACGCCGTCGAGATTGACCGACTGGACTCTTCGCCATTCATCAGGGCCTGTGGCCAGCACCGGAGTTCTTGGTTGAACCACGGCGCCGCACACCAGTCCCGTTACCAGACCATGTTTCAACCTCACTTGGTCGCCCATGTCCATCATCCGGTCGTGGTTTGAGACGTCAACGGTGTGGTAGTAGACCTCGCCTGACAATGCGGTGGGACGTTCCGACACATCAAGACCGATCACTGTGGCTCCACTCGCAACACAAGCGTTTGCGACTGCCAGTGAAATGCCGCTTGCTGCGCCTGTGACGATTACGACGTCTCCTTCCGCAGTGAATCGAGCCCTCATTGGTTGGCTTCCGCCGCTTCTGGGATGTTGGCTGCCATTCGCTCAGCCGCCTTGCCAAGGTGCTTAGTCAGGGCTTCCCCAGCTTGCTCCGGGTCGTGATCGATGCAGGCTCTGATAATTGGTTCATGCTCACCGTGCAGCAAAACTCCAGGCTCGTGTTCTTCCGAGGCAAAGCGGTAACGCTCGCTGTTTCGCCAAACCGGTTCAATGGCATGGACTAGCCACCGGGATCCCGAAGCCCGATACAGTGTGAAGTGGAGGGAGGTGTGGGCTTCTCGTGCTTCCACGACCAGGTCGGCTTCTACGAGAGCGGTGTACCTCTTTAGCCAGGCGATGGCCTCGGTTTCGTGCTCCTTTGAGAACCGGTCCGCCGCCTTCTTCACCGCGGCTGATTCGAGCATTGTCCGAGTTGCCATAGTGTCCTCGAAATCCGACTTGCCGATTTGACGGACAAAGGCCCCGCGATGAGCGTGAACTTCGACGAGTCCGAGAGATTCAAGGCGACGGACTGCCTCTCTCACCGGCATCATCGACATATCTAGCCGCTCGGCGATCTCGGTAAGGCGTAGGTGGGACCCGGCAGCTAACTCCCCAGACACGATTGCATTATGAAGGTACTCGGCTGCAATCTCGGCGAGTGTTTTCGGGCGACTTGTGCCCGGTGTGGGTGGCATCGTCATATTCGGACCTCATAGCTGGTCAGGTCAACGGCCCTGACCTCGTTTCGAAGCTCTCCTAGGCCTTCTCCTCGGACGATCAACTGGTCACCATCCTTGAGAAAGAGCTGAGGCGTGCGTGCGTTTCCGACACCGGTCGGAGTGCCCGTCAGCAGGACGTCACCGCTCCGGAGGGTCATTCCCTCGGAGAGCTCGGAGATGAGCCGGGGGATCGAGAAAGCCATCTGAGCGGTTGTTGCCGACTGGACGACCTGACCGTTCAGAGTGCACTCAAACTTGACATTGGAGGCGTCAAAATCGTCCGCCGTCGTCAGCCACGGACCGATCGGCATCGTGTTGTCGATCGACTTCCCCTTCAGCCACTGACCCCCGTGAGCGCGCTGCAAATCGCGAACGGAGACATCGTTGGCAAGCATGTAGCCAAAGATGTGCGTGGTTGCTTCGGACTCCGGAATGTTGCGACCGTCCTTTCCGATTACGACGACAAGCTCCGCTTCGTAGTCCCACTGGCTCGAGATTCGTTCATCTAAAGCGATCGGATCGTTGGGCCCAATAACAGTGTCGGGACCCTTTGTGAAGAATGTGGGGCGATCCGGGCGGTCAACGTCCTGCCCTTCCCGCCGGCCAAACCCCTCGGAGAAGTGATCCCAGTAGTTCCACCCGGTACAGAGGATATCCCGGCGAAACCGTGTCAGGGGAGCGACCAGCTTCACATCGGCCAACGGGATTCGATCGAGCTTCTTGAGCCCTGATCTGATCGCGTCAACACTCTCCAACCCAGCTCTCACCAAGCCTGACAGGTCAACGTCACCACAATCCAACAAGGCGACCGAGTCATCTTCGACGACTGCCAGTTTCCGGGTGTGATCATGAATGACTGTGGCGAGTCTCAACGGAGGAGGTCATCCCTCATCGGCTATGACGGCGATCGCATTGATTTCGATGAGATAGTCAGGAGATGTGAACTTGTTGACCTCCACCATGGTGGACGCAGGCGGTGGCTCATTGAAATACTCGCGTCGAACCTTATGAATTTCTTCGAAGTGCTCCATATTTCTTACGAAGACGTCGACGCGGCACACATCGTCGAGATTGCCGCCGGCCGCTTCCACCGCAGTCTTGACGTTTTCGCAGACTTGCCTTGTCTGGGACGATATGTCGCCGATCCCGGCGATGCTCCCATCCTGCGTTCGTGCGGTCATCCCGGAAATGAATACAAGTCGGCCACCAGGGTCGACTTCGATCCCCTGGGCAAAGTGTCCGTTTGGTGCTCGGAGTTTCGCACTCGAAATTTCACGTCTCGCCATTAAGTTTTGCCTTTCTCATGGTCGTCCAGATTGGTTGTGATGCCGAGTTGATCGGCACATTGCACGAGGGCTGCCCAGACTGTTGCGTCCAAAGCCAACTGCCCATCCGCTTCCGCGCGACGGGACCATTCAGGTTCGCCCGGAGCGAAAAGTCGGTCAGTGCCCGGCGCTCTTTGAGACTCCCGAACTCGTCGAGCTGCTTCTGTAGCGTCAGCTTCTAATCCGTGTGCATCGAATGCTGATGGGTTAGCGGCAATGAAGAGATGGGAGCAGTCGTAGGGGATCTTTGGATCTCCATAGAGCGGTTGAACGCTTGGGCCCCAAGCTCCACCGGAGAGGAGCCCGCATAGGAGATCCACCATGAATGCCAGCCCAAAGCCCTTGTGTCCGCCGAAGGGGAGGAGCATCCCACCTATGGCTTCAGCAGGGTCGTTGGTCGGCTTGCCGGAACTGTCGGTCGCCCAGTTATCAGGTATCGCATCACCAATCTGATCGGCGTACCGGATTTTGCCCATGGCGGCTTGGCTCATTGCCAGGTCGAGCACCAGTGGGATATCAAGATTCGTCGGCATTGCAATTGCCAGGGGGTTATTCCCCACGAGGCGTTCTGCCCCACCAGGTGCCGGCATAAGCGGCCGGGTATTGCTCATCGACACGCCGACATGTCCCTGAGCGGCGGCTTGCAACGCGTATCGCCGGGCGGTGCCGAAGTGAAATGCGTGCCTAACGGCGACGGCGCCGATTCCACTGGCGGTGGCCTTGTCGATGGCAATGCCCATTGCCTTCTCCGAACTGGGCTGTCCGAGTCCGTGGTGGGCATCCATCACCGCGACTGATCCGAAGTCGACAACCACCTCTGGTTCGGCCGCCGGCTCCACCGACCCGTTGGTAATGCGATCGACGTACATAGGTAGAAGCATCACCCCATGAGACGTGGCACCCTCAAGGTCGGCATCGACAAGGCCTTGTGCGACAAGTCGGGCCTTGTGGGTTGGGGTTCCGGCCGCCTCAAGGATCCCTGCGGCAAAGGCTGTCAAGGCCTCTGCGCTTGTGCGCTTTTCTGTGGTGGCGGTCATCCGGTTTCCTGATCCCACGAGACCAGCCAGTTTTCCAGTGCAACCAGCAGGTAATAGAGAATTATCGAAATAACTGCCAAGAACACGAGCGCAGCGAAGGCCAGCGATGTATCGGCTGTGCCGCCCGAGACGACTATCAGATATCCAAGACCTTCAGTAGCTCCAACGAACTCGCCGATTACAGCGCCTATCACCGCGAGCGATATCGCGAGCTTCAATCCGACAAACAAGTGCGGCAGAGCAGCGGGGAGGCGGACCTTGAGAAAGGCTTGCACCGAGCTCGCTTCCAACGATCGAACCAACTCTCGGAGTTCCTCAGGAGTGGACTTGATACCGGCTGCCATAGATAGGACGATCGGAAAGAAGCACAGCAGCACGGCCATGACGATCTTGGGGAGCACTCCAAACCCCATCCAGATAACAAGGAGGGGAGCAATCGCGATCTTAGGAATCGCATTAAACCCAAAGAGAATGGGTGAGAACATGCGGTCAAACACCCACCAGTACGCGAGAGCGATCCCGATTGGGACGCCTATGACGATGGCAAGCAGGAAGCCGACGACCGTCTCAAAAATTGTCACCCAGGTGTTTGACAGGAGGAGATCCCATTCGTCGATGATTGTCTCGACCACATCAATAGGCGAAGGCAGGATGAACGCGTTCCAATCGTTTATGTATTTGATCAGAGCCCAAGCAGCGAGCAGGACCGCGGTACCTATCAGGGGTAGGAGGATCGCCCATACGCGGCTCTTAGAGAGTCGCGCTTCGGCTTCGGGGGTTTCAGCAGTGGCCGCCTTGATCTCAGCGGCCATCTGCTGGTCGGCGGTCACGGACGCGCCTCAGCCGGTTCGAACAGGAGGTCGCGTAACTCAGCGCCTATTTCGGCCAGACGTTCGGTATGGTCGGAGTGGCCCAGACTTCTCGGCTTGGGAACGTCCACGTCGACGATCTGCTTGATCTGGCCGGGTCTTGGCGAGAGGACCACCGCACGGTCAGCAAGAAGCACCGCCTCATCGATCGAGTGGGTAACGAAAACGACGGTCTTCTGTTGGTCGAGGCATATCCGCTGCAACTCTGAGGACAGCTCTTCGCGGGTCAGGGCATCAAGCGAAGCAAAGGGCTCGTCCATGAGAAGGACGTCGGGGTCAGTTATCAGAGAGCGACAGAGAGAGACTCGCTGTTGCATACCGCCAGAGAGTTCGCGCGGTAGAGCGTCCTCGAACCCGGTAAGGCTCGTTGTGTCGAGGAGTTCCTCGGCTCTGCCGAGGTACTCGCTCTTTTTCGCCCCAATTACTTCCACAGGAAGCATCAGGTTCTCGAGGACCGTCCGCCAAGGGAGCAAGGCCGGTCGTTGAAACATGACAGCGACGTCGCGTCGCGGTTTCGCCACTTTTTGTCCGCTCACGCTGAGTTGCCCGGCAGTCGGTTGCAGCAGACCAGCGATCAGGCGGAGCAACGTCGTCTTCCCGCACCCTGAGCGGCCGACGAGGGTGATGAATTCACCCTCGTCGACTGTGAGGTTGATGTTGCGCAGCGCCTCAACGGAACCCTTCTTCGAGTGAAAGGTCTTCGAGACGTTGTGCAATTCGATCAAATCAGCCTCCCACGAAGCCTGGAGCGAAGATGTCGTCGACACTCACAGGATTCTCAAGGGCGCCAGCCTCATCAAGTTGGCTAATTATGACTGCCAGCTTGGCCGGATCGATTGAGCCGATCGGGCCAGAGAACCCGTCGGGAGAAACGTACGGGCCCATGATCACTACTTCACCCGCTGCGACGTCGCCGTTCTGCTCAGGCATCACGCCTTCAAGGATTGCTCCTGTCTCTTCGGGATTGTTGATCGAGTATTCGAGGCCGCGCATCAGAGCTGCAACGAAACGCTCCACAACTTCGGGCTGCTCTTCGATCATTTCGGTTCGTGCCATGATCAAGTTCCCGTACAGATCGGGAAGGTAGTCGGCGTATGGGAAGAAGACGGCCGTGTCCCCGGTCGCATTCTCGATCAGGCCCTTACCGACAACGAATTGGCCGATGTAGTCAACTTCGCCTGAGGCGAGTAGGCGGGGAAGGTCTGGCGGAGCGGATGCCACGAACTCGACCGTGCTGTCATCGAACCCAGCCGCATCGGCGAAGAACGGGAACAAAATTCTCACTGTGGAGCCGGGAGCGTCTGCAAACGTCTTGTTTTCCAGATCGGAGGGCTCGGAGATTCCGGTGCTTTCAGTGGTTGCAATTGCAGCGAGGGTTTGCTGCTGCACTGCAGCCACGGCCTTCAACTCGACACCCTGGTTTGCGATAGTGATGATGGCGGTTGCCGCATCACCAGGGCCGAAGTCCGCCGTGCCCGCAGCTATCAGCTTCATCACATCGACGGTTCCGCTGCCGGGGTTGATCGTCACGTCGAGGCCCGCCTCGTCGAAGTATCCCATCTCCTCGGCAACATAAACATAGGCGTCGCGACCGAACGTACTGAAAGATGTGAGATAGCTGATCTCAACGGCCTCCAGTGGTTCGGATGTCGTTGTCGTCTCTTCGCCCGCAGTTGTGGTGGTGTCGCCACCGGCTGTTGTTGTAGTCGCTTCGCCAGATTCTGTGGTGGTTGTACCTGCGCTATCGCCCGAACATGCCGCCAGAATCATTGCCAGCGCTACGAACAGAAGCGCCATTCGCTTTGCCATTCCGTCTTCCTCCTAGGTGGCTCGTCGCCTCTGCCGCTTGACACAGGCTGATATTTGATCAAACATATTTAATCAAACCCGCAGATGCAAGCGAGAGTGCGTTGCTACATCCGAACTGTCCTATCCGCTTCGATCCCCTGGCACCCAACCAACTCGAGGATCCATATCCCGTCTATCAAGCTTTACGGGACGAGTGCCCAGTTCATTATGTGGAGGAATTCGATCTCTGGGTCGCGGCGCGACATACTGATGTCGCCGAAATAGCGCTGAACACCGCCGACTTCTCCTCAGAAGGCTCGGTACAGACGACGACACAACCTTTCCCGCCGGAAG
>JAGXFS010000058.1 GCA_024637275.1 Acidimicrobiia bacterium
AGTGGTATTCCGAAGCTGAACATCGTTAGTCGCAACGCTCTCGCCGGTAACCCAAACTCCCGCGCCTTGCGACGCTGTATTACCTGAGATGAGTGAATCCTGGACGACGGCCGTACCCGATTCGCTGGCTATACCGCCTCCACGACTGGCCGAGTTCGACGAGATCGTGCTCCTGGTGACGTCGAGAGTTGGACTCCCAAACGTGGCGTTATAGATTCCACCACCGCCGGAGGTGGCCGTGTTGTCTGTGACCGTCGAATCTATGACGGTCATCGTCCCGCTGCTCCAGAGACCGCCACCTTCCGAAGCTGAGTTGTTGGCCACGACGGAATTGATAACCGTCATCGTGCCGAAGCCGCCCAACCCTCCTCCGCGCCCTGAGGCTGAGGAGTTGCTCGCAATGACCGAGTCCCGAACGGTGATCGTACCGCCCGTGTTGTTTACAAAAATCCCGCCTGGATTCGCTTGACCCGTAATTGACGCACCCGTCACCGTAAAGCCGTCGAGGGTGAGATTGCCGATATTGACGGTAACGACATTCGTATTTACCGCCGGAGCCTGGATGGAAGTGACCGCGGCCCCACCGGTTGATTCGATCGTCAGCGTCTGATTAGACACAAAGACCGACTCCGCATAGATACCCGGACCAACGGTGATGATGTCACCGCTGAGCTGAGCAACGTTGACTGCTGCCTGGATCGTGGTGAAGTCACACCCGGCTGCGCACACAGTGATCGTGGCGGCGCGAGCGGTTTCAGGGGTGGCCACCATGAAAGTTGCCAGTGCGGTTACTAAAGCGAGCGCGGAGCTAAGGCTACGACGACGAAAAATAGAGCCTCCCGAGCCCATAACGATATCCCCCATTAGATCGGTGTTACTTCGAACCTACTCATCACCAACGGTGGGTGCAACCACTTTCTGCGTTGGTTCAGGGCCTGTTAAGAAGTGACTAGTCATCCCGTGGTTTCCCCGAATGGACCTCAATCAGCGTGCATGGCGGGTCGATATCTCGAGTAGACGACAAGATTGGGGATGGGGCCATGACTCATCGATTCATCGTCAGAGATGGCGATCTATTTCAGACCTACGTTGGCGAAGTAGTGCTGTGGGGCCAGGATTCGGTCACGGTGTATACGGTGAACGAGGACGAACACGGCCATTCACTAGTCTGTTTTCCCTCCGAAACCATCGCCCAACACGACGTTCTCGTCTCCTAGCCTGCAAGCGTCACGGCCGAGGCCAAGAGATCTAGGCAGGTTCAGAGGGGGGTAGGCGGGAGTCTATGACGTCCTTCCTGGACCCCGATTACCGTGGCGCCTGAAATCGCCAAACCCGCCCCGGCCACGATTGCCAACGAAGCGTACGCTCCGCCATCTGCAAAACCACCGCCAACCAACGGCCCGAACGACCGACCCATTGCCATAAACGCCTGGGCGTCGCCGGCCCGTTCAGAAGGATCAAGCGAACGATCCGACAACATCTGAAGGACGCCCGGTACCGCCATCCAAAAAGCAAACCCCCACCAGATCATTCCTCCGAAGTACCAGAAGGCATTGCCACCCAGAATCGTGGCGACCGCCGCCGGTCCGGTGCTGGCCATCCACCATCCCGGCCGTTTGTGACGGGTAGCCAACCGGGCACCGAGGAGTCCGGCCGCCGCGTTGAAGCTATAACCGAGCGAAATCGCCGTCGGCGACAAGGCGATCAGTTGCTTGGCGGCCGTCGCCGTGAAAACGAACAAGCTCGAACCGGCCATCGCCAGGAGGAATAGCGCAAACAGCAAAACCCGATTCGACCGGGAGCGACTCACCCGTCCGGTCCGAACCGGGGTCCGGATGTCGCCCACTTTCGTGACGACCGCCGGAATGGCAATCACCGTTAGGAAGCCGTAGACCCACTGATCGCCCCGCTCGGCGAACTGGGCCAGGATCGGTGAGCCGACAAACGCAGTCATAGGTCCTGCTGCCGAAATAGAAGCCATCGAGCGCCTATCTCCCATCGCTTCAGCCCAGACGATCCACGTGATCGTCCCGGCGGCCGCGCCCGCTACGACGCGCAAACCGATCAGCATCCAGAAGATCGACATGAAGACACTCAGCAAGTTGGCGACGAGAAACACCACCGCCGCCACTCGCAGCAAACGACCTGACGGTGAGCGAAACTTCGGCAGCACGAAACTGAACAGGGCGAAGCTGGCCACCTGAGCCACCGAGATGAGACCGGCCGAACCTTCCGAAACGCCGTAGCGGGCGGCTACCTCAGGAATCAGGAACGGAGTTGCCGCGAACATCGCCGCCAGGGCGACCGCCGCAGCCACCACGGGGATGGGGGCGTTTGGTCGAACCGCATAGGCAAGGCGTGTTGGCGTAAACAAGCGGCCAGTATGGTCGAGATCTCGTCGGATTCTGGCAACCTCGCCCAAGCGTCCGGCCGCACCGAACGCCGACTTCGACCATACTCAGAAGCCGTCGTGGAGAGGAGGCCGCCTTGACCAACAGTCGCGTGCTCGAGGCAACCGGGCTTAAGAAGTCGTTCGGAGATATTCACGCCGTACGAGGGGTGTCTTTTCACATCAGCGTCGGTGAGACTTACGGCCTGCTGGGACCCAACGGAGCGGGCAAGACCACCTCGATTTCCATGGTCAGCGGACTACTCCAACGTGATGGCGGCGAGGTCCTTCTCGACGGCCAATCAATGACGACCACCTCGCTCGGTCCCAAACAAGACATCGGCCTGGTGCCCCAGGATTTGGCGATCTATCCGGACCTGACAGCTCGAGAGAACCTACGTTTCTTTGGGCATCTCTACTCGATGCCGAAAGCCGAACTGGTCAAGCGTGTCGACGAGGTGCTTGAAGTCGTGGGACTCGCCGACCGCGCCAACGACCGAGCCTCTGAGTACTCCGGAGGCATGAAACGCCGTCTCAATATCGGTATTGGCTTGCTCCACCGCCCCAAGCTCCTCGTTCTGGAT
This sequence comes from Acidimicrobiia bacterium, assembly GCA_024637275.1. Classification (GTDB taxonomy): domain Bacteria; phylum Actinomycetota; class Acidimicrobiia; order Spongiisociales; family JAENVV01; genus JAENVV01. The sequence continues at coordinate 2,974 of JAGXFS010000058.1, forward strand.
GAGCCGACAGTCGGTGTTGACCCTCAATCGCGAAACGCCATCCTTGAGTCCGTCGAACACCTCTCAAGCGAAGGCATGGCCGTCTTGTACACCACCCACTACATGGAGGAAGCCGAGCGACTCTGCACCCGGGTCGGGATCATCGATCAGGGCGAGATCAAAGCGGAAGGTACCCGCCGCGAACTTGTGGAGTTGGTGGGTCAGCAAGACCGGATTCGCATCACCGCCACCGGAGTCCAGGAATCGGCGCTCGACGAACTCCGTCGTCTGAGTGGTGTGCACAGCGTTTCCCCATCCGATGGATCACTTGAACTATTGGTTGCCGACGCGGGAGCGGTCCTGCCCGAGGCGATGCGAGTCCTCGGAAGCCAACATGCCGGTGTCTCGTCCGTATCCGTGGAGGAACCCGACCTCGAAGCAGTGTTCTTGCACTTGACCGGTAAGGCGCTCCGGGACTGACATGCGGCATGCGTGGACCATCGCCAAGAACGACCTCTCGCTGAGAGCACGGGATCGATCGATCTACATCATCGGTCTCGTGGCTCCGCTGGCTTTGGCCTTCATCTTCAATGTCGTCTTTGGTGGCGGCATCAGCGACGTCGGCGAGACCATCACCTTTGAGGTTGGGATCGCCAACGTCGATCAAGGGCCCATCGGAGCAGCTTTCGAGGATGTGATCGATTCGATCGCAAGCGAGGGACTCCTCACCGTGACCACTTTCGGCTCGGCCGAAGCCGCCCGCACGGCGGCCGATAACGGAACCGTTGGAGCATCGTTCATTCTCCCCGAGGGCCTATCGGATGCGGTCCTCGGCGGAGCGGACGCCACCATCGAAGTGGTCGGCAACGTCGATGCCCCAACCACCACCCAGGTTGCCTCGTCGATTAGCGAACAGTTCGGCATCGGCGTGCGCACCGCCAATCTGTCCGTGGCGACCGCCATGGCAAGTGGCGCACTGAGCCCTGAGCAAGCGTTCGCAGCGGCTGGCGAGGCGGGCACGGCCACTCCAGCCATCGAGGTGGGATCGGTAGAAGCCGCCTCCCGCCAACTGGACTCTGCCGCCTACTTCGTGGCAGGTCTGTCGATCTTCTTTCTCTTCTTCATTGCTGGAATGTCGATCACGTCGATGCTTGAGGAGCGTCGGGAGGGCACGCTCTCACGTCTCCTGGCGGCTCCGATCAATCGGCAGTCCATCGTGGCTGGGAAGTCTCTAGCAAGCATCCTCATCGGCCTGGCTTCGATGACCGTCCTCGTGATCGTGTCGTCGCTCATCATGGGCGCCGACTGGGGGCCACCGCTCGGAGTGGCCATGCTCATCGTGGGAGCGGTCCTCGCAGTAACGGCACTCATGACGGCCGTGGGTTCCTTCGCCAAGACCCCCGAACAGGCCGGCAACCTCCAGTCAATTGTGGCCGTAACCCTCGGGATGCTCGGCGGCACCTTCGTTCCCATCGCCCAGGAGGGCTTCCTCGCCAAGCTCTCGCTCCTCACCCCCAACGCCTGGTTCATTCGTGGACTCGGCGATCTGGCCGGTGGCGGCATCAGCGCCGCTCTCCCCGCCGTGCTCGTGCTCCTCGCCATCGCCGTGGTGGCCGGGTCGATCGGGTTGGTCATCGCCGGAAGGGCGTTACGGCTATGAGCAAGATCCTCTCAATCGCCCGGGTCAACCTTCTGCGATTCCTGCGCGACCGTTCGACAGTGTTCTTTGTGTTCGTACTTCCGATCGGGATCGTCATGCTCATCGGCGCCCAGTTCGGTGGCGACTTCTCACCCCAACTTGGCGTGGCGAGCGGTGGCGGGACGGTGGCCGACGACATCGTCGCCCGCCTTGATGCCGAAGAGTCGATAAAACTGGTCGAGTACGAATCCGAAGACGAACTCCTTATCGCCGTAGAGCGGGGTCGCCTCTCGGCGGGCGTTTCGGTACCGGCTGGCATGGATGAGCAACTCGCCGCGGGTAGTCCGGCAAGTGTCGGGTTTATATCTCGGCCCGACGGGGTCGGCCCCCAACTCCAGGTAGTCGTCTCCGAGGCAGTAGCCGGCGCAGCCGAACAGATCATGGCCACCAGGTTCGCGGTCGGCAAGGGAGCCGATCCATCCGCCGCCGCCACGGCAGCCGCGGCGGTCGCCCCAACCATCCCGGATCTGAATGTTGAGACGATCGTCGCCGGCGAGTCCCTGTTCCCGGCATCGCTGGGACGCTTCGACATCGGCGCTTCCAGCCAGTTAGTGCTTTTCATGTTCCTGACCGGCCTCACCGGATCAGCGGCACTGATTCAGAGCCGTCAGCTGGGCATGACCACTCGTATGGCCGGGACACCTACTTCAATCCGGACCATCCTGGCTGGCGAAGCGTTGGGCCGGTTCGTGATCGTGCTCGTGCAGGGGCTCTACATCATGTTGGCCACGATCCTCATCTTCCAGGTCAATTGGGGTAATCCGCTTGGGGCCGCGGCCACCCTCATCGCCTTTTCTGCGGTTGGCGCCGGCGCAGCAATGCTCTTCGGCTCCGTTTTCCGCAACGACCAGCAGGCAGGCGGTGTGGCGATCGTCGCCGGAATCGGTCTGGCCGCGCTCGGTGGATCGATGTTGCCGGTCGAACTCTTCAGCGACAGCCTGGTCCGCATTGCCCGCTTCGCGCCCCACTACTGGGCGAACGAGGCTTTCGCCGAACTGGTCCGCCGCGACGCCACCGTCGTCGACATCCTCCCCCAACTGGGCGTCATGTTCGGCTTCGCGGTGATTCTCATGGCCATCGCTTCCTGGCGCATGCGCCAGGTCATCACCCGGGTCTGAGCATCGTGCGACGCGGCGCAACGGGTTCGTCCAAGGTGTTTCGCTAGCCTCCCGCATAGCGATCGGAGGGGCGCCAATGGCTGGACCGACAAAAACGGACGGTTTGGACGCATTCCTCCGCAACGGGTGCTACACCGGCGTCGTGTTGCTGAGGCGTGGAGGCGACGAGATCTTCGCCGGCGCGTACGGACTGGCTTCACCGCGCTGGGGAATCCCCAACACGATGGACACCCGCTTCGACACGGCTTCGATCACCAAGCTGTTTACGGCCGTGGCGGTGTTACAGCTCGTCGGGCGGAACGAGCTTGACTTAGACATCTCGATCCATTCCTATGTTGACCTGGCCGCCACGGTGATTTCGCCCGAGGTGACGTTGCGGCACCTGCTCACGCATACCAGCGGCATCGCCGATGATGCCGATGAGGAGGCGGGCGAGGATTATGCAGAGCTGTGGATCGACAAGCCGACCTACTCGGTCACCGAGACCCGCGACTTCTTGCCGCAGTGCACTTCCAATCCACCGAATTTCCCGCCAGGGGAAGGCCGTCGCTACTGCAACTGTGGATACATTCTCGCGGGTCTGGCGATAGAGCACGCGGCGGGGGCATCTTTTCGCGAGTACGTCATCGAGCATGTCTTCGGGCCCGCCAACATGGCGCGTTCGGGCTTCTTCGACAAACGGGATCCCGAGCCAGACGTTGCAGAGGGCTTCGACCCGCGGCCCGACGGCCGACTCGAGTCGAACATGTTCAAATACCCACCTATCGGCTCTCCGGACGGCGGAGCTCATGTCACAGCGGCCGACCTGATGGCTTTCATCGACGCACTCCGCGGCGGCGTGCTGTTGACCCCGGAACTGACCGAGGCGTTCTTCACTCCACAGCTGTCCTTTGATGACGGCGCTGGGCAGGGTTTCGGGCTTGAGTTCAGGGAAGATATGTGGTGGAAGGAAGGCGTGAACGCCGGCGTCAGCGGAGTTCTCCGTCATTGGGGTGAGACGAACGGGCCGGGGGTCGACGGTGTCGTGCTCTCGAACACCGAAGCCGGAGCCTGGCCGGTTATCGAAGAACTCGACCGTCGCGCTGGCGTAACTCGAACGTCGTGACCTCAGGGTTTCGCGAGCCAGAACCGACGGAGATGGCCTGCCCTCAGTGCTGGCCGGCTTTTCGCCCGGCGACCGAGCCAGCAATGAAGGGGGCAATCACACCGCCGATCCGGTTGCGAGACTGACGGTTGATGGGCGCGAAACTAAGCCCGTGAGCGTGAGCTGCCGGCGCTCCATAACGCGTACTCGTCGCCAAATCCGAGCATCATCAGCGGCAGCAAACCACCAGAGAAGACGCCAGCCGGGGTTACGAAAAGCAGCAAGATAAACATATAGAACGTCATCAAAATAGTGGCTGAGATGCGCCATTTGGCGACATCAATCGTGTCCGGTGGATTCAGGCACAGCGCTCCGCCCAGAGCGAACCCGGCCGCCGCCCCAAGCACCGGAGCGAACAGTCCGACCGTAAAACCGACTCCCAGCAATACCCCCATCGCCTGTAACACGCGGCGGGGAGCCTTCGGATTCCGCGAGACGAATGCCAGGATCACGAAGACGAGCGGGGCGACTGCAAGAGCGATGGCAACCAGGCCACCGTCGATCCCGTCTGGACTTGCAAAGGCCGCCGCGAACGGGAAGTAGCTGAACGTCATGACGACCGTCGCCATGCTGATCGCCATCCACAGCCGACGCCGATAGACCGATAGGGGATCCGACGAGTTCGTCGCGGTCTAGCCCTTCACCGAACCAGCCGTCATGCCCCGCACGAAGAACCGTTGTAGCCCGAAGAAGACTGCCAATGGGAGGACCATCGTCACGAAGGCTGCCGCCGGTAGAAGGTTGAGCGCTCCCTCGCCGCGTCCCGCGAGGTCGGCAAGCTCCACGGTCAAAACCCGGGACTGGGGCTCAATACCCAGGAATACCAACGCGACCAGATAGTCGTTCCAGACCCACAGGAACTGAAAGATCGAGAACGAAGCGAGGACCGGAACCGACAGGGGAATGATGAGCCTCCGAAAGATCGAAAAGTGATCAGCTCCGTCGATGCTCGCCGACTCAATGATCGAGGACGGCAGCGAACCCATGTAATTGCGGAGCAGGTACACCGCCAGTGGGAGACCGAAGCCGGCGTGCGCAAGCCAGACCGCCGGGTAAGTTCCGGTCACGCCGATGTTGGTGTAGATCCGCAGGATCGGAATCAGGGCCATCTGAAGGGGAACAACCATCAAGCCAACAACTCCGGCGAACAGCAAGTTCCGCCCGGGAAAGTTCATCCACGCAAACGCGTACGCAGCGAAGGCAGCGATGGTGATCGGGATGACCACCGACGGGATGCTCACGGCAAGGGTATTGGCGAAGGCGTTCCCGAAACCTTCGTCCAGGACCCGGCTGTAGTTCCCCAGCGTCCAGGCAGTAGAGTCGAACAAGCTTCCGAACACCGTCCACCATCCCGACCCACGGATGGTGCGGGGCTCGCGAAAGGAGTTGATGAGCAGGCCAACCGTGGGAACCGACCAGAGCGCCGTAATCAAACCAACAGTCAGGTAGATAGGCAAACGCCCCGTTTGTCGGACACCCGGAGCTGTAGTGACCTTGCTCATCGAACTGCCTCCTCAGCCTGAAATCGTCGTACGTTCAAGATCAGAATTGGTACAACGGCAATGAAGAGCAAGACCGCCAGCGCCGCGCCAACGCCGTTATTGCGATTCGAGAAGAATTCCTGGACCATCTGTTGAGCGACGACCTGCGTACCATTCTGTCCACCGGTCATGACCCACACGATATCGAACACCTTCCAGACCGTGATGAGTACCGTCGTCCAGACGACCACCACCGTCGAGAAAATGGAAGGGAACACAACCTTCCAAAAGGCGTACCACTCAGTCGCGCCGTCGATACGGGCCGCTTCAAGCAAGACGTCAGGGACCCCTTTGATCGCGGACGACAGAATCACCATCGAGAACCCGGTCTGGAGCCAAACAAGGATAACCATCAGCATTAAGTTGTTCCACGGCTGTTGCGACAGCCAGAAGATGGGATCGTTCCCGAGATTCGTCCAAATGGCGTTCAATATGCCGATCTGTTCGCCGAATCCTTCGGGGCGGAATGCGTACACGAACGTCCACACCACGGACGCTCCCACAAACGAGATGGCCATCGGTAGAAATATCAGCGACTTTGAGACCGATTCGGCTCTCGAGGACATCTTGTCTGCCATGGTTGCGAACGCCAATCCGATGGCGACGGCAAAGAACGGAACGACCAGTACCCAGATGACGCTGTTGCGCATCGAAATGAGGTATTCGCTCTCGGTGAAGACCCTGGCGTAATTGTCAAAGCCAACCCAATTTGCGCTCCGGGCATCCTTGAAACTGATGATCGTCGTGTTGACCGCCGGGTACACAAGATAGAACGACAGGATGGCGAGGGCAGGACCCACGAACACAAACGGGCGAACCGAAGCCTCGGCCCGGTTAGGCAGCATCGCCACCAAGCGATCCATGCCCCAATACATCGCCCATACGCCGCCAATCCCGACGACTACCGCGACCAACACCTGGACCGCTTTGTTGGCGTTCTCGTCTTTCAGGAACCCGAAGGCGAAGAAGAACACAATCACGACTATCGGGACTACCAGAGCCGAGAGCACCCTGAGTATCCAAACTCCAAAGCCGTCTTCCTGCGGTTGGGCTATCGGCGCGGGCGGAGGGGGGTTTTCCTGTTCCAGCACTGGCGGTGTTGTCACGCTACCTCCACAGAATTCGTCTGACACGCACACTAGTCATAAGGAGGGGCGGCCTGTCGGTCGCCCCTCCTTCTATATCAACCAATTACTGCACTCGGCGATCTATGGCCAGGTGGACTCAACCGCGTCGGTTACGTCTTGCGATGAGGCTCCTTGGCTCCAGTCGATAATCGCGGTCCAGAACGTTCCCGAACCCACTGCCGTCACCATCAGGTCTGACGCATCGAACACAAAACTGTTCGAAGCAAGAGCAGCAGTCACCGAGGTGGCGAAGGCTTTGCCAGACTCGGTCTCATAGCAATTCGGATCCACATTCTTGTTTCCGGGGAGACGTTCTACTCCCTCAACACCGTGACCACCGTACTTGCCAACACCACCAGCCGAAGCCGAGGCGAGCGTGCACTGCCAATCCGGCGAGATCCAGTCCTTGACGACTTGGACGTTCTCAGGCGCACCATCGAAGACGATCAGCGTGTCACCGCCACCCATGGCGCCGACGTTACCGTCAATGCTCGGGAAAGCGAACGTCTTGATCTCTGACTCTTCACCGTCTTCGTAATCGGGCTGATCTTTGAAGACGTTCGAGATGAACGAACCCTGCTTCAGCATCAAACAGCCAGGGGTTGGATCGTTAAAGAGCGGCCCTGGCGAGTCGTTGAAGTTGATACCAACGACGTTCTCAGCACCACCGAGAACGAACCCATCGCCGAAAAAGAGCTCACCGAACTTATCGAACGCAGACACGACGGCCGGGTCGTTGAACGGAATCTCATGGTTGACCCACTTGGCGTAGGTGTCGCTGCCGGACTGCCGGACAAGAATGTCCTCAATCCAGTCAGTGCCTGGCCAACCAGTGCCGCCACCGGACTCGAATCCAAAGCACCAAGGCGTCATGCCGTCGTCGACGATCTGCTGTGACAGGGCGATCATGTCGTCCCACGTCTCCGGGATCTCGTAGCCTTTTTCTTCGAAAGTCGGAACGTGATAGAACACGATCGACTTGAAGTTCGGGAACCACGGAATACCGTAGTGCTCACCGTCGGAGCAGACACCAAGGTCCATCCAATACTTGGAGTGATCGGCTTCCATCGCTGCGATGTCAAAGCCCATAGTCTCAAGCGAAACCAGTGCACCTTGGTCCGCGAATTCGCAGATGGCTGCCGGCTGTGGCGTGAACGCCATGGCCGGCGGATCGCCACCGTCGACACGGATGCGCAACTGCGACTCGAAATCGTCTGATCCGGTGTACTGAATGGTTGAACCGGTCTCGGTGTTGTAAACGTCAACGAAACCGGCCAGGGCATCGCCTTCGACGCCGGTCGGGGCGCCAAACAATGTGAAGTCGGCTGCGACCGTATCGCCGTCGCCGCCGGCGGCTCCAGCTGTTGTCGTGGTGTCTCCGTCACCGCCACAGGCAGCGACGATAATTGACAGTACGGCTAGTACTGCTATCCATTTTGTCTTCTTCAATGCTTCCTCCTTGGGTACGAACATCGCCTGAACGGTGTTCGAATTACGAGCCTAATCCTGGTGGTCCCATCACAACAATGCGTCGGACCACGCAAACGGGTGGAACCCATTCCACGGCCGTCCCACCATACTCAACCTTGGCGCCCAAACGCAATAGAACGCGAAATCGTCCACTGCTCGTTTGGGACGTCGCCCGCCGGACAACACGGTGAGGGTTTAACAGCTTCTTAGGAACCGCTCATCGGGTATTGAACCGAACGGACGTAAACTGGTCGGACATGAGTACTGTCCTGATCGCCGAAGATGACGAAGGCGTACGCACCGCGCTGTCCCGAGCACTGAAATTCGAGGGCTACGACGTGGTGCTCGCGTTCGACGGCGCCGAAGCCCTGGAAGCCGTTTCGACGTCCGAACCGGACGTCATTGTCCTTGACGTGATGATGCCGCATATCGATGGGCTGACTGCCTGCCGGCGGATGCGTTCCAAAGGTATCGAGACGCCAATCCTCATGTTGACCGCCCGCCAGGAGGTATCCGATCGGGTAGCCGGACTCGACGCCGGAGCAGACGACTATCTCCCAAAGCCGTACGCGCTTGAGGAACTCCTGGCACGCTTGCGCGCCTTGCTGCGTCGCACCGATCATGCCGAAGGCGACACCGACGAATTGGCCTACGACGACTTGACGATGAACCTGTCGACCCGGGTCGTCAAGCGGGGCGAACGAGTCCTTGACCTCACCAAAACCGAATTCGACCTGCTCGAGCTCCTCCTCTCCAACGCCGAGATCGTCCTCACCCGCGACGTTATATACGACCGCATCTGGGGCTACGACTTTGAGACGTCTTCAAACTCGCTCGACGTCTATATCGGCTACTTGCGTCGCAAGACCGAAGAAGATGACGCGAACCGGCTCATCCACACCGTCCGAGGCGTCGGCTACGCGCTTCGCTTATGAATCTCCGCAGCCGTATCGCGCTGCTCGTGGCGGGATCCGTTGCCGTCTGCATGTTGCTCGTGGCAGCGATCGCCTTCATCTCCACGGTGCGTGAGATCGAGCGCGACGCCGACCGCCAGCTGAGCGCCCGTGCGGAACGGTTCCGACATGAGTTCGGACCTAACTCCGAAGAAAACCCATCACTTCGGGGACTGTTTGGACCCAACCAGCCAATCCAATTCATCGACGACCAGGGAACCCCAATCTTCACGTTCGGCATCGAAGTGCCGCTCCATGTCACCCCCATAGATATCGCGGCCATCGAATCGGGCCGACCGTCGGCGATTCACACCGAGCAGACCTCTGGCGGCGCCTTCCGCATCATCACCGTGCCCGCCGAGAACGGGGGCGGGCTAATGCTGGCCCAGAACCTCGTCGAACAGCAGGAGTTTCTCAATCGTATTCAGGCCCAGTTCGTCGTGATTGGCCTGATCGGCGCCGCCTCGGCCGGCCTTATCGCATCGGGTCTCGCCGCCGCTTCCCTGCGGCCGATGGGTTCACTGGCCGCCGCTGCCGAGAATGTCGCCAGGACCCAGGATCTGGATGCCACGATTCGAGTG
>JAGXFS010000008.1 GCA_024637275.1 Acidimicrobiia bacterium
ACGTGATCCAGGCCGCACTGCTCGTCATTGGATATGCGTTGTTGTTCTTCGGCAAGGGTGTCCTCGCCGGACGGCGCCGCTTCGCTGAAGTCGGATGGGTCCTCATCATCGAAACGGCGGTTCGTCTCATGGCTGGCATCGTTGCCATCCAGTTGTTCGCTACTGCAGAATCTCTGGGATGGGCCATGGTCCTGGGCGGGTTCTCGGTGCTTGGGATGCGATGGTGGCGGAGAGACGGTGGAGATGAGAGTGCATCGCCAGCTCCCGCTTCACGCTTTCTCGGCGGTTATGTGGGTGGCTCGACCTCGTCCCAGCTCCTCCTGGGAGGGGCGCCGATCGCCGCTGCCCTATTCGGTGCTCCCGCGTCTCTGGTATCCGTGATTTTTGTGACTTTCACTCTTTATCGTGCGCCGTTGACTCTCATTTTCGCCCTGCAGGGCCGGGTTCTGCCCTACCTGGTGGGTCTAACGGGGGGAACCGACCGCGGTCGGCTCGCCCGAATCGCTGGACTTGTCGTTGGGATAGGGGTAGTGCTGGCGTTGATGGGCGGTCTCGTCGGTTGGCTGGTGGGGCCTGAGGTTGTCGGTCTTCTCTACAACGAGGAGTTCATCCCGGCTCGGGCTGTTGCAGCTCTGGCTGCGGGCGGGGTGATGGCGGCTGCAGCCGCCCAGATCGCCGGTCAGGTCCTGGTGGCCGAGGGCCGCACCGCACGTCTCGCTGTCGCCTGGTTCATCGGTCTGATGGTCGCCCTGGTCGTGATGGTCTTCTACCGACCCGAACCGGACCTGAGAGTGGCCGTTGGTTTCGCCAGCGGTGAGTCGGTTGCCCTCTTCTTCATGTGGTTCCTCGCCGCTCGCAAATAGGTCCACGCGATCTGGCGTCCCCCTTGCGGGAGGAAGGTTCCTGCGCCTGACGGAGGAGGGTGGAGGTAGACACCCCAGGGCTGTAATTGTCAAGCTGCTTGTGTTTGTTGTGTGGTTTGGCGGTGGGCCCAGGCGGTGTGTTCGTTGTAGCGGGCCTGGTGTTTGAGGCATCCGTGGAGGATGCCGACGAACCGGTTGCCGAGGGCTCGTAGGGCCTGGTGGTGGAGGTCGCCGTTGGCTCGCCGCTGGTCGTAGAAGGCTCTGGCTCCGGGACTTTGTTGTAGTGAACAGAACGCCCACTGGTCGATAGCGTCGTAGAGCCTGCGGTTTCTGACGTGGCGGGCTAGGACTGCCCGTTTTTTTCCTGAGGCGACGGTGATCGGCGACGTTCCCGCATAGTTTTTGCGAGACTTAGCGTTGGCGTAACGGTTCGGGTCGTCCCCGAATTCGCCGAGCACCCTGGCGCCGAGCACATCACCGAGTCCTGGGATGGAGAGGTAGATGTCGGCGTCGGGGTGCTGTTTAAAACGGTCAGCCAAACTCGTTTCGAGTTCGACGATCTGGCGGTTTAACTCTTTGAGGATTCCAACCGTGGCCTTGGTCGTAGCCGAGAACGCCGAAGCGATTTCGCTCGGCGCGTCCAGCTGGTCGCTGCGGAGTCCAACCTGGATTTGTTCGGCTCGTTTCTCGAGGTTGCGTTGGCGGCCAGCCCGTTTCAACACGGCACGGACCTGAGTAACGGTCAGCCGGGCACCAACACAAGGGTCTGGTGCCCGTTCCAACACTGCGAGACAGTCACGATCAGCGAGATCATCGAAAACGGTCAGAGCCGCCGGGTAATACTCCCGGAGAGCACTGCGTAACTGGTTGGTGTGCCGGTTCCGTTCCCAGACCAGGTTCTGATGCGCCCGAGCCAACACTTTGATTCCCTCCACATCAGGAGAATCCCCAGCGATCGGCCGGTGGTTATGCCGGTCGGTGCGGACCAGGTCAGCTAACAGTTTCGCATCCCCAGCGTCGGACTTGGCTCCCGCCGGGTTGTGCCGGTCCCGATACCGCGACACCGCCAACGGGTTAACCGCATACACCTGATAACCAACAGCAGCCAGCGCCTGCACCCAAAGGCCACGGTCGGTTTCGATACCCACCACCACCCCCGAAGGGTCATCTGAATACTGAGCCACCAGCTCATGAAACCCTCGAATGCCTTCCAAACCCTCAGCCAAGCGCCGACTCGCCAGCCGCTGCCCTCCCTCGTCCATAACGTGGACATCGTGGTGGGCTTCAGCCCAATCATCACCAACAAAGATCATCCGATCCCCTTCCGAATCAACCTGCCCTAACTGTCTCAATGAAGGAAACCCGGCAACGACCTAATGGACCAGTGCTCAAACGGCACGACACCCCATGAGCGCTCAACAACAACCCTCAAACCGGTCGGAGCGCGATCTACCTGAAGTGATCAACGTCACAGGAGGGAACAGCGCTCACCGACCAGCAACACGATCCCAGCCTTGCACAAAGACCAGAACCACCCCCATTAGGAGGGAGAGGTCTCTTGAGCTGGGAGCTTGCGTGCTGTTGGTGGGTACGTCCCACCCTCGGCGCCGGCCATGAAGGTCCGGCGCCACTCCCTCCGCAAGCGGAGGGAGAGTTTCGAGCGGGGGCAGAGACGCGTATGCGCGATCGCGTTCCAACTAGACGACGACGATATCGACCAGGTCTGTCACGGCGGCAAAGTCTGCTTCGTTTCTGGTGAACAGTGGGAGGCCCGCGGAGAGGGCTGCGGCTGCGATGAGCAGATCGACTGCCCGTTGGCCCCGGGCTTTGTGGCCGGCGGCCATAGCGGCGGAAAACACCCTGCCATAGGCTCGCGCCGCCTCGATGTCGAACGGCAACGGGTCAAACGCCGCCTCGGCCCTCTGCAGTCGGTCTACCCTTCTGCTCCGTTCGGCGAGATCACCCGTTGCATGTGGGCCGGCAGAGAGTTGTGCCATAGTGATCGAGCTTATTGCGACCTCGACAGGTAGCAGTGAGGGGTCGATGGTTTCTAAATCGATCAGCACGGAAGTGTCGAGAATCCCGCGTGGCGCCCGATCGGGATCAGGCACGCGGCACCGGATCTTGATCCGCGATCGCATCGAGATCGGCCCGGAAGCGGGCACCGTCGATTTGCGGAGCGTGGCGGAAGATGGCGAGCGCTTTCTCGGTCTCGAGAAATCGACGGCGATGGAGCGGGGTGAGCTCTGCGACGGGCACGCCATTGCGGGTCACAATGAAGCTTTGGCCGCCGTCGATTTCACGCATGATCTTCCCGCTCTCGTTCCGGAACTCGCGTTGGCTGATTTCTCGCACCGGGATAGTGTAGCACCGAGTGCTACGAAGCTCAGGAAGAGTCAGTCCCGGTGTCGTTGCTTACCTGCTGTCTGGCTGATCGCAGATCGATGGGTGCAGGACCCAACGGCTGTGCTCGCTGGCCAGAGACGGAGGGAATCTCCAGCGAAGCTCACGGGGTACCGCAGGGAACCTGTTCCCGACTCTGATTGCGTTCGACGTCACCGTCACCAGCTCGGCACGGAGGAGATGAGGAAGGTATCTGGGTAGCCGCACTTCCTCCCCCTTCTCGGCTGCCCGAACCAAGCGGAGCAGCTCTGCGATCGCACCCGAGCCAAGTGCTGCTACCCAGAATCTCCGAATGTACGGGTGGGACGCCGGAAAGGGCCCGTCGCTCTCGACAAGTTCTACGGGGACAAAGGGGCGGACCCGGGCTGTCGCTCGGACAGAAGCGCTTCCAGCCGACACAGCGTCTTTGACTGGAGGACGAGCAACACCGTTAACTGAAAGCGCTTCTGTCTTCATAGGTAGTGTTCTACAGAAGAACGTTAACTACCGTCAAGTGGCGCGTAGGAAGGCGCGAAAAGAATCAATATGTGGTGAGGTCGGGATCGTCCAGGAAGCTAGCCCGAGTTTGGATCGAGTTCGCCGATGTAGATCGTCACTGTTCCTTGACCGGTCAGGTTGGCTCCGGCAGCCGGAGTCTGGGAGACAACCCGGCCGACAAGGTTCGCGTCGGCTGTGAGCGTGGTTTCAGCAAACACGCTGAGGTTCACGCCTGTTGACTCCTCAAAAAGGCGTGCGGCTTCGAGGGCTTCATCGTTGGTCATCCCCACGAAAGAGGGCATTTGTCCGGTTGGCGCTACTCCGTTGGAAACGCTGATCCCCACGCCTGACCCTTCGGGGACGCTTGATCCCGGGGCGCGTGACTGGGCCACGACCTGGCCCGCCGGTTCCAGAGACGGGACTTCTTTGACCGAAACGTTTAGCTTCGCTGCCTTGAGTCGACTAACAGCTTCGGACCGATCGAGTCCAACCACTGACGGAACTGTCGTCTGCGGAGGTAGCAGGTAGTCCTCGATATTGGCCGGTTCGTCGGGGAAGGGGACCTCAGGCAGGCCGTCGAGCACGTAGCTCATGAACTCGGCCCAGATTGGGGCCGGTACCGAACCGCCGAAGACCCGGCTGTATTGCTGTCCGTTGATGACGACGTTGGTGAGCGGAACCTGCTTCGACTCGTAGCCGACCCACACCGCCGTGCTGTATTCGGGGGTGTATCCGACATACCAGGCGTCGAGATAGCTCTGGTGGGTTCCGGTCTTTCCGCCCTGGAGCCTGCCGATGTCTGCGCGGGGTGCGGTCCCCGATGATGTGGGCACCTGCGATAGCGCACGGCGTGCCGCGGCAAAGATCGCAGGATCAGCGACCTGGACCTTTTCCTCCTGCGCCTCGTAAACCACATTTCCGTCGGCATCGACGATCCGTGCGATCAGATAGTCGTCGGCGTGGAGTCCGTTGGTGGCGAAGTTGGAGTAGGCGTTCGCCATCTCCAGTGTGGACACCTCAGATGTGCCGAGCACGATCGAGAGAACCGGGTTGAGGGATGAGTCGGTGACCCCCATTCGCCGTGCCACATCGACGATTGCCGATGGGCCGACCTCGTTGGACACCTGGGCATAAACCGTGTTCACCGAGTTGTAGGTCGCCTGCTCGAGTGTGATCACGCCCAGGGACGCACCCGCATTAGTGACGGTCCAGATGTTGGTGCCGTCAGGGGAGCAGACGAACTCACATTCGATTTTGACCGGGCTCGCCCCGCTCCATGAATGGCCGAGGGTGTAGCCCTGCTCCAAGGCGGCCACCAGCGCAAACGGTTTGAAAGAGGACCCTGGGTTTCTCCGGCCCTGAACTGCAAGGTCGAACTGGGAGAATTCAAATGGAAGACCCGACGCCATCACCTTGACTGCTCCGCTGTGGTTGTCGACCATGGTCAGAGCGCCGGTCGGCGAGCAAGAGTGGGTGAGCGAGTAGGTGGCGAGGAACTCGTCGGATTCTTCCGGGTAGATCTCACGGCATGCGGCCAGGTTTTCTTCGTAGGCGGGCAAGGGCATCCAGGTCTGCAAGATCTCGTTGGCCTTCTGCTGCAAGTCGAGGTCGATGGTGGTGAAGATCTGATAACCACCGCCACCCTCGCAAGCGACGTCGTCAGCGGGGCAGCCAAAGATGGCGATCTTTCGCTCCTCGTTGGTTTCGCCGAGGAAGTCGAATTGGCGATCGTTGAGCAGCTGGCGTTTCACCTCCGCAACCACGTGGTCTGCCTGACCGCGC
>JAGXFS010000059.1 GCA_024637275.1 Acidimicrobiia bacterium
CGCAATCCGAGCATGGGGTTGGCCTCGCGAAGCGCCTCAACCTCGTGCAGGAGATGTTCGGCGGCTTCGACCCGGGTGAGCAACTGATCGACTTCTGGCAAGCTCCGGGCCGAGAGTAATTGAATCTTGAGGTCAGCGAGACCTGCTGTGATCTCCTCGTAGCTCGGCAAGAACTCGTGCAACGGCGGATCGATGAGGCGGATCGTGACCGGGAGCCCGTCCATGGCCCGGAACAGCCCGACAAAATCGCGTCTTTGGAACGGCAACAGCTGGTCGAGCGCTTCGGTCCGTTCTGAAGGGCTCGTAGCCATGATCATTCGTTGAACGATCGGGAGGCGATCGGGATCAAAGAACATGTGCTCGGTGCGAACCAGTCCGATTCCTTGCGCTCCGTATGAACGGGCAAGTTCGGCATCGGCCGGGTGGTCAGCGTTGGCCCAAACTCCAATGTCGCGAACGTCGTCCGCCCATTCGAGAAGCCTCCGCAGCGCCGGGTTTTCGAGGTCGGGTGTGCGGGTCTCGAGCTGTCCAGCGAACACCTCGCCGGTGGTCCCGTCGATGGAGATCCACTCACCTTCGCTGAGGGTGGAGCTACCAACCGTCATGGTTCTTTCGGAGAGGTCCACATCGATGTCGTCGGCGCCAACCACGGCGGGCTTCCCGAACTGGCGGGCGACGAGGGCCGCGTGGGACGTACGCCCACCCTTCGTGGTCAAGATCCCCTGAGCGGCCAGCATGCCGTGTACGTCGTCAGGTTTTGTTTCGGGGCGGACCATGACGACCTGCCGGCCCGATTCCGCCCATTCGGACGCCAGGTCGGCGTCGAAGGCGATTACCCCCACCGCCGCACCCGGGGACACGTTGAGAGCGGTCGTGAGGTGATGGCCGGCGTCGAGCGCCTCTTGTTTGCTGGCGGGAGTGAACGAAGGGTGAAGAAAGAACTCGACCTGTTCAGGCGAGATCCGCTGGACGGCCTCGTTCCGGTCGATGAGGCCTTCTTCGGCCATGTCGACCGCAATTCTGACAGCCGCCTGGGCGGTCCGTTTCCCATTACGGGTTTGGAGAATCCACAGGACCCCGCGCTCGATGGTGAACTCCATGTCCTGCATGTCGCGATAGTGGCGTTCCAGGGAGAGAGCGATCGACCCGAACTGTTCCGATAGCTCGGGCATTTCCTTCTCAAGCTCGGACATCGGCTTGGTCGCCCGGATGCCGGCGACCACATCTTCGCCCTGGGCGTTGGTGAGATAGTCGCCTTCGAGACCGGCTTCACCGGTCGTCGCGTTGCGCGACATGGCCACGCCGGTGGCCGAGTCGGAACCCATATTGCCGAACACCATCGTCTGGATGTTCACGGCGGTCCCGAGATCGTGCGGAATATTGGCGGCGTTGCGATAGTCGCGGGCTCGCTTGCCATCCCATGAGCGGAATACGGCCTCTATGGCGAGGCGGAGCTGCTCGAAGGGATCGTCGGGGAACGGTCGGCCCGAGAAACGTTCCACGATTGTTTTGAATTCTCCGGTGATCGCGCGCAGGTCCTCCGCGGACAGGTCTGAGTCCTCGGTGACATTGCGCTCGTGGCGGTAGGCCGAAAGAACTGCCTCGAACGGTTCATCGCGCACGCCAAGCACAACCGCGCCGAACATCTGCACGAGTCGCCGATACGAGTCGTATACGAAGTGTGGGTCATCGGTCAGAGCGATGAGGCCCTTCACCACGGAATCGTTGAGTCCGATATTCAGGACGGTGTCCATCATGCCCGGCATCGAGAACTTGGCACCGGATCGGCAAGAGACCAGCAGCGGCGTCGTCGTGTCGCCGAACCGTTTGTCGCTGGCCTCCTCAATCTTCTTGAGGGCAGCCGACACCTGGTCGAGCAAGTCGGGTGGAAGCGCCGCTCCAGATTCGAGGTATTTGTTGCACGCAGCCGTGGTGATCGTGAATCCGGGTGGGACGGGTACGCCGATGCGGGTCATGTCGCCAAGATTGGCGCCTTTGCCCCCCAGCAGTCCTCGGACTGCGTCCCAATCGCCGTCGCAGAACGACTCGGCGGTCTCCACTTGATCAAAGCCATATACCCAGTTGGTCACGGTCGAACTCCTCAACTTGAACGGTCCAACTCTGAGTTTGTTTGAAGCGATCTTGATGGGCCAGGGCCGTCCGTCACGACGTTCTGGCCGGATGTCCCACCTCTCCTGAGTGGGTTGGCCGACGAGCGTTTGTCGCGTATCGGCCAGCTCGCAGGTGAAGAGGAAGGAACCCTGGGCCAGTTCTCCGGTGGTGAGGCTCCTGAAGGTCCCATGTCCGCTGACAATGAGGTTTTCGAAATCGAGTTCGATTACTAGATCGGCTTCGTCGCCTTGGAATCGGGTACCCGCCCCCCAGTACTGGTCAAAGTTGTTGGTTAGTTCCGACTCGAACGTGCCATCCTGCTTGTAGTTCGCCGAAAAGCGTGTGTCGTCGTCGCCGTCAACCGTGCCCCAGACAGTGCTCCAGTCAGGCAAGGTGCCGTCCGCCTTGATAACCAAACATTGACCCGAGGTCATCGGCAACGTTCTCGTCCAGACCTGACTGCCGATGCGGATCGTGTTGGGCTGTAATGCGCCTGGGCCTTCTGGGGTGACCTCGCTACTTGCTGCGGCGCCAGGTTCAGGAGCGCTCGGTCCGTCCGACCCGGATTCGGCTGTCACCCCGGGTGTGGTGCGTTCGTTGGCCCCCGATGTCGGTGTGCCTCCACAGGCGACCATGACGAAGCATAGAAGTACTACCCCAGATACTCGTCTGTTCAATTTCTGCCTCCAGCGAGCCTGTTAGGCGAGTGCGTTTTCGATGGCAATGATGGTGGAGCGAAGTCCGGCACGGTCGAACGGGTTCAAAGGCTCATGGTTGCGGAGCCTTCGTTCGAGCTTATCGATGAGTCCGTTGACGAGATCAGGGTCCTGATGCAACGTCGCCGCCGGGCGACCGATGTCGACCAACGTTTTGAGCGTGGTTTGGTCGTCATGGGCGCCAGGATCGTAAGTGAGGGCCGGTCCGGTCGACAGGGTCCACATGAGATCGGCGATGTGGTCCGCCAGTCCGACCATCTTCGGGTAGTCGAGACGTTCGGGCGTGTCGCTCGGTGTGTGATAGTGGCGATCCCTGGCGGTTGTGTAGAAGAGAAACGGGATCCGGGAACGCTCAAAGGCGTAATGATCTGACAGGGGAGGGATCACGTCAGCGTCCAGGCGTCGTGGCCGAACCCGGTCGTCGAGAGTGGCGAGTTCGTCAACGACGGCGCCCAGTCCTGACCGCTCGGCGCCCATGGCGAAGACGGTCCGCCGAACTTCGTCGGGGAGCGTGTCCGGCCCGAGCGCATGTCCGACCATATCGATACAAACCATCGTGTCGAGCTTGTCCAGTTCGATAGTTGGGCGGTCCACGAAATGCACCGAGCCCATGTCTTCGGTCAGAAAATAGGGCGGCTCTTCGGCATCAAATGCGCATATGAGAACGGTCCGATCGAGATTGTCGAGTTCGGTGAGTTGGCGGGCTACGTCGAGGAGTATTGCGATGCCTGCTGCGTTGTCGTCGGCTCCCCGGTGTATCCGACCGAAATACTTGCCGATGTGGTCGTAGTGGGCGCCGAGCATTACATACCGATCTGACCGTGGCCCTGAGCCGGGGATCGCTCCGATCAGGTTGGCTCCGCCGATCGAGGCGATGTGATGGGAGTAGGTGCCGTCGTCGCCGGCCTGCACCAACCCGAGGTCGGCGAATCCGTCTTCGACGTAGCGCCTGGCCATGCGGCCACCTTCGGTTCCCGGGGCGCGCCCTTCCATCACATCTGAAGCCAGATGTTCCACCTGTTGGGCCATGATGGCGGCCCGTTTGTGCATATCAGGCATCGGTACCCCCCAGAGGTCACCCGTTCCGACAACCCTACGCTTAAACGACGCTGCGTGGTGGGGGAAGTTTCCCAAGAATGTCTGAAAATCGATCGCCGCTGGCTGACTGGCATGCGATAGCCTGCTTTAGATGACCGACCGTCTACGAGCGCTTTGGGATTTCTCGGACCTTGATGTCACCGATCACCGCCTGCGCGACCAACTCGCCGCCGAGACGACCGCCGACCGTAGGGCCGAAGTCCTTACCCAGCTCGCCCGCACTTCTGGCCTACGTGATGACTTCGAGGGCGGGGCAGCTCTCATTCTCGAAGCCGAGGCCCTGGCAACGAGCGGGGTAGCGCGTTCCCGGATTGACCTCGAGCGCGGCCGTTTACTGCGATCGAGCGGGCGATCCAAAGAGGCGCTCCCTCTGTTCGAGTCTGCGTTCACCGGGGCGCTTGGGAGCGCGGAGTACTTCATAGCCGCCGATGCAGCCCACATGGCGGCGTTGGTTTCGTCGGACCACGACGGGTTTGTCTCGTGGACAATACAAGGCATCGAGCTGGCCGATACCCATCCCGAAGCGAGGTCCTGGCTTGGTCCTTTGCTCAATAACCTTGGCTGGGAATACTTTGATTCCGGCGATCTTGAAGCTGCGCTCGACGCGTTCCACAAGGCGCTCGAATGTCGACTGGCCGAACCAGACAATGAGTCGGCCATCGAGGTGGCGCGCTATGCGGTTGCCAAGACCCTTCGAACGCTTGGCCGACCCGGAGAGGCGGTACCGCTCTTGGAGGGTTCAGTGGCTTGGGCTGACACCGCCGGCCAGCCCGACGGCTGGTTTCATGAAGAACTTGCCGAGGGGTACGCAGCTTTAGGGCGGGACGCAGAAGCCGGCGTGCAGGCCCGCCTGGCACAACCGCTTCTCACTGACGCCGATCCGGCCTTTGCGAAGGATCCAGAGCGGCTGGCCCGGCTGAATCTGCTCGCTGGCCTTTAGCCAAGCCTGGCGCTCACGGTTCGCAACTGTCAGAAAGCCTCTGAATGCTCCCCGGCGACGACCGGAAGGCTCATGGCGGGAACCCGGGCAGCCGTGCGAGTCAGCAGTTATTCAGTCCTGATCGAAAAGCGGACCATGACCGACGCCTCGATGCTGATTGATCCGGAGACAAACGCCGGATCAGCGCTCTCAGCCATCAGCATCTTGCCCGCAAATGGGGTCGGGCCGTTCCCGCCACTCTCTTCGAGATGCACAACGTTTCCAATCGTGACACCGGCTGCGTCGGCAAAGACGGTCGCCTTTCGAAGAGCGTCGGCTACCGCGGAACGTTGAGCGGATTCTTCGAGTTCGGCTCGCCGAGCGGTGTCGAAGACAAGCGACTGAACGGCGTTGGCGCCGGCGTCGATCGCTGCCGTAATGACCGTGTCGGTGGCGTTCACTTCTATGATGGCCACTGTGATGTCGGCCGATGCCTCGTGGCCGGTTAGTCGTTGCCGATTGTTGGAGTAGTCATATACGGCGTTGAGTCGCAGACGAGATACCTGGATGGCCGTTTCGGGGATTCCGGACGATTCCAGCGAAGTCCGAACTGCGCCGACGGCTGCACGGGTGGCTTCGAATGCGCTGGCCGGTGCCTCTGCCATTCGTGAAACGGCGAGTTGGAGTTCGGCCAGATCCGGCTCAGCATCCATGCGTCCTTGCCCGTGTACTGATATTCCGTTTGTTGATTCGCTACTCATGCGGTGAAGTATCGCACGATCGTGAAAGCTGCTGACGTCGTCTGCGGTATAGCCGATGGCCGCTGAGATCCGGTCGGCCACTCGGCTTTTTGCGCGGGTGTGCGGGATGCGTCACTGTGCGAAGGTCTGGCGCACTCGAACTGCCTTGCTCAGATCGTCGGTTTGGTCGGCGAGCACCCGGCGGAGGCTCGCGTCCAGCGACCGGTCAGCGAGCACCTGCTGAGCTGCCTCTACTGTCTTCGCTTGCACGGCGAGCCTTGGGAAAAACATCCGGGCAGTATCTGACAGGGCCCACCCCGCCCGGATCGCCGCCGTGCCAGCGACTTCTGCGAAGTACCGGGAGACATAGGGTGCAGTGACTTCGGATTGGCGAACGTCCCACATGCCGAGTCCCGCGGCCTCGATTTCATAGTTGGATGCTGCCGCCGCTCCAGTGAACCTCGCCCAAGCGTAGGCCTTGGCTTCTTCGTCGGGTAGCGAGCTGAGGGCTCTGGTGTAGCTGACCAACGCCTGGGTGGTGGTCTCCTGGTCGAGGTGTTTGCCAAGGTTCGAACGGTCAGTGGCGCCGAGACCCGCCAATCGGATGAGGATTCTCCATCGCAAGTCGAGATCAAGCTGGACACCGGCGGGTAATCCATTGCCGGCGAGCCACTCGTTCAGCAGACCATTGTCGGAGCATGAAGCGATCGCCACCCGCATGGCCGTGAGCTGAACATAGAGTTCTGGTGCCACGGTCGTAACGCGGCGCATCGCTGCGAGATGAAGGACTCTGAGTACTTCCACCGGATCTGGATGGAGCTTTCCGGCAAGTTGGTCGAGTGCGAACTTTCCGAGGGCATTGACGCCCTGGTCTTCGGACTCGTGGGGGAGCGCCACCCCAACCAGGTCGAGGGCGACGGACGGTCCAAGCAGAGCGTTGGCGGTCGCGTCGCGGACCGCATTCCACGTCGCCGCTCTCATGAGCGGATCGACCATGGTGGGCAGCAGGTTGGGAAGGGCAGCAACCGTTAGGTCGTCGAGGGCGAATCGTGCCCAGGTGTCTTCGCCCGGATCGAGAATCACCGGGCGATCCGCCGTATCGGGTACCGGGGTGGCGGCGGTCTCAACCACCAATGCGTTCCTCGTCCAGTCGATCCCGTTGTGGTAGGCGACCGACATGGCGTGTTGGCGATCGGCCGGGAACGTGGTCGGCGCGGTTCGGCTGATCCGAGGTCCCGGTCCGGTGCGGTCCAGTTGGAGAAGGTCGAGCCCGGCGGTTCGCAACCATCCGTTGATCCACTCGTCGAGGTTGCCCGCCCCGGCCGACTCCCAGGAGGCGAAAAGATCATGCATCGAGGCGTTGCCAAAGCGGTGGCGGGTGAAGTGGTCCCGGACCCCGGCAAAGAAGACGTCATCGCCAACGCGAGTGTTCAGCTGCTTGAGAACCGCGGCCCCCTTTGCGTAACTGATGCCGTCGAAATCCTGCAAGGCCGCCGCCGCGTCGGCCGCTCCGGTTCCGGCCACGGGGTGAGTGCTCGGTCGTTGGTCAGCCTCGACACCCCAACGTTTCCGGCTGAACGCCACATCGACCCAGGCGTCGTCGAATTCGGTGGCGTCGTGGCTGACCCGATTTCCCATGTACTCGGCGAACGATTCATTGAGCCAAAGATCGTCCCACCAGATCGGAGTAACCAGGTCACCGAACCATTGGTGGGCCATCTCGTGGGCGATGGTTGTCGCTCGTCCCGTTCGTTCGTAGCGGGTGGGCCTTGATGCAAAGACCATCGGGTCGCGGAACGTCACGCACCCGGCGTTCTCCATGGCGCCGGCATTGAATTCGGGCACGAACGCCTGGTGATAATCCCCGAACGGGTAACGGATCTGGAACAGTCGATGTAACTCATCGAAGGATTGGCGAGTGATGGTGAGGATCTCGTCGGCTTCCCGTTCCAGATGCTCAGCCAGAGACGCCCGACATTCCAGCCCGAGTCGGATCCCGTCGTGTTCGGCTTCGATGACGTGATAGGGCCCGGCAACCACCGTCACAAAATAGGTCGACAGAGGCTCGGTGGTCGCTAGGACCCAATGACCTGGCTCTACTTGTTCGGACCGTCCATTGCCGACCACCACCCAATCCTCCGGGCAGACCACCTGGACCGAGTAGCGCGCCTTCAGATCTGGCTGATCGAAGCAGGCGAAGATGTAGGGCGCCGCGTCAAGGAACGACATCGCATACGTGTAGGACCGGCCGTCGGCGGGGTCGACGGCGCGATGCATCCCTTCCCCGTCGGTGCGGTACCCCATGACCGCATCGATGACAAGCTCGTGTTCGCCAGAAATCCCCGACAGCGATAGGCGACCATCGTGAAGTTCGTCAACATCGAGGGGGATTCCATTGAGTCTGGCGCTCACCAACTGTTTTGGTTTCACGTCGACGAACGTATCGCCGGTCTCTCGCGCGACGAACTTGATGGTTGTTGACGACGCGAATGTTCGGTCGTCGCCGGCCAGGTTGAGGGTGATGTCGTACGAGGTGACTGCCAGGAGGTCGGCTCGCTTTCGCGATTCGTCGAGGCTGAGGCTTGGCATCCAAATCAATCTACGCGGTCAGCACGGACCGGGCCGTTCGGGCCAGAGAAATGATTCGGCCGATGTCCTATCGGGTCGTGACGACCGAAGCCCCGGAGGCGGCCCTGCAGGTGAATAGGGAGGGTGTGTGTTCGGTCATGGCTCGGTACCGTTCCTCGGTGTTTCTGATGAACGAATCGATGGCGGTTTCCTCGACGATTGCAATGGCGCATCCGGCGAACCCAGCGCCGGTCATGGACGCAGCTAAACATCCGGGAGACGCTTGTGCGGCCTCGACTATGGCGTCGAGCGCGGGGCTGGACACTTCGAAGTTGTCGCGGAGGCTTATGTGCGCCTGCGAAATGAGACTCCCGAGTCGGGCCGGGTCGCCCGCATGCATGGCTGCCGCGGCCGCCAGAGTTCGTTGGTTTTCCCCAACGATGTGACGAGCCCTTCGTATGGCGACATCGCTTATCCCGTGCGGGGGGTTATCGACCTCGGGCATCTCGAGGTCGCGGAGGCTGGCAACGCCGAAGCCTCGGGCCGCTTCGGCGCACTCGTCGCGCCGCTGGTTGTAGTTCGACTCGGTCAGTTGGCGGCGGGTTCCCGTGTCCAGCACCACGACGCTCACGTCTGAGGGAACTGGAGCAGGCGTCTGGGTAAGGTCACGGCAGTCGATGAGGACTGCATGATCGGCGAGTCCGCACGCCGAGATGAGTTGATCCATAATGCCGCTGCTGACACCGACCCAATCAACTTCAGCCCGGCTGCTCATCACAGCTGCTTCAACCGGATCCCACTCCTGCCCTGTGAGGGTGGCGAAGGTCAAAGCGGTAGCCACTTCGAGAGCCGCCGAGGAGGAGAGGCTTGCTCCGAGCGGAACCGTCGAAACGATGACACCCTCCCAACCCGGAAGCGAGTCGGCTCCCATCGACCAGGCGACTCCTTTGAGGTACTCGGCCCAGCCGGTGCCGCGTTCAAGCGACCCGAGATCGAACCTGGTGTCAGGGAAATCACTCGAAGAAACCGCCACGATCCGATCTGTTCGAGGCCGGGCGGCGATCACCGTCCTTCGGTCGATGGCCATCGGAAGCACGAAGCCTTCGTTGTAGTCGGTGTGGCCGCCGATGAGGCTCACCCGGCCGGGAGCTTGAACAACGATTGGAGCTTTAGAACCGAAGCGTTCGAGGAATAGCGCCGCTGCCTCCAGCTCAGGTGACATGGACGGAGTGCGCCTTGGCGTAGTGGGTATCGGAGAGCTCCCGAAGCCGTTGGGCGGACTGCTCAGGTGAGAGGTCTCGCTGTGCTTCGGCGAGCAGTTCGTAACCGACCATGAATTTGCGCACGGTGGCGGACCGGAGCAGCGGCGGATAGAAGTGAGCGTGCAGCTGCCAATGGGCCTGCGACTCATTCAGGAAAGGGGCCCCGTGCCATCCCATCGAGTAGGGGAACTGGGTTGTGAACAAATTGTCATACCGGACGAGGAGCCGCTTGAGGACGTCGGTAAGGTCAGCCCTGTCGTCCTCGGTTAGGTCGGGCAGCCGCAGGATATGGCGTTTTGGCAGGATCATCGTCTCGAACGGCCAGGTGGCCCAGTACGGTACGAGAACAAGCCACGAGTCGTTTTCGACCACGACGCGGGTTCCCTGATCGTGCTCGGCAGCCGTGTAGTCAACGAGCAGGTTGGTGCCGTTCGACGCTCGATAGGAACGCTGGCGTTCGTCTTCGTTGGAGACATGGCTCGGCAGGAAGTTGCTCGCCCATATCTGTCCGTGCGGGTGGGGGCTTGAGGCGCCCATCGCATCACCTTTGTTTTCGAACACCTGCACCCAGGGATACTTCTCGCCCAGTTCAGCCGACTGCGAACACCAAAGGTCAATGACCGAACGAACTCCAGGTCGATCGAGGTCCGCGAGGGTGCGATCGTGATCTGGCGCGAAACACAACACCCGACTCGTCCCCGAAGCGGCCTCAGCCTGGAATAGCGCGGATTCTGATTCGTGCGTGGCTATTCCGTCCGGCAACAAAGCCGGGAAGTCGTTCGTGAATGCGAAGGTGTGTTGGTAGTCGGGGTTGACCTCCCCGCTGGCCCGCAGGTTCCGGGGGCACAGGTAACAGTCGGGATCATGCGGTGGAACAACGATGGTGTCATCGGGCATCTCCGTACCGCCCTGCCAGGGGCGCATTGTTCGATGTGCAGATACGAGCACCCATTCGCCATTGAGCGGGTTGAACCGTCGGTGGGGCGAGGCGATCTCGGGTGCTGGTCGAGTCATTCCGTAACGATCGTCTGAATACCGAGGTCGGTGAATTGGGCTACGAGGTTTGCGGGGGCGGTCTGGCCGGTAACGAGCACGTCGACATCGTCGATCTCTGCGAAGCGGGCCATGCTGATTTTGCCGAGCTTGGCTCCTCCCGCAACAACGACCACCCGCCGGGCGGCCTTGACCATGCGCCCTTTCACGGCCGCCTCAGGCAGATTGATATTCGTGACGCCTTCTTCGGGATGGATGCCGTTACATCCGATGAAGGCAGTTGTGACGTGTAGTCGGTCGAGGATTAGCTCGGCGAATGGATCGACGAGTGAATGCTGTCTGGGTCTGAGGGTGCCACCGGTCAGCACCACGGTGAAGCGTGGGATGTGGGGCTCTAGTGCCGTCGCAATCGTCAGGCTGTTCGTAAACACAACGAGTTCCGTCAAGTCATTGCGGCGGGTGAGTGCTGAGGCCACAGCCGTGGCGGTGCTCCCGACGTCGAGGATCAGTGAGTCTCCCGAGGACACCAACTGTGCTGCTGCCTCGCCGATGGCGATCTTCTCACTCGCTGACGTACCGGCTGACTGTTCGAAGGATTGCTCAGCCCTGGACTGATCGTCGCCAACGATGGCCCCCCCATGTACTCGTTGCACCGTGGAAGCTGCCACCAGGTGGTCGAGGTCGGACCGGACGGTGACTTCCGAGATTCCAAATATCTTCGCCAAATCAGTGACGCGCATGAATTCGCGCTCCTCGAGGAGCGCGAACATTCGCTGGCGGCGGACGGCGCCTGGTAGAGGTTCTCGTGAGGCGGTAACCATGGTGGCTAGTTTCGTATTCTGTCGTTTTCTTGTCAAATTTCGCGATCTAGCTCAAATTGACAAGAAAACGTAAGTACCTGTAAGCTGGTTGTGGCATTTCGCGGCATTTGCGCGGAGTGCGCGGTAACAACAAGTTCGGATGAGTTTGTCGACTCTTGAAGGGAGTCCACCCCAATGAAAACAAAGAAACCTTTTCAATTTTTGGTACTGATTGTCGCTCTGGTCATGACGCTTGCTGCCTGTGGAAGTAGCACCACGGACACGACGGCGGCGTCAGGATCGAGCGACACCACTGCCGCGCCGGGATCCACGGACACAACTGCTGACTCTGGTTCCACTGATACCACCTCGGGTGGAGACATGGCTTCGCAGGTTGAGGTCTTTTCGTGGTGGACTGGCGGCGGTGAAGCAGCCGGCCTCGACGAGATGATCAAGGTCTTCGCAGCTGAAGACCCCGATATCGAGTTCATCAACTCTGCCGTCGCTGGTGGCGCTGGTACGAATGCTCGAGCCGTTTTGGCATCCCGCCTCCAGGCCAACGATCCGCCAGATAGCTGGCAAGGACATGCTGGTCAGGAGCTCATCGGCACGTATGTCGCGGCCGATCAGATCGAACCGCTCAACTTCTTGTACGACGAAGAAGGATGGCTTGATGTCATGCCGGAGACACTTATCCCGTTGATCTCCAAGGATGGCAACATCTACTCGGTTCCTGTGAACATTCACCGGGCCAACGTATTGTGGGCAAACCCGACAGTTCTGGCAGACGCCGGGGTCGAGATGCCAACGACGCTCGCGGAGTTCTTCACGGCCCTTGATGCTCTTCAGGCATCTGGCATGGAAGCACCGCTGGCGATGGGCGAGCAGTGGACGTCGATGCATCTCTTCGAGACCATCATGCTCGCTTCGATGGGTCCTGATGGATGGGACGGCCTTTGGGACGGTTCCGTTGCATGGGATTCCGCTGAGGTGACGCAGGGCCTTGAAGACTTTGCCAAGATCCTTGACTACACGAACGCTGATTCGTCGGCTCTTGCCTGGCAGGACGCCGGGCAGTTGGTCCTCGATGGGACAGCCGCTTTCAACGTCATGGGTGACTGGCAAGAAGGATTCTTCCGTGAGGTCGGCGCAGTGCCGGGTACTGACTACGTGTGGGCTGCAACCCCGGGAACCGAAGGCAACTTCCAGTTCCTGTCGGACAGCTTTGTGCTCGCCAAGAATGCACCGAATCGTGATGCCGCTATTGCCTGGCTGACCGTTGCTGGTTCGAACGCCGGTCAAGATGCCTTCAACCCTGTCAAGGGTTCGATTCCTGCTCGCAGCGATGCAGACCGTTCACTGTACGGAGAGTATCTGCTCTCCGCCATGGACGACTGGGCATCCCATCGGGTCGTCGGAAGCCTGACGCACGGTGTTGTCGCCAACGACTCCTGGAAGTCCGAGATCGATACGGCCGTTGGCCTGTTCCTTCTCGATCGTGACGTGGCGTCTTTCCAGTCGGCTCTCGTAGCGGCGCAAGCGGCCTCGGGCTAGACGATATCTAGTTGCAATATCTAGTTGCTAAGTAACGATGGGTTCGCCCCCTCCCACGAGGGGGCGAACCTATCTCTGTGAGTAGGATGGACCCATGACGGCCGAAGCTCCTGAAACTAAGTCGGTAAGCGGCCGGCGAGAGATCTTCAGGATGGAGCATTGGTGGGGAGTGGTCTGGGTCCTCCCCTCGATTCTCGCAGTCATGCTTTTTGTGTACGGGTTCATTGGCTGGACCGCTCGCGTTTCGGTGAGCGCCTGGAAGGGCCTCCTTCCGGATTACACCTTCGTTGGGGCTGATAATTTCACGGCGCTCGCTTCGGATCCTCGCTTCCACATCGATATCAAGAACACGGCCATCTTCACCGTCGTGTTCATCCTCGGTTGTCTCGCCATCGGACTCGGCCTGGCCATCCTCCTCGACAAAGGGGTAAGGGCGGAGGGCTTCTATCGGAGCCTTTTCCTGTTCCCGATGGCGATCTCCTTCATCGTTACCGGGGTCGTGTGGCGCTGGTTGATGAACCCGGCCCAGGGAGATCGACTCAGTGGCCTGAACCTGCTTTTTGACGCGGTGGGTCTCGATTTCCTCATTAACAAGTGGTACGCCACGCCCACGTGGGGGATTGCCGCAGTGGCCCTTCCCGCGGTGTGGCAAATGTCGGGCTACACGATGGCCCTTTATCTGGCTGGGCTTCGGGCCGTTCCTGAATCCTTGCGCGAGGCCGCCAGAGTTGATGGTGCGAGTGAGCTCCAGCTGTACCGGCGCGTGATCATGCCGCTGTTATGGCCGGTGACGCTGTCGGCGGTGATCATTCTCGGTCATATCTCCCTCAAGATCTTCGATTTGATTATCGCTTTGGCCGGTAAACAAGTGGCGCTTGATGTGCCAGCCACCTACATGTGGACTACGACCTTTGATGGGTTCTTCTTCGGCCGGGGAGCGGCAATCGGAATGGTGCTGCTCGTATCGGTCGCCGTACTGGTCGTTCCCTATCTCTGGTTTACGCTTCGTCAGGACCGCGCATGACCACCGCCTCCGCATCGAGAGCGAATCGCCGGTCATGGGTATACATCCCGCTCACGATGATGGCGTTGTTCTACCTGGTGCCCATGTTCGTGATGCTGAATACTGGCTTCAAGAGTTTCGCCGAGATCAGTCTGGCAACGATGTGGAAGCTTCCTTCTTCGCTTTCGATCGAAAACTTTGTGGCGGCGTGGGATGCGCTGTCTCCCAACTTGTGGAATTCGGTGATCATCGTCGTCCCGGCGGCAACCATTTCGTCACTGCTGGGGTCCATCAACGGCTTTGTCCTCTCCAAGTGGAAGTTCAAGGGCGCCAACATTGTCTTCCCTCTGTTGCTGTTCGGGATGTTCATTCCCTATCAGGCGATCCTCATTCCGCTTGTCAC
>JAGXFS010000060.1 GCA_024637275.1 Acidimicrobiia bacterium
CGACTTTTCGGAGCGGCCGGAAGAAGGCCAGGGCGATTGCCCCTACCGCAGCCACGATGAGCAACAACGAGACAACTTCAAAGGGAAGCGCCCACCCGACCGTGCGTTCTGCGCCATCAGCACCGAAGAGAACCCGACCGATCTCCTGGATCGTGCCGTTGGTAGCTGCTGCGTTGGCACCCCAGTTAGCCGGGCCCGAGCCAGGTGCCGTCACCCATTTGAAGTTCTGACCGACCGTCAATACGACGGTTGTGATAGCGATGGTGAGTCCGAGACCAATGACGATCCGCCGCTGATTCGGCAACTGTTCGGCCGTGTCCTCGGAACGGTCGACGCCGATAAGCATGATCACGAACAAAAAGAGAGTCATCACCGCGCCGGTGTACACGATGATTTGGATAGCGGCGACGAAGTGCCCGAGGTGCATGATGTAGAAGACAGCCAGCGAGAACATGGTCGCCATGAGACCCAGGGCGGAGTAGATAGGGTTCCTGGCCAGGATGACGGTGAGCGCACCGACAATGGCGACAGTGCCGAAGATGGCGAAGAGGATGATCTCCGTCACTATTCCTCCTCGTCCCCTGGTGCCGCGTCATCAACAACTGGCGCATCTTGAGATTGGCCGACCTCTGGAGGTCGAAGGCCGACTCCGGCCGACGGAGTCCAACCGGGGATGCCTTCGTACTCGACTCGCCCTTGCGGAGCGGTTGCCCGCATCCAGCCGTCGGCTTTGAGCAGCTCAGGAAGGTTGGCGAGACGGTCGTCGGGGAACATGTGATTGGCCGAACCGTCCTCGTTGATGAGGAGTTCGTCCTTGGTGTAAATGGCGTCGTCACGGTTGGTGGTGGACATCTCAAACAGGTGCGTCATGGTGATGGCCTCAGTCGGGCACGCTTCGACGCATAGGGCACAGAAGATGCAACGCAGCATGTTGATCTCGTAGACGAAACCGAACCGCTCACCCGGACTGACCGGCGCATCGACCGGGTTCTCCTTGCCGCGTACGTAGATACAGCGGGCCGGACAGGCTCCGGCGCACAACTCGCAACCGATGCATTTCTCCATGCCGTCTTCGTAACGGTTGAGGACGTGCCGTCCGTGGAATCGTTCCGGCTTTTCACGGAACTCCTTCGGGTATTCAGTGGTGATCATGCCGTCACCGAAAATGGTGTCGATCATCTGGCGCCACGTGACGCCCATTCCTTTTGCGAGATCTCCAAGAATGCCCATCGTTACGTCCAGGGAAGTCCGAATTGACGAATTGCCAGTGCCAGGGACGAAGCGACCAACCAGAGCAACGCGCCCGGGATCAGCCGTTTCCAGCCCAGCTCCATCAGCTGGTCATATCGGAGACGAGGCAACGAGGCCCGGATCCAGATGAACAGGAAGATGAAAACGAACACTTTGGCCATGAAGTAGCCGAAGGACACGAGAGTCGCCAACCAGGGACCGACGTTGAGGGCGATGGAATCGAGGAATGGACCGCCCCAGCCTCCAAAGAAGAGGGTGACCATCAAGGCCGACATGGTGAACATGTTGACGTACTCGGCGAGGAAGAACATGGCGAAGCGCATGCCGGAGTACTCGGTGTGGAAGCCGGCGACCAACTCCTGTTCGGCTTCTACCAGGTCAAACGGCGCCCGGTTGGTTTCGGCGACACCGGCGATCGCGAAGATGATGAATGGGATGACCTGGGGCAAAATGAACCACTTCGGCACCCGGGTGATGATCGGATTCAGGAAGCTGAAAATGCCTTCCGTCGCCCCGTACGTGCCTGCCTGAAAGTCGACGATGGCCGCCATTGACATGACGTCTCCGCCCCGATTCTGCACGGCAATGAACATGATGAGCGCAACCAGGGAAAGCCCCATGGCCGCCTCATACGATATGGCCTGGGCCGTAGCTCGCACCCCACCCAACAGCGGATACTTCGACCCGGACGACCAGCCGGCGAGCACTACCGCGTAGACGGCGATCGACGAGATGGCGAGGACATAGAGGACCCCAACGTTGAGGTCCATCGCCTGAAACGTGAAGGCCCGCAATTCGCCTCCGAGAGTGAACTCAATAGGACGAGCGAACGGCACCACCAGGAACATGAGAAATGCAGTGACGACGGACAATGCCGGGGCGAGCATGTAGATCAAGAACTCGGACTTGGCCGGAGTTATCTGCTCCTTGAAGAACAGTTTGAGGCCATCGGCGACGGTTTGGAGCACGCCATGCGGACCGGCCCGCATTGGGCCGAGCCGGTTCTGCATATCGGCTATGACCTTGCGCTCGATCCATACGAGGAACACGACCGTGGTCAGCAAGAACACGAAGACTCCGACCACCCGGATCACTACGAGGAGGAAATCCCACCAATCCATCAGACCTTCACCACCGAGATCTGCGGGTTCGATCCGAAATGGGGACCGCCCGGTTGATTGAAGGGCACGTACACCACACCGTCTGGCATGGAACCGTCGACAATGACCGGAAGCTCCGCTTCCTCGCTCCCAGCAGATACTTTGACAAGGTCACCGCCCGCAACGTCAAGCTCTTTGGCATCGGATGGACTGAGGTGGGCGGCTGCCCCTGGCGCCAGCTTGCCGATGATCGGACCCTGCTGGCACATCACCCCATCGTCGTACATGGTGCGTGCCGAGTGCAGAACAAAGCCTTCGCTCGTGCCTGTGCCGTTGCTGGGCGCGATAACCGGGACATATTCAAGAGGTGCCCGTTCGGCCGTGATCGGAACGACCGCGCCATCGGGCTGATCCCAGGTGACCAGGTCCCAGGTGACCCCTTCGTAGGCCGGGGCGACGTGGGCGATCTCTTTGGCTATTGCCTCGGCTGAAGCAAACCCCATTGGCTTGCCCATTCGGGCAGCCAGGTCGTCGAGAATGGACCAGTCTTCGCGTGCTTGGCCAGGTTCGGCAACAACTTTGTTGACCTTCTGGACGCGACCTTCGAGGTTGGTCACGGTCCCTTCCTTCTCCGAGAAGCCGACGGCTGGAAGCACAATGTCGGCTTGGGTCGACGAGTCCGTCAAGAACAGATCGATGGCGATTACCAGGTCAGCTGCGGCCAGGTCAATGCCGTTCGGCATATCGACAACGGGATCAGCACCGAGGAGGATCACCGCTTTGATGGATCCTTCGCTCACACCCGTAGCAATAGCTGCAGCGTCGTAGCCGGCTTTGGTCGGGAGCCCGCCCCAGGCTTCTTCGAGGTTGGCAAGCCCGGGTGAGCCAATACCCGCCCGACCCGGCAGCATGTTGGGTGCCACGCCCATGTCCAACGCCCCGTAGGTGTTGGAACGACGGACGATCGGCAGCACCGACCCTCCAGGCAAATCGCGGGCAAAAGCGGCAACGGATTCTGCGAGCACTGGCGACTCGGTCAGGCCGGGTCGCCCAACAATCGCCACAACCGGGCCCTCATTCAGGGCGGCCCGCGCCTTGGCATACTCGCCTTCGCCGGCCATCAAGGCTTCGAGGACTGCGGCGCCTTCGCCCGGTTTGTAAGTGAACTTGTACGCAGCGCGATCGTCGAGGCCGGTACGACGGGGGTGTACGACGATCAGTTTCGCTCCGAGTTCCTGAGCGGCTCGCCGGACCCGCAGATACAAGGTCGGATGCTCCTCTTTGAGGTCAGGAGCCCACAACAAAATGGTCTTGGCCTTCTCCAGGTCGCCGATCAGGCCACGTCCTGACAGTGCCGCAAGGAACTGCGGGTTGAGTCCGTCATCCATCTGGGCGTCGAGGTGACTCGAACCGATCACCGTTCGCATGAACTTGGCGAACGCGTACGCGTCCTCGTTGGTGCCCCGTGCGCCACCGAGACCGGCGACCGCCTGGGCTCCGTGTTCGTCGATAATGGCACCGAGCCTTTCGGCCGCGAGGTTGAGCGCCTCGGACCAACTGGCTTCTCCGAGGGTCCCATCCTTGGCGCGAACCAACGGCATGGTGAGGCGTTCATCGCTATTGAGATACTCAAATCCGAATCGGCACTTATCCGAAAGCCACCCATGGTTGGTGGCGTCGTTGTCTACGCCGAGATACCGCAGCACCTCGTTCTGGGAGGCATGCACGCTGATTGCGTCACCAGCCGTACACACGACGCACGTTGACGCGATGACTCGCAGGTCCCACGGACGGGCCCGGAACCGATACGGAGTCGCCGTGAGGGCACCCACCGGGCAGATCTGGACAGTGTTGCCCGAGAAGTAGGAGACGAATGGCTCATCGGTGAAGGTGTTGACCTGGGTGCCGTTGCCACGATCCATGAATTCGATGAGCGGATCCCCGGAGATTTCTTCCGAGAACCGGGTACACCGGGCACACAGGATGCAGCGTTCCCGGTCGAGCATGACCAGGTCTGAGATCGGGATCGGTTTTTCGTAGTGGCGCTTTTCCTCAACAAACCGTGACTCTCCCGGGCCGTACGACATCGTCTGATCCTGGAGGGGGCATTCGCCTCCGCGGTCACAAACCGGGCAGTCAAGCGGATGATTCGCCAACAAGAATTCGAGGATGCCCTCCTGGGCTTTCTTGACGGTCTCCGATTCGGTATGCACGACCATTTCGGCGCTAACCGGGGTCGTGCACGAAGGCACCAGCATCGCCCCACGTGGTCCCTCAACTTCGACGAGACACATCCGGCACATGCCGACCGGGGTCATGCGCGGGTGCCAGCAGAAACGCGGAATGTAGGTCCCGGCTTCCTCGGCCACTTTGATGAGCAAGGACCCACCGTGGACTTTTTGCTTCACCCCGTTGATGGTGACCGTGACGAGTTCTGCGCTCATGCGGTCCCCCGGATACTGACTGGGGTCCCTTGACCGCCCGAGTGAATGCCCTTGGCGATATGGTCCTCAACTTCGTTGCGAAAATGCCGGACCAGGGACATCACCGGCGAAACCGCCGACGGCCCGAGCGGGCATATCGTGGTCTGCTTGGGCGGCCAGGCGAGACCCACCGAAATATTGTCTGACACGTCGAGCAGGAGATCGATGTCCTCGTCGCGTCCGGCGCCGTCGAGAACTCGCTGGAGGATCATGTCGAGCCAGGTCGTACCTTCCCGACACGGGGTGCACTGCCCGCAGGACTCTTCGGAAAAGAAGGCGACAATGCGCTCGGCCGCGCCAACCATGTCCGTGGTGTGGTCCATGACGATGATGGCGCCCGATCCGAGCATGGAACCGTCTGCAGCACAAGCCGCTTTCGTGACGGGCCTGTCGAGGTGCAGGTCTGGCACAAACCAAGGTGCAGAAGCCCCTCCCGGTACCCAGGCTTTCAGTTCGTTACCGTCGCGAATCCCGCCGGCTACGTCATAGATAACCTGGCGCCACGTCAAGCCATGGGGAAGTTCATAGTTGCCGGGCTTGTTGACATGACCCGAAATCGACATCATGAAGGTGCCGGTGTCTTCGCTATCGGACAGGCCAGCGAACCAATCGGCACCGTTGTTGATGATGTGCGGGAGGTTGGCGATCGTCTCGACGTTGTTGACGATCGTCGGCTTCATGTACAGGCCCTTGGCGGCAGGGAAATAGGGCGGCTTCAGGCGGGGCTCGCCACGACGACCCTCAAGGCTATTGAGCAGGGCAGTTTCTTCGCCACAGATGTAGGCGCCTGCGCCGAGGTGGACGGTTAGCTCAAGGTCGTAATCAGTTCCGAAGATGCCTTTGCCGAGGTAGCCCTTGGCATAAGCCTCGACGACGGCTTGCTGAACCCGCCGGGCCGGTTTGGGATATTCACCCCGGATGTAAATGAACGATTCGTGGACCTCGTTGGCCTTGGCCGCAATGATCATGCCCTCGATGAGCTGATGTGGGTCCCGCTCAAGCAACTGACGGTCTTTGAACGTACCCGGTTCTGATTCATCGCCGTTGACTACCAGGTAGGCAGGGCGGGCCGGCGCCAGGAACGACCACTTGAGGCCGGCGGAGAAAGCGGCGCCGCCTCGCCCGAGTAGGCCTGAAGCCTTGACGAGTTCAACGAGTTCGTCACGGGTCTGTCCGAGGGACTTGCGGGCCGCCTCATAACCACTGGTGGCTTCGTACCGCTCCATCGTGTGGGAGTCAGTCGGGTGTGCGGTCATCCGTTCGGTGACAACCAGCGGATAGCCCACTAGGCACCCCGTCCTGGTTCGAGTGCATCGGTGTTGTTGGCAGCCGTACCCAACACCGGAAAGGCCGGATACGGGCCGATGGCCGCGTTCTCTTCTTTGATTGCCCAGTCAAAGCTCGTGACGCCACCGAATAGCGTCTGTAGTTCGTCACCGTTGATGGTTTCTGGCTTGCCGTCGCGCAACCACTTGACGAGGTCTTTCGCTTTGTCCGGCGTCAGGCCCTCGATGAGTTCGTAATTGACCAGGCAAGCGGGTGCCCCACCGCAGGCGCCGATGCATTCGGCGTGCTCGACGGCGATCTCGGAGTCGGCTTCACCGGCCGGTACACCGGATGCTTCCTCGATCGCGTGCAGCACGTCGTCGGCTCCCATCAGGTAACACGAGATCGAAGTACACATGGAGATGAGGTATTTGCCCTTTGGCTCGGTCTTGTACATCACGTAGAACGTGGCGACCGACTGGACTTGGGCTGGAGTGATGCCGACCAGGTCAGCAACCTTCTTCATGCCGTCGTCGGTGAGGTAGCCGTCCTCACGCATGGCGAGGTATAACAGAGGCATTACCGCTGAGCGGGTTTCGGGATAGCGGGTGACAATGTCCTGGGCCCGTTTGATTGTCTCAGCCGACCAACTCATCGGCGCAGAGATTACAAGATGACACCCAAGTTTCTGAATCCGAGGCTTGATGCGGGATCTGCCAACCAGCCAAATGGAGCTTGGTAGGCTTTAACCCATGAAGGGAACTCTCGAAATCACCGGTGACAAGACGGCCGACATGCTCCTGAACAGCGATGGAACTGCCCTGCTGATCGGTATGCTCCTCGATCAGCAAGTACCAATGGAATGGGCGTTCAAGGGTCCCCAGACGTTGATGGATCGACTCGGTGACCTCGATGCGAATGCTGTAGCAGCCATGCCCGTTGACGATTTCGTAGCCGTCTGCGCCGACAAACCGGCCATCCATCGGTTTCCGGCCAGCATGGGCAAACGGGTGCACGCCCTCTGCACGGTCATCGCCGAACAGTACGAAGGCGACGGAGCCAACGTGTGGGCGGACGTGACGTCGGGGCGTGACCTCGCCAAACGCCTTGAGGCCCTGCCGGGCTTCGGCAAGGAGAAAACCAAGATCTTCGTAGCGCTGCTGGCCAAGCGGTTTGGCGTCCAACCCGAGGGTTGGGAATCCGAAGCCGGACCGTTCGCCGATCCGACACCCCGATCAGTCGCCGACATCGACAGCCCCGCCGCCCTCGCCGAAGTCCGCGAGTGGAAACGTGCCCAGAAAGCCGCCGGCAAAACCAAACAACAGTGACGACTCGACCCGTTCAGCCGATGCCAGACGACGTTCGTGATGAACTTGAGGCAACCGGCCTGACCGACGCCTACGCCGCCCGTCCCTTCTATCAACGCAACGACTACCTCGCCTGGATCTCTCGTGCCAAACGAGACGAAACCCGCCACTCCCGCCTCACCCAAATGCTCGACGAACTAGCCAAGGGCGGCATCTACATGAAAATGAACCACCCACCCAGCCAGAAGGATTGAGCACCTACCAGCGGATTAAGCCCCGGAGGGAGGTCAGCACTTTGGCTTCGCCAAACTGCTGAATCGCTGAGCGAAGCTCAGCTCCCGAAGGGAGGGTGCAGTTTGGCGAAGCCAAACTGCTGAATCGCTGAGCGAAGCTCAGCGATCAACGTCCCCCATCACCGGGTCGAGCGACGCCAGGGCGGCGATGGTGTCGGCGACGAGGGAGTCGGCGAGCATGATGGGGATCGCCTGGATGTTGGCGAAGCTGGGAGCCCGAGTGTGCATGCGGAGCGGCTTGGAACCGCCGTCGGAGACGATGTAGCAGCCGAGTTCACCGCGGGGCGACTCGATGCCGACATACGCTTCACCTTCAGGAACTCTGAACCCTTCGGTATAGATCTTGAAATGATGAATCAGTGCTTCCATTGACTCGTCGATCCGCTTGCGAGGTGGCGGAGTGACTTTGCGGTCCTCGGTTTTGTAATCGCCCTTCGGCATCGTCTCGAGAACCTGCTTGATGATCTTCAACGACTCCTCGATTTCGCGCACTTTGACGCGATATCGATCGTACGAGTCGCCCCGATCGCCGACCGGGACGTCGAACTCGTATTGTTCAATCCCTGAATACGGGGCAGCTTTGCGCAAGTCATGAGCGAGACCGCTGGCACGCAGCGACGGTCCAGTGATGGAGAAGGCCAGGCACTCCTCGATCGTCATGATGCCGA
Organism: Acidimicrobiia bacterium; assembly: GCA_024637275.1. Classification (GTDB taxonomy): domain Bacteria; phylum Actinomycetota; class Acidimicrobiia; order Spongiisociales; family JAENVV01; genus JAENVV01. Next base: position 8,369 of record JAGXFS010000060.1, read on the forward strand.
CGTCTCGCGTGCGTCGTAGCCAAATCGGGTTGAAGCGCAACAAGTCGTCGTATTGGGCCAGCCGGACAGGCATCGTTTCGAGGAACTCTTCGACATCGCCTTGCCATCCATCTGGCAGGTCGGCCGCAACACCTCCGACCCGGATGTAGTTGTTGTTCATTCGCAGGCCGGAGACCTTTTCGAAGAACGCCAGGATCATTTCCCGTTCCCGGAATCCGTACATCATCATTGACAGAGCGCCAACGTCCATACCATTCGTGGCCAGCGCAACGAGGTGACTGGAGATCCGGTTCATTTCGGTCATGAGGATCCGGATGGCCTGGGCTCGAGGCGGGATCTCGACGTTGAGGAGTTGCTCGACGGCCAGGGAAAAGCACAGTTCGTTGTGAAGTGGAGCGAGGTAGTCCATGCGCGTGACGTTGGTAGTTCCCTGCATGAAGGTCAGGGTTTCGGCGGTTTTTTCCATGCCGGTGTGGAGGTAGCCGATGATGGGTTTGACCCGTCGAACGATCTCACCTTCGAGTTCGACCTGGAGGCGCAGCACCCCGTGGGTCGATGGGTGCTGGGGACCCATGTTGATGATCATCCGGTCGTCTTCGTCGATCTCTTCTTCTTCGTACAGAACGTCGTCGATGAGGCGAGTGCCGAGCTGTTCAATAAGACGATCCCCGGTCTCGTGGAGCTTCATCTTCTGCTCACCCTCATCGGTGGCATTCACGACGTAATCGGGGCCTGGCCAGTCGGGTTCTTCGGTGCCAGAAACCCAGAACTCGGTGGTTTTGGTTTCGCGAATATCGGTCATCAGATCACCTTGTTCGCTTCTTTGAACTGGACTGGCACATCGCCGACTGCGAAGTCTTTGCGGAGGGGATGACCGACCCAATCGTCTGGCATGAGGATGCGGGTCATGTCCGGGTGTCCATCAAACGTGATCCCGAACATGTCATAGATCTCTCGCTCGAAGAAATTAGCGCCCGGATAGGCGGGAACCAGCGATGGGACGACGGTGTCGTCCGCTGGCACCGGGCAACGCACTCGCAGCCGAAGTCCGTGCTCAACCGAGAGGAAATTGGCGACGACTTCGAACCGGACCCGGCGCTTGCCGAGGTAGTCGACTGCGGTAACGTCAGCGGCCATCTCGAACCCGGCGACTTTGCACGCCTGGCCGAACGACCCAAGCTGATCTTTCGGAAGCATGACGACATGTTGACCAGCCGACATCAGCCATTCAGCGTCAGCGAACGGTTCAATGAGGCCCTTGAGGATCGGGTGCTCCGGCAATGGGCGTACCTCGACTAGTTCCTCGACAACTTCCTCAGCGGCTGCTTCGGGTTCATCAGGCATTGACGATCTCCCCCGACGTGATCTTGTCTTGCAGGGTCAGGATGCCGTGCATAAGGGATTGCGGACCGGGCGGGCAGCCAGGCACGTAGACATCGACAGGAACGATCTGGTCTACGCCCTGCACGAGCGCATAGTTGTTGAACATGCCACCGGTTGAGGCGCACGCACCCATGGAAATCACCCATTTCGGATCAGGCATCTGGTCATACACCTGCCGAAGCACCGGGGCCATCTTCTGCGAGACCCGGCCGGCAACGATCATCAGGTCGGCCTGACGGGGCGAAGCCCGAAACACTTCCATGCCAAAACGGGCCAGGTCGTAATGGGCCGTGCCCGACGCCATCATTTCGATCGCACAACAGGCGAGCCCGAAGGTGGCCGGGAACATCGAGCGAGTCCGCGCCCAGGTGGCGATCGTGTCGAGTTGGGTCAGCAGGAACCCGGGAGGAGTTGTGCCAGCCACTAGGCGGCCTCAGGCGAAACGTCACGCTGTTCACGCCGGGCCCGCAGTGGCACATTCCAGTCGAGTGCGCCTCTCCCCCATACATATCCGAGGGTGAGCACGACGAACGCGGTAAAGATCCCAATTTCAGCGACACCTACCCAGCCCAGTTCGGGAAACAGAACCGCCCAGGCGAACAGGAAAACAATTTCCACGTCGAAGATCACGAACAACATCGCGACCAAATAGAACTGCACCGGGAACCGTTGTACCGGTTCGGTTTCGGGGACGATGCCGCATTCGTAAGGCGAGAGCTTTTCGGGAGTCGGGTTCTTGGGAGACACGATCCATCCCAGCGTGAGTGCAGCGACCACAAATCCCACCGACAACAGGAACATGATTGCGATCGGCAAATACGCCGGAAGATCCACTTATGTCTCCTTCAACCTATCCATACAGACTAGGAATCTAGGCGGCCAACCGACAAAACGAAGCCCGTCCCGCCGATCGGGCGGTCACGGCACGATCACGTAAGCCTTTTGCATGTCCTCCATGGTGTCCCATCTCCCGCTCCATCCTTTCGGAATGAAGAACAGGTCCCCGGGATGGACATCGGTCACCGTGCCGTCGGTGGCTGTCAATCGGAGGTGACCGGCGAGCATCACCATGGCCTCATTCACCCCGTAGGACTCGATCGTCCATCCGCCAGCGGTGCAGCTCCAGACACCAGTCTCGATGCCGTCGTGGGCAACCAACTCACAAAACGCCGTAACCGGGTTACCGACATCAATCGTCGCCGGCGACGTATCCGGCTCCATCCTCGCCAACAGATCATCGATTGTGGACTTGACGATGGACGACATGACGGTTCCTTTCGAAGGGTCGCCATGAGGTTATCCATCTGGACCTCGCGACGCGAGAAAGGCAACCTATCGGGTCGCCGTTCTCGCCGTACACCGTCACGATCAAAGGCTCTTGGTTCCGCAACCGCTTAGGTCAATGGAACATCATCCCAGTACGGGACACTGTCGTAGTACCGGTACACGTCGCCTACCCAGGCGTTGTCCGTAGCCTCCGGCCAGTTGTCCTTGTCGAACCCGGGTGCATTCTCAAGTAGATCACGATCAACATTAATGACTACTTCTTTGTTGTCGAGGTCGACGGTGAGACGATCCCAGGGAATGGCGAAGTACTTCTCGCCCATTCCAAGAAATCCCCCGGCGGCGAGGACTGCATAAGCGACCCGACCGTTGTCGAGATCAATCACGATTTCCTCGATCTGACCGAGGTCATCGCCTGCCGCATTCTTCACCGGATCCCCGGTGATCGTGGTTGCGCTAAGCGCATGCTTCATCATGGTGTTCTCCTTTTTTTGTGTTTTTGGTTCTGTTGCAGAACTCGATCAGAAGATCAAGATCAAGATGATGATGATGATGATAAGTCCACCGACACCGATGTACATCTCACGCCTCCTTCCGGGTTATTGCGACGATTGCTGCATCGACTTTCTGGTGATACAGCTCCCCCATACGACCGCCGACATATCCGCCGAACAGCGTGGCCGCGATCATGACGACGGTGGCGATAACGGCTTCCGAGGTGAGGTCTTCAACGTCTAGCTGGGCAATCCAGTTGGGCAGGTCCGATCCGTTGAAGGCGTTGTATTCCGCTCCGATCCAAGCGCCCAGGGCGGCGAAAATCGCTCCAAGCAAGAGGGCCCAAAGACCCGCGCCGATGCCGTTGATGCCACCCGAGTATCGAGCCATACGCCCGGCTGCGAAGCCGCCGACCAGAAACGAGGTGAATACGACCGCGGCGGCAACGATCAAGGCCACCGCCGAACTTTCGTCGAGTCCACCGTCGGCATTGATCAGGTTCAACTGAAAGGCGATAGATCCCGCCCCAGCGGCAAACAATGAAGCCAGGAAACCTAACGTTCCCAACGCAGCGAACATCCCGATAAAGGATGCAAGAAAGTCCGCCTTCCCAAATCGGTCGTGAACACTTGATAGGTCCTGGGACCCCGTAATTTCAGGGTCGGAATGCGATTTCGTTGTCATGATTCTCCTCTCCACAACGTGTGAGGTTCTTTTACCCGACAACGTCGAATCTGAAACGTCGGCGGTGCGGACCAAGCGCGACCAAGCCGACTGGAGTGATGCTGGAACGGTTGTACGCAAGCGGCCCTGGGGCCCGGCTTCCGACTTGATGTCAGGCCGAAATGGCCTGCCATTCGTCGTAGGCCACCCGACCAAGGTATCCGGCGACCAGAACCCTCAGGAGGAGGGTGATCGGACTCCAGATTCCCGCCGACAACACCCAAAAGATATCCAGGATCATGAGGGTTGCTCCGACCAGGTTGGCCCACCGGGTGCGGGACCAGTAGAAAACCAGAAACACCAGTCCAACGAACAGCATTTCGCGCCGGATCGCCAGGTGCCAGGCCGGTTGGTAGCCGGTATAGGCGAGACCCGCTACTGAGAGCATCCCGACCGCGGCCGCCAGATGTACAAAGGGGGCATACCCGGCCCAATTGAACACCGAAACGATGGGTTTGAGGCGTTCGCCGTCGAGCTTGACGACGATCCGATAGGCGTTATCCCCGCCCATCAGTGCCAACTCTCCGCCACCGGTGAGCGGGATCGCTACACCCCGGCGCACTTCAGAAAGCCGGACCTGATCGAGCGGCCGACCGTCGTACTCGATGGTGACGACGTCGCCGTGACCGCTCAACCGAACGACGTCGGGGCCGTCAATCTCTCTCCGATATACCTGACTGCGCATGTCCGCCTTCGGGCTCCAACGCTCCCACATTCATTGTCGGCATCTGGAGCAATCTCCTTAGCTACCGCTCGAAGATCGCCCGCACGGTGTCAACCGTATCGGCTTCTTCGGCGGATTTGTCTTCTCGATAGCCTTTCACGCGGGCGAAGCGAAGGGCCATTCCGGCCGGATATCTGGGACTGCGAACGACGCCGTCAATGGCGATCTCAACAACTAGTTCCGGCCGCACATAGACCGTGTGCTTGGTTCGGCGGAGTTCCAGCTCAAGCAGTCGGTCCGTCTGCCAACCAAGCATCTCATCCGTCATGCCCTTGAAGGTCTTGCCAAGCATCACGAACTCTTGGCCATCTCGCGCCCCGAGGTGCAGGTTCGATAGCCATCCGGTACGTCGACCGTGGCCCCATTCTGCCGCCAGAACCACCAGGTCAAGCCTGTGAACGGGCTTGATCTTCTTCCACGCGGCACCGCGTTTGCCCGCCAGATAGGCCGAGTCCGCATCTTTGACCATGATGCCCTCGTGACCGGCCGCCACCGCCGCGTCCAGGACGGCCTGAGCCTCGGCGCGGTCGTCAGTAATGACGAACGGAACCCGCATGCCTTCTGGTACCAGTGCGTGCAAACGGTCCAACCGGTGGCGAAGCGGGACTTCCAGGAGGTCCTCCCCGTCAACATGCAGTAGGTCGAAAAAGAACGAGGTCAGGGGTCGGTCGTCTCTGGCTGTTTCGTCGGCACCGAACTGACTCATGGTGGCGTCGAATCGAAGCGGCCGACCGTCGAGATCCATAGCCATCGCCTCTCCGTCGGCGATGAACGACTCGACCGGTAGAGTCAGGGTCGCGGCTACCACTCCAGGAAGCCGGGTGGTCACGTCGTTCAGATTGCGCGTAAAAACCTGAACGACCTCCCCGGCCCGGTGGACCTGGATTCTGGCGCCATCGAGTTTCCAGTCGACCACGGACAATCCGGTTACGGCTTCGGCGGTATCGGCGGCAGTGCTCGCCAGCATCGGCCGGATGGGCCGCAAAACCTCCATACGAAATTCTTTGAGAGCCGACTCGCCGCCGCCCATCGCCGCCTCAGCCGCCGCGGGGAGAGCTCCACCCAACATGACGGCGCGGCGAACCAGACCAGCATCGACGGACGCGGCCTGCGCAATCGCCTCGACGACCACACCCTCCAACGCTCCCTGACGCACCTCGCCCGTCAGCACTCGCCGGAGATAGTCCTGTTCGTCGGCAACGCAGCGACCCAGAAGTTCGGTGATGACCTCGGTCCGGCGGGCGACCGAACCTGACCCTCCGAAGCCGGCAAGTTGATCGATCCACTCGTCGACCTCGGCAACGGTGACGGACGGTTCGTCGGCCGCAGGAACGTCAACGCCGTATACGGACGCGTACCCCACTCCGATCCTGCCCTGCCGCGGCTCACCAGCGAGGAGCGCCACCAGGACTCCGGGATCGGTCGATCGACCGATGAGACCGGCCAGCAACTCAACCTTCTGCTTACGCGACCGCGTGCCAGAGACGGCGAGCGACACTTCGACAACGTCATGCAGCAACATCACTCAGACGGTAGCTCACGTAGAGTCAGCAGCCACAACAGATACGGGGGTCATGTGGCAACCAAGTTCGCAACCGCAGACGACTACGGTTTGTCGTTCCCGGACGAAGTCCAGTTGATTCTTGAACAGGTGCGACAGATCATCATGGCCATCGCTCCGACCGCCGTGGAAAGCATTAGTTACCAGATCATCAAGGCCAGCGTCGACGGTGACACGTTGATATTTCTCGCAGCCTGGAAGCACCACATCGGCCTCTATCCAATACCGGTACTCAAGGGTGATCTCGAAGCGGAAGTGGCGCCCTACCGCGCCGCCAAGGACACTGTCCGGTTCCGTTATCGCGATCCCATTCCGTATGGCCTCATTGAACGGCTGGTCACCGCCTCACTCATGCGACATCAAGGGACTCAATAGCCGAACCACTCCAAAAAAAAACGACGGTGCCGGGCGGCTCAATCGGGCTTCAAGCACTACGTAGGCTTGGCAGAAACCCGACGTAAAAGAGGTATCAGCATGGAACGACGTAGCTGGGCAGAGCCGTACAAGATCAAGATGGTCGAGCCGATCAAGATCACCACCAGAGCCGAACGTGAACTCGCGATAACCGAAGCTGGTTTCAACACCTTCCTCCTGAAATCCGAGGACGTCTACATCGATCTACTGACCGATTCGGGGACCTCGGCCATGTCGGATGCGCAGTGGGGCGCGCTCATGATGGGTGACGAATCCTATGCCGGTTCGCGGAGCTTTTATCGCCTGGTCGACGCGGTTCACGACGTGTACGGCTACGAGGAACTGATCCCGACCCACCAGGGACGCGGCGCCGAGCACATCCTGAGTCAAATCCTCATCAAGCCAGGCGACGTCATCCCGGGCAACATGTACTTCACGACTACCCGGTTTCACCAGGAATACGCCGGCGGGAAGTTCGCTGACGTCATCATCGAAGAAGCTCACCTGCCGGCCAGCACCCACCCATTCAAAGGCAACGTCGACCTCGACAAGCTGCAGGCGCTCATCGACGAAGTGGGCCCGGACCGCATCCCGTACATCTCCGTCGAGACAAACGTCAACATGGCCGGCGGCCAGCCCTTGTCAATGCAGAACCTTCGGGACACCTACAACCTATGTAAGAAGCACGGGATACTCGTCATGCTCGACGCGACCCGTGCCGTCGAGAACGCGTACTTCATCCAGCAGCGCGAGGCAGGGTACGAGACCACCGGAATCACCGAGATCCTCCGGGAAATCTGCTCCTATTCCGACGGTGCAACCGTCTCATCAAAGAAGGACAATCTCGTCAACATCGGTGGTTTCCTGGCGCTGCGTGATCCCGACCTGGCTCGCAAGGCCAGGGGCTTGTTGGTCGCGTTCGAGGGCCTCCATACCTATGGGGGTATGTCGGGTCGAGACATGGAGGCCCTTGCCACGGGCATCAGGGAAATGGTGGCGACCGACGATCACGTTCGAGCCCGGGTTGGACAAGTCGAGTACCTCGGCAATCGGATCCTGAAAATGGGGGTTCCGATCGTCCAGCCAATCGGAGGCCACGGGATATTCATCGACGCGTCAATGACACTGATGCATCTCGATCAGGAGCTGTTTCCTGCCCAGGCTTTGGCCGCCGCCATCTATCGGGATTCGGGCGTAAGGGGCATGGAGCGAGGCATCGTGTCGGCAGGACGCGATCCAGGCACTGGAGCCAACCGGCGACCCAAGCTCGAACTCGTTCGACTCACCCTCCCCCGGCGGGTCTACACCCAGGCCCATATGGATGTGGTGGCCGAGTCCGTCGGTGCCGTCTGGGAGGACCGGGACTCGATCCGGGGGTTACGGTTCACCTATGAGCCCGAAGAGCTCCGCTTTTTCCAGGCCCGCTTCGAAGAAGTCTGAGGCCAGCCAACCGATCCACGGGTACGATCAAGGGCGGAGGCATCTTTGAGCGATTTTCCAACGCCCGATATGGCACTCACCCAGATCCTGGTCGTGAGTGATCTCCCCGCGTCAGTTGCCTGGTACCGCGACGTACTCGGTGCCAACCTCTACAGGGAGTACGGTGGATCATCGGCGGTCTTCGACTTCAACGGCTCGTGGATTCTGCTCGTCACGGGCGGTGACCCAACCGAAGACAAACCGGATATCTCGTTCGCCACCCCAATGGACGCTTCCCGGGTGGATCACTCGTTCACCATTCGCGTCACTGACTGCCAGGCTTCCTATCAAACACTGCTCGGCCGCGGCGGAGTCTTCCTAACCCCGCCCTACAACTGGGGCAGCGAAGTCAGGTGCTTCTTCCGCGACCCCGACGGACACCTCTTCGAAATCAGCGAGATCCCCGGGTAGGTGCCCCCCTAGGCATCCACGAGTCGACTCGCAACGCTGGCCGGCAATTCTTGATAGTTGGCCGGCACGACTGTGTGACGTCCTCTTCCACCGGTCATCGACCGTAAGTCGATCGAATAGCGCAAGACTTCTGCGGTAGGCACCAGCGCCGTGACGATCTGGCTTCCGTAGGGACCGGTATTCGTGCCCAGCACTCTGCCTCGCCTCGACGTGATGTCCCCCATGATGTCTCCCTGGAACTCAGAAGGAGCGATCACCGAGATCTCCGACAGTGGTTCAAGAATGATTGGCTGGGCGGTGGAGAGAGCTTCCTGAAACGCGGCTCGTCCGGCCATTGAAAAGGCCAGCTCGGACGAATCCACGGAGTGATACTTGCCCTCCAGACAGGTCGCTTTGAGATCCGTCACCGGAAATCCGTGCTTACCGCCACCTGCCATCGCCTGGCGAATGCCCTTCTCGACTGCCGGTAGATACTGCTTGGGAATCGATCCGCCTTTGGTGGCATCAACGAATTCGAACCCCGATCCCTCTGGGAGCGGCTCGAAGGCCACCCGACAAACTCCGTACTGGCCGTGGCCGCCACTCTGCTTCTTGTGCCGACCTTCGGCTTCGACCGGCCGACTTATCGTTTCCCGATAGGGCACTTTCACCGGTTCTTCGGTCACGGCCACGCCAAACTTGGCGGCCATACGCTCTAGAGCGATGGCGAGATGCATTTCACCCATTCCGTGCAACAAAGTCTGGTGGGTGATCGGATGCTGTTCGATCGTCAGCGTGGGGTCCTCGGCACGCAACCGATGCAGGGCATCTGCCATCTTCGTCTCGTCGGACTTTGACACGGGAATCAGGGCCGTTGCCAACGTTGGCGTCGCCGCGCGGCGTTCCGGAAGACCAACCGGTTGGGATCGTTTCGACAGCGTATCGCCCGTCTCAGTTTCGGCCAGCTTGGCGATCGCTCCAATATCCCCCGCACCAAGCGTCATTACGTCGAGCTGTTCCTTGCCCCGGAGACCGAACAAGGTGTGGAATCGTTCGTCCGTGCCGCTCCGATGGTTATACAAATGGTCATCGCGCCGGATCGTCCCCGAAACAACCCGAAAGATCGAGATGGCTCCAACATACCGATCGAAGGCAGTCTTGAACACGGTCACCAACGGTTCTCCGGCCGGATCAGCCTCGATGGCCAGCTCCAGATCACCGGCGGTGAGCATCACCGGACGGTCGGCCGGCGACGGGCCGACTTCGATGATGAAGTCCGCCAGTCGATCGACGCCAATCGGTCGGGTCGCCGAACCGCACACGACCGGGAACACCGTGGCGGCGGTAACGCCCTTCTTCATCGTCGCTTCGAGTACTTCGACCGAGGGGACCTCTCCATCGAGGTAAGCGGTTAAGAGATCGTCGTCGGCGACGACGATTCCTTCCACCAGTTGGTCGTGAACCTCATGCTCATGTTCGGCCATGTCGGCGGGCATCTCGACGGCGGTGGCGGTCCCGCTGTCATACACGTACGCCTTATCCCGAAAGAGGTCGGCGACGCCATGGAACGTCGCTCCCTCGCCAATCGGCAACTCGATCGGCGCCACGCCCGACCCGAGCTTCGACCGAAGGTCGTCGAGAGTCCTTTCAAAAGATGCATTGTCCCGATCGAGTTTGTTGATGAACACCATGCGGGGCAGCTTCAATTCCTCCGCTGCCAACCAATAATGCTCAGTGCTTGGTTCGACGCCATCGGTAGCACTCACGACGAACACTGCCAGATCGACCGCCGACATAGCCGCCAGCACGTCGCCTTCGAAGTCGGCCATCCCAGGAGTGTCGACCAGGTTGATCTTGTGCCCTTTCCACTCGATGGGGGCAACAGCCAGATTGATGGACATTTGGTGGGCTTGTTCTTCGTCACTGAAGTCCGAGACCGTATTGCCATCTTCGACCCTTCCAAGGCGGGGGATGACCCCGGCCCGGTACAGCAGGGCTTCATTCAATGTCGTCTTACCTGATCCAATGTGACCGATCAGCGCGACGTTGCGGATCCTGTCGGGGGCGTATACGTCCACCAGTGACCTCCGGGTAGCGAGACTGCTCCCACCCAACATATCGCAAAATGACGTGTTGTGAAGCGGCCAATGAGCCGGATCGTACCGGGACTTTGGACTCAAGCCACCGACACCACGGGTTCGTTCCTGTTTGGGCCGGCGCCAGCCATTGATCGGCCCTCTTCGATGAGCTTTTCGATTGCAGCGTTCAACAACAGCCCTACTAAGGTGCGCTTGTGAAACGAATCACGATGCCCAAGGCCACGGTCGAACGGCTTCCGCTCTACCTGCAATGCCTGCAAGCAATGGGCGACAGCGAGACGACCGTTTCCTCAGACGTCCTTGCGAATATCGCTGGCGTCAACTCCGCCAACGTCCGCAAGGACCTTTCGTATCTGGGTTCACACGGCGTTCGTGGCGTCGGCTACGACCGACTCGAGCTGTGTGTACAGCTGAGACGTGCGCTTGGCCTGACAGACAAGTGGCCAGTCGTCATCATCGGGGTTGGCAACCTTGGTTCCGCCCTTGCCAACTACCAGGGCTTCGACCCTTCCGGGTTTAACGTGATCGGCCTCTACGACGCTGACCCGTCCAAAATTGGAGACCCGGTCGACGGACACCGGATCAAGTCCATGGAAGAGCTTGAGCTCGACATCAAGGAGCACGACGTCCAGATGGCTATCCTGACTACCCCGGCTGGAGCTGCCCAGGAAGTCGCCGACATGCTGGTCGGTGCCGGCATCCTGTCGATCCTCAACTTCGCTCCCGCTCTATTGAAATTGCCGGACACGGTCAAATGCCGGCAGGTAGACCTCGCTACCGAACTCCAGATACTCAGCTACTACCAGGCGACCCGTACCGCTTAAGCTTCGATCTGGCGGTTCTGTTCCGATTCGTAGCGGTTGAGGGCGATGAGAAACATCGCGAAGAGAATCACAGATGCCAACAGGAATGTGATCGGCACAATCCGAATCTCAAATCCATTGAGGCCTTCGATGCTTGCTTGCCGCGGTCCCCGTGGCGCATAGACGATGAACAAGAACGAGTTGATGGTCGTCCATCCGAACAGGCTCGCCCCCGACACGAGGAACCCGAGCCTGCGACCAAGGTTGGTCGCATTCAGCAGATAGCTCGATCCGTAGAAGATAAGCATCGAGACGATGGTGAGAAGTACCCCGGTGAAGAGAAGATTCGCCGACAGGATTTCACGTATAAGAAGTCGCATCTTCTACCTCAACACTTCGCCACGGAGATACTGGATAACCAGATCAAGATCAGCCTCGGAGAGGACCATGCCGAAGGCGGGCATATATCCGCGCCCGATCCCATTGACGCCGTAACCGACGCCGAGCTGTGAACCTTCGGACAGGAACTTCTTCATGTCGTCGGCCGTCAGGAATTGCACATTCGGTCGCCCATCCCACAAGGCCGGTCCGAGCGATCCAGCGCCTGCTTCCTGGGCGAAAGCCGGACCTTCCGAGTAGCCAGACGTGTGACACCGTGCACAGAGACCCTGATAGATCCCCACCGCCCTAGTCGCCTTGTCGACATCTCCGCCAAAGGTTGCATCGGCGATTGCCTGGAGGTCAAAGCTATACAGGCTCTTGTCGGCGGCAGCTTGCAGGAAGGCCAAGCCTTCGGCCGCCTGGCCCCTCAGCCGATCGAGGTTGTCGACCGCCACATCGAGGGTCACAAGCTGTTGTTTCATTTCGCCCAGCTTCGAATGTGCCACAACGTTATCGTTATCAAGGCCCGTCGAGTCGGGATTACGCGGATCAAAGGCGACCGCCAGCGCCGAGAAAGGTGCGTATCCACTGTCCTGGGCTGCCTGGAATATCTGCGTGAGCTCTTCCTCAGCACGGTCAGCCAGTCCGTCTTCATCCGTGTCGATCTTGTAGGACGCTTCCCACTCGGCCAAGTCATCGACGCCGTTGTTGTTGGCATCGACGCCTTCGTCTGGTGCCTCAAGAACCCGTTCGGCTAGCTCGGTATATTGCTTGACCAGGTCCCGATTGGGCGGGGCATTGTCATAGAACGTGATTAGCTCTTCTTGTGCCTGAATCGAGCTCGTGACACTGGCGTCGGCGGTTTCCAACCCGGCAATAGCCGCGGTAATCTGAGCATCTGCACGAGCGACCGCGTCGGCCTGGCCAACCTGGATCGACTCGAGATAATCCAGCGTCTCCTCGATCTGGGCGTCGTTCATAGGCCCATTTCCGGCCGCTCCCCAAGCCGGCATCGGGCTGTTCGCACGGCCGTACACGAGCCAAAATCTCACTTCATCACGGTCGTAACGCAAAAAGATGTCGTTGAGTGATGGAGCCGCCCAGCTCACGGCCACACCGGAGCGTGCGTCGACGTATGACGCCACACCACCAACCAGACCTTCGCCATGGCAACCTGCACAGGCGAATTCGGCAACGTGGTATTGGCCGCGCTCGATCGCTACATCCTCGAACTCAACTTCGAACGAGGCTTGTCGGTTTCTCTCCCCGAGGTAGTAGACCGGCAGCGATACCGCCAGGAACGCCGAAAGAATGACTGCGACTCCAAGCACCCGATCGAGTCGCCGGTTCTCAAGCTCATCGTCGGTTTTGTACAACGAAAGGTTGGGAGCCACGGCATCCTGGCTCCGGCCGCGCATTCCGTTGGCGACCAGAAACGCCAACCAACCTATTGCGACCAGCGCAGCAACAACTATCACCATGCTGCTCATTCGGCCGCTGCCGAGGTACAGAACACACCTTGGGGGTATTTGACGCTTTTGACGGGAGCACGTTCGGTCGGGATTATCGATCCGGTCTTGATGATGAGTTCACCCTTGGAGTCAACTTCGGCAACAAACCGATCAAGATTGCGGGGGGCCGGTCCCGCCTCGTATTCACCAACACGGTTGTACTTCGAGCCGTGACATGGACACTCGAAACCCTGCGACGACTGACACCAAGGTACGGCACAGCCAAGATGAGGGCACTTCTGCCACAGTGCGGTCAGACCACCCGCAACAACCTGGGCATCGGCGAACTGGGAGTCCGCAAGCACCGAATCTTCGATCGGCACGATCCACGCCTTGGCAGCCGGCACGTAGAACGGAGTGATAGTCCCATCTGGCTGGGTAATAGCGTCCTTGATCGCCTCAATCGGCCCGGCGCTGACGTCTGACCCGAACCCGCCGCTCACCTTCGGCCAGAAGAAGGCCAGCGAAGCAACTCCGAAGGTTCCCAGCGTGCCAAAGAACGTCGCGGCGAGTGCACGATTGAAGAACTGGCGCCGATTGACTCCCTGCTCGGAAGCCGATAGCTCAACTACGGTCCTGCCGGTCGCGATCGGTTGGTCCTCGACCACGATGGCGACTGGAGAGGTCGGGGTCTCGTCGCCGATGCCGACCGGAGAGGTCACGGTCTCGGCCGCGGCGGCCGTCTTTGTCCGGGTGAAAAGCTCAGGGATACGGCTTCGATCGGCCTTGCGGGCATCCTTGTCGAGTTGCTCCTCCCATGAACTCGGCCCACGACGGTAGGCGATCACGAA
>JAGXFS010000061.1 GCA_024637275.1 Acidimicrobiia bacterium
CAACGAGGTCATCGGGTTTTGTTACACACCTCAGGACGGCAACTCGTTGCTGTCGTCGATCGCCGCCACCCTCTGGTACCTCCACCCGGACGGCTTCGAGGATCGCATCGACGTCCTTCGCCCGTACCTATTCGCCGAGGTTTAATTCGCAGCCTGGCCGAATGCGTCGAGTCGGAGGGTTTCGACTCATGTGGAGCCGCTAGCGTTTCGGTGATGGACGGCCACAAACAACGTCAAGCGCTCACGGCCGCCGAACGAGCGATCGAACACCTCGTGGCCGGCAAGCCCGACGATGCGGAGCGAGCTTCGCAACGAGCATCCGAGCTCGACCAGATCGGGATCTTCGCAAGTTTGGTTGCCGCCGTCGCCGGGGCAGCCGGAGACCTCCGTACGGGAGTTCGCGTCTCCGAAAGCCACCTGGCCGGACTCCACGCTGCGGTGGGAGTCGGTCCTTTGTCTCAGCTCGTCGACCAGCTCCGATGAGCGACTACCACGTCCATCTGGCGCCTCATCGCGCCATGCCCGAGCCCGTCGATTTCACGGCCGACCTGGTCGAACAATATGTAGAGGTCGCGGCCGGTCGAGGGATCACCGAAATCGCCATCACCGAACACGTCTATCGATGCAAGGAGGCGCTTCCGGTGTTGGGTAACTTCTGGGACGATCCGACCATCCCCCCCGATATCGCCGCGTACACGGCTGGCTTCGTGCAAGCCGAATGCAACTTTCGACTCGATAACTACGTAGGTGCCGTGATGGCAGCCAAAGATCGCGGCCTACCCGTAAAAATGGGCCTGGAAGTGGACTTCTTCCCAGAATCGATCGAAGGCGTCATGAATCTGATCGAGGGCTACCCGTTTGATGTGCTTATTGGATCGGTTCACTGGGTTGGAGGTTGGGCGGTCGATTCGCAGGAGACGCAATCGGAGTTTGACCGGCGGGGTTTGCTAACCGCCTATGGCCAATATGCCGACGTTCTGCGGCAAATGGCCGACGTAGGAACGCTCGACGTTATCGGGCACGCGGATGTCCCCAAGCGTTATGGACGGGCGCTTCCTGCTGAAAACGGTGACATCTTTCAGCCAGTTGTCGACGCAGCCGCTCAGGCGGGGATGGCCGTCGAGATCAACACCAAAGGACTCAAGAAACCGATTGCCGAGACCTATCCGTCCGAATGGCTGCTCGGTCGGTTCCACGCCGCTGGTGTCCCGGTCACGTTATCGTCAGATGCCCATCTCCCCTCCGAGGCAGGGTGGGGAATCAATCGGGCCGTGGAACTAGCCCGGAACGTTGGCTATTCGACGCACCGTCGATTTGATGCGCGCACGGGCTACGACGTAGCGTTACCTGAACTCAAGGAGGATTAACAATGCATGGGATTCTTTTATGGCTTCATATCCTGGCTGCAGCCACCTGGATTGGCGCCGCAGTGGCGGTCCTGTTCCTCGCTCCGCGTATGGCGGTGAGTGCGGCTTCCGGGCAGGCGTTCGCCCTGCAGTGGGTAGAGATGGGCAGAAAGGTGTTCACGCCAGCGGCGATCCTCGCCTTGGCGACGGGTATCGGCCTGGTTATCACCGATGACCTTTCGTTCTCGTCGGCGTTTGTGTCGATCGGGTTTTTGGCGGTGATCGTCGGTGGTGTTCTCGGTGCCCGAGTCTATGCCCCGATGGGGCGAAAGATTGCCGCCGCTCACGAGGCTGGTAGTGAGACGACCGGCTTGTACGCTCGTATGCGGACCCTCGGTCTCGCTGAGCTGGCGCTGCTGGCCTTCACCGTTTATGCGATGGCCGTCAGACTTGGCGCATGATCGTAGAGGTGGTGGCGGTCGGGACCGAGCTCCTGCTCGGTCAGATCGTCAACTCCAACGCGGCGTTTCTCGGTCGGCAGTTCGCCGAAAACGGCTTTGATTCGCACTATCAGGTAGTCGTCGGGGATAACTTCGATCGAATGGTCGAGACCATCCGCACGGCCATCGACCGGTCTGATGCGGTCGTCATAACCGGTGGTATTGGTCCGACCCAGGACGACGTGACGCGCGAAGCGATTGCCGCCGCAACCGGACGCGACATCGTCCGTGACGCCGACTATGTTCAGGCGCTTCGTAATCGCTGGGAAACGCTCGGTCGGGTCATGCCGGAAAACAACTTACGGCAGGCGGATCGACCCGTAGGAGCCGAACAACTTCCCAATCCAGCCGGGTCCGCGCCGGGTATCGCTCTGGAGCATGACGGGACCTGGATCTTTGCGGTACCTGGCGTTCCCGCCGAGATGCACTTGCTCATCCGCGATCATGTGTTGCCCCGACTTCGTGCTGCGGCCGGTGAAACCGGAGTCCTCAAATCCCGCCTCATCCGAACCTGGGGACGCAGTGAGTCTCAGGTGGCCGAGATGCTTGACGATCTGTTCATGGCGACCACCAACCCGTCAATAGCGTTCCTGGCGTCGGCCGGTGAAATCAAAGTCCGGGTGACCGCCAAAGCCGACAGCGACGCCGACGCCGACGCTCTCATCGCCCCCGTCGAGGCGGCCGTCCGTGATCGCCTCGGTTCCTCCGTGTTCGGCGTGGATGACGAAACCATCTATCTGGTTGTGCAACGGCTGCTTGAAAACAAAGGTTGGACGATTGCCACCGCCGAGTCAGCGACGGCGGGACTTGTTTCGGCAGCTCTGACTCAGACGCCAGGCGCCTCCAAGGTTGTGGTCGGGGGCATTGCCGCCTACTCGGCCGAGGCCAAAGTCGATTTGCTCGGAGTGTCGGCCGAACTCCTCGCGTCCGAGGGCGTTGTTTCTGAGCCGGCCGCCCTCGCCATGGCCGAAGGTGCCCGGGCCAGATTCGGCGCCGATGTTGGGGTAGCGATCACCGGCGAGGCCGGCCCCGATCCTGAGGAACAGCCAGTGGGCACGATGGTTATTGCCGTCGTTACGCCCGAAGGTATGGGGTCGCGCACCTTGCGATTGCCTGGTGACCGCGAGCGAATCCGGACCTACACCACGACCGCTGCACTGCAATTGGTTCGTCTGGCCGTGTCGGGACAATGGTGGGCTCCGTAGGGAGCGTGTTCGTGGCGGTCGGCTTGTCCGATGATCATCGTCACGCGCTGGCCGCCTACCTGGCCGATGCGGTACCTTCGCTACCCGGAACGCCGGTACCACCCGACAACTGGCATGTGACTATCCGGTACCTGGGTGAGACATCAGATCTGGCCTACGATCGATTTCTCCATGCCCTTGACGAAGTCGACAAGCCCTTGCCGTTTCGCTTGAGGTTTTCGGGCATGGGGGCGTTTCCGAAACCTACGAAAGGCACGGTACTCTGGCTCGGGATCGGGCATGGAGAGGAACATCTCGTCGGGCTGGCGGCCGCGGCAGATCGGGCCGCCGTTCAGGTCGGTATGACAGCCGAGGACCGTCCCTATCAACCACATCTGAGCCTGGCGCGGGTCCAGCCACCCCGGAACCTGTGGCCATGGTTGGCGGAAGTACCTGAGCCACCGATCAAAATCGACGTTGTCGATGTGGGGGTCTATCGCAGTCACCTGGGCGGTTCGACGGCCCGATATGAGCTCCTCGACCTTGTCAGTCTGTAGCGGGCGGAACGGCGCAGCTGGTCCGTGATCATCGGTCGCCGATAATCCGCCATATCGAACGTCTGTTCGTGTAGAGTTCGATTCACAAATTTGTCACACCCAATACATAACGTGCTTATGACAGGGCAAGGGTTCGCCAGATCCGGGTCCAAACCATGATCGAGTCACTAAGGAGCAACATGGCCGAGAGAGATAAAGCAATCGAAATGGCCATGAGCCAGATTGAGCGGCAATTCGGCAAGGGCGCCATCATGAGGATGGGCGACAAAGCCATTCAAAAGATCGACACCATATCTACCGGGGCGCTTTCCATCGACCTGGCATTAGGCATTGGCGGCGTCCCGCGTGGACGGGTCGTCGAGATCTACGGACCCGAGTCGAGCGGTAAGACGACGTTGGCGCTGCACATCGTGGCCGAAGCCCAACGCAACGGTGGCCTGGCCGCCTTCATTGATGCCGAACATGCGCTAGATCCCATCTATGCCCGGGCGCTCGGCGTGGATGTTGACGAGCTGCTGATCTCTCAGCCGGACACTGGCGAGCAGGCACTTGAGATCACCGACACGTTGGTGCGTTCAGGAGCGCTTGATGTTGTGGTCATTGACTCGGTGGCCGCGCTCGTACCGCGCGCCGAAATCGAGGGCGAGATGGGCGACAGCCACATGGGCCTCCAGGCTCGTCTGATGTCCCAGGCGCTTCGTAAACTCACCGGCAACCTGCACAAGAGCCAAACGACCTGCATCTTCATCAATCAGCTTCGTGAGAAGATCGGCGTGATGTTCGGATCCCCGGAGGTAACTCCTGGCGGGCGGGCTCTCAAGTTCTATTCGTCGGTCCGTATCGATGTGCGCCGTATTGAAACGATCAAGGACGGTCAAGAAGGAATCGGGAACCGGGTTCGGGCCAAAATCGTCAAGAACAAGCTTGCCCCGCCTTTCCGTCTCGCCGAATTTGACATCATGTTTGGTGAAGGTATCTCCCGGGAGGGAAGCCTCATCGACGTGGCCGTTGAACAGGGCATCTGTAAGAAGAGTGGTGCCTGGTACAGCTTTGACGGGGATCAGATCGGTCAGGGTAGGGAAGCGGCCAAGCGGTTCATGCGGGACAATCCCGAAATCGCCATGCAGCTCCAGGATCGGGTCTATCAGGCGGTCGGGTTGGCGGATCTACCCGAGGGGGAAATCAACGAGGACGCCGTAGTCGGAGAGGACGAAACGGTTGAGGCCGAAGAGTCGTCGACCGAAAAGTAGTTCCTCCACCGGATCGAGCGAGTCAGCAATCGCGGGGAAGTTCTGCAAAGTTCTTCCCCGCGATTGTCTTTTACCGATTACGATGAAGCTCGGAATACAACATTTGAACCGCAACCGTAGTACTACCGACGTATGGACCTAACTGACTTATATGGGGACCGGGGAAACCCGAATAACTGACGCTGTTAAGGTCGGTAGCGCTGCCGAAAGGCAGAACACATGGATACCTCAACGATCGCCATCATCATCGGCGCTTCGACGGCGATCGTCGCCGGGCTGATTGGATACCTATTTGCGCTGATACGGCGCCGGTCTGAAGGCTCAGAGCCAAGTTCAGAGAGCGTGATCGCCCAGGCGCGGCTTGAAGCGCAACGGACGTTGTCGGCGGCTGAACAGGAGGCGCGCGCCAAAGCCGAGGCCTACCGGGATCGCGAGGACGTGACGCTCGAACAGCGTCGCATCGAGGCCAAGTCTTCAGAAGAGCGCCTCGCCCAACGCGAACAAACCCTCGAGCAGCGCGCCACCAACCTCGCTCAGCGCGAACAAATGTTGATCAAACGAGAAGAAGAGATAACTGGCGTCCGGGGCGAGGCCGAGCGACTCCGCGAAGACGCCCGCCACAATCTCGAACGCCTGGCAGGTTTCGACGCTCAGGTCGCCAAGGCCGAGCTATTGGCTCAGGTCGAAGACGAGGCCCGCCGCGAGGCAATGATTCTCGTCCGGGACATGGAGACCAAGGCCCGCGAGGAAGCCGACCGGCGCGCGAAGCGGATCCTGACGACCGCCGTCCAGAGGCTTGCATCAGATGTCGTAGCCGAGACGACCACCTCGGTCGTGGCGCTGCCAACTGACGACATGAAAGGTCGGATAATCGGCAGGGACGGGCGCAATATTCGCTCGTTTGAATCGATAACCGGCGTGAACCTGGTGGTCGATGACACGCCGGAAGCCGTGTCGGTGTCGTCCTTCGATCCGGTGCGTCGTGAGATCGCCCGGAACACGCTTGAGATGCTCGTAGAGGATGGGCGGATTCATCCGGCTTCTATTGAACAGTTCCACGAGAAGGCCACGGCTCAGATCGAACAGAGCATTCGCGACGCAGGGGAGTGGGCCCTCCTCGAAGTGGGCATTTCCCGCATGCATCCGGAGCTCGTCACCCTGCTCGGACGGCTGCAGTACCGGACGTCCTATGGTCAGAACGTCCTCAAGCACTCCGTTGAGGCAGCGCACGTATGCGGGATGTTGGCCGCCGAAATCGGCGTCGATCCGGTGACGTCTCGACGTTCGGCGCTCCTCCACGACATCGGCAAGGCCGTTACCCATGAGGTCGAGGGATCCCATGCGCTCATCGGAGCCGAGATCGCCCGCCGTTTCGGGGAAGATCCCGGGATCGTGCACGGGATCGAAGCCCACCACAACGAGGTTGAGCCCCGAACATTGCTGGCCGTGCTGGTGCAGGCCGCTGATGCCGTGTCCGCAGCACGACCCGGCGCCCGACGGGAAACGCTCGAATCGTACGTCCGGCGACTGGAGCGCCTCGAATCGATCGCCATGGCCTTTGAGGGCGTCGAAAAGGTCTACGCCATGCAGGCAGGCCGCGAGATCCGGGTGGTCGTCGACCCGGGAGCGCTCGACGATCTGCTGGCTTCGGACCTGGCCAGGAAGATCTCGCGCCGGCTCGAGTCTGACCTCGAATACCCCGGTCAGATCCAGGTAACCGTTATTCGAGAGTTCCGGGTTACCGACTACGCTCGTTAGTTCTTATGAGCGAACTGTTGCTGCCTAATCCGCGCTTGAAAGAGCGACGCGTCCCAACCCGGGTCGGTCAGACCTATTTTGTTCGGACGTTCGGCTGCCAGATGAACGAACACGACTCCGAACGGATTGCGGGACAGTTCGAAGCTGACGGCATGCTCAGGGCAGAGTCCGTCGAAACTGCTGACGTCGTGTTCATCAACACGTGCACGATTCGCGAGAACGCCGACAATAAACTGTACGGCACGCTCGGCAGCCTGGCCCACCTCAAAGACGAGGCTCCTCATCGAGCCCTAATCGTTGGTGGCTGTGCAGCCCAAAAGGACCGGGAACTGGTCCGCCAGAGAGCCCCCTGGGTGGACGTCGTGCTGGGGACCCACAACCTTGATCGGGTCGTCGACCTACTTGATCAGGCCCAGCAATGGGGCCCGATCACCGAGATCGTCGATGAACTGCAAGCGATGCCGTCGGCCCTGCCGGTACGGCGGGAACTGGATCACTCGGCGTGGGTGACGATTCAGGTTGGCTGTAACAACACGTGCACCTTCTGCATCGTGCCTTCCGTGCGCGGCGTCGAGATCTCCCGCCGGCCCGGCGACATCATCAGAGAAGTGACCCAACTTGCCGCCGATGGAGTCGTCGAGGTGACGCTCCTTGGCCAGAACGTCAACACCTATGGGAGAGACCTGGCTATCGACGGGAAACGCCGACCGATCTTTGCGGATTTGCTTCGGAGAGTCGGCGAAATCGATGGAATCGAGCGAGTTCGATACACGAGTCCCCATCCGGCCGATTTCAACGAAGAAGTAGCCGTGGCGATGGCCGAAACCGGAGCCGTCTGTGAGCAGTTGCATCTTCCAATTCAGTCGGGCAGTGATCGTGTGTTGGCCCGGATGCATCGCGGGTACAACCGCGAGCGGTACATGGATCGGTTGCGGGTAGCCCGAAAGCACCTACCCGACCTGGCCGTGTCGACGGATATCATCGTTGGCTTCCCTGGTGAAACTGAAGAGGACTTCGCTCTCACCCTGGCCGTCATTGAAGAAGCCCGATTTGACTCGGCGTACATGTTTCAGTTTTCAGCCCGGCCGGGCACCGCTGCGGCTGACTATGAGGATGACTTCGTACCGCAATCAGTCATTACCGAACGGTTCGATCGGCTGCTCGTTCTGCAGGACTCGATTTCGATCGAACTCAACCAGGCTGAGATCGGAAAGCAACGATCGGTGCTTGTCGACGGACCCTCGAAGCGGGACCCGAACGCAAGTACTGGTCGTACCCGTGGTGGCAAGCTCGTGCACGTAGCCGGTGTTTTTCCCGCTGGTTCGTTCCTCGACGTCGAGATCGTCAGCGCGGGCGGTCACAGCCTGATGGGAACCCTCGTCTGAAGATCATCGCCATCGTCGGACCGACCGCGTCGGGCAAGTCCGATCTCGCCATGCGACTGGCTCGCGAAGCCGGAGCGATCATCGTCTCGGCCGATTCCATGCAGGTATACCGGGGCATGGATATTGGCACCGCCAAGCCAACTACGGCAGAGCAAGCAGAGGTACCACACCATCTGATTGACCTCGTGGATCCGGAGGAGCCGTTCTCGGTAGCCGACTATCAGCGCGCTGGGCGTCGGGTCGTTTCGGAGAACCCGGATCGGCTCATTGTGATGGTCGGCGGGTCTGGTCTCCACGTCCGGGCTTTGCTTGACCCGCTCGAGTTCCCTCCCCATGATCCTCAGGTACGGTCGCAGATGTCGGCGCTGCCCACCGATGAGGCCCGGCGCCGCCTGGATGTGGCCGATCCTCAGGCCGGAGAGATCGTGGATCTGGCGAATCCTCGCCGGGTCCAGAGAGCTCTCGAGATTCTTGAGATCACCGGACTCACGCCTTCACAACGAGCGACGACCGGTCCTGCTCGATCGGTGGCTGCCTATGAGCCCTTTCTGGCTTTTGCAGGTTTTGGCATTGACGCCGGTGACCAGTTGCCAGAGCGGGCTGCTGCCCGAATCGAGTCGATGGTGGAAGCGGGACTGGTCGAAGAAGTTCGGTCGATCCGTGGCCGGCTCGGTGTAACGGCTCGGGCAGCAACCGGCTACACCGAATTCGTTGCCCACCTGGACGGGCAGCTGACCATGGCAGAGGCCAAACAGCTCACTCGCGAGGCGACTGTGGCACTGGCGAAACGTCAACGAACCTTTTTCGGTCGCGACCCACGCCTTACGTGGATTCCCTGGCATGCTGCGGCAGACCAACGATATCTTTCGTTCCGGTCCGAACTCGATAGGCTGGGTCTGTGGACTTCGTAAAGATGCATGGCCTAGGAAACGATTTTGTGGTCTTTGATGGCCCACTGGCTTTGGAAGCTGACGCTATCGAGACCGTCTGCGATCGCCGTACCGGTATCGGGGCCGATGGCATCCTCATCGTCACCCCCACCGGAGACAACCGAGTCCAGATGGGCTATTGGAACGCAGATGGGTCGCAAGCAGAGATGTGTGGCAATGGCCTGCGGTGCGTCACCCGGTATGCCATCGACCGCCGCTGGCTGTCGCCAGGCGGGGGAGTAGTCGACACCGCCGTGGGGCCCCTTACGGTGGGTCCGACGGGGGACGGCCGATACCGGGTCGAGATTGGACAACCGGTCGTCGGCGAAGAATTCGGCGACGACCTGACGTTTCGGCGCATCTCGGTTGGCAACCCGCATGCGGTGACGTTCGTCGCTGATGTCGGTGAGGCACCGGTCGAGCAGGTTGGCTCAGACCTTGAACAGTCGACGCCAGGTGGAACCAACGTTGAGTTCGCTCAGGCGACTCCAGCCGGCATCAGGGTGCGTACCTGGGAGCGAGGAGTCGGGGAAACGAATGCTTGTGGGACGGGAGCGGTAGCGACCGCCGTCGCCGCCCGGGCGGCCGGACTGAGCGGCGATGTCGTCACCATCTTGCTGGTTGGTGGCCCGCTCGACGTGGAATTGGACGGGCCCGATGCGTTTATCACCGGGCCCGCCGAATACGTGTTTTCCGGTACTACGGAATTGATCTAAGGACCGACACAACTTTACCGAGGATCTCGACTCCCTCAGCGAAGACCATCGGTTCGAGCGCAGGGTTCTCCGGATGCAGGATTACCGCTCCGTCTTTGCGTTCTAACCGTTTGACGGTCGCTTCTTCGCCGTCGATCAAGGCAGCGACGATCTCGCCGTCCCGGGCGTCGTTCTGCTGGCGGATAACCACAAAATCCCCGTCGAGGATGCCAGCGTTGATCATCGAGTCGCCTTTGACCTGCAGCATGAAGAGCGGGCCGGTTCCCACCAGGCTTTCAGGCAAGGGCATTACCTCGTCGATGTCTTCGGCGGCCAGGATTGGCGTTCCTGCTGCGATCCGACCGAGGAGGGGGACGGATCGCTGACGACTTACCGGCAGCGCGGTCGATGCTGAATCTTCGTCGGCGTGGCTGGTGACCTCAATCGCGCGAGGTTTGGACGGGTCGCGCCGCAAGAAGCCGTGTTTGACGAGCGTAGACAGATGGCTGTGAACGGTCGAAGGAGACGACAGTCCGATGGCTTCGCCGATTTCGCGCACGGACGGTGGATAGCCGCGCTCTGAGACGGTGGTCTGGATGTATTGGAGTACCTCGCGTTGTCGGGTACTCAGCTGGTCCGTATCTCCACTCATGCGGATTTCCTTTCGAACATGTGTTCCCAACACGCTACCGTCCGGGCTCACGAAATACAAACATATGTTCGACTTGACACCAAACGTGTGTTCGATATAGTGATGGCGAACACTTGTTCGGTCAACGGGCAAGATTTCATACGGCTCCGGCCGAAATCTGATTGCCCACCGTTTGAGTGATCAGATTCTGTCACACCGGGTTCGTAGGTTGTGAATCAGCCGCAGTAGTGGCCATCCGGGTGCAGGATCCCGGTGGCAAGGAAGGAAGACAAGCAGATGATTGCCATAGCTCAATCCCCGAATCCTCAGCCGACGCTCCGTCTCATGGAACCGGTCGTTCGCCCGATCGGCGTCAATGTGACCCGGCTCGTCGTGCTGTTCATGGCCATCATCTTTGCGTTGACTCTGATCTTTGCCGCCGGTGCCCAGGCCGGGAGCTCACTGCGTGAGACGTCAGCGCATGTCGTAGGGGCGGGTGAAACGTTGTGGGACATTGCAGCGGAGCACACGGCCCCGGGCGGCGACGTGCGTGCGACGTTGTATGACATCCGGCAGATGAACGACCTGCCTGGCAGCGTGCTGGGAGTGGGTCAGTCACTGATCGTGCCGGGTAACTGATCAACGAGTGGGCGGAGCAACCCGCTGCGGCGGGTAGGGGGGTCTAACGGGTCGATGTGGGTGTACGCATAAGGGGCGTGCACCAGCATCGACCCGTTGTTATTGGTGCCAATCGGTCCGTTGCAGCGTGAAAGGCCTGGTGCTTCGCGGAGGCCACCGCCAGGCAGGTAACCTGGGGTGCATGCAATGTCCATTCTGTGCTGCCTCTGATACGCGCGTCATCGACTCGCGCCCCGCCGAGAATGGCTCGGCCGTGCGCCGACGGAGAGGTTGTGACTCCTGCGAAAACCGCTTCACGACGTACGAACGCTCCGATACGGTGCTCATGGTCCGTAAGCGAGACGGTTCGTTACAGCGGTTTAGTGCCGCCAAGCTACGTCATGGACTCGAAACAGCCCTCGCCGAGCGGCCCAACGCCGATGAAATCATCGGGGCGGTGGTGGATGACGTCATGGTCGTTGCCCGGCGCCAATCACCGGTGGTCGACTCCGATGAGATCGGCCGTGCAGTGCTCGAAGCGCTTCGGAGCAACGACGAGGTTGCCTACCTCAGGTTCGTTTCTGTCTATAAGGACTTCACGGGCGCCCGGGACTTCGAAGCCGAAATGGCTTCCTTCGAGGCGAGCGATCGACCCTAAGGAATCTGAGTTAGTAGCTCGCCGGCCGCTTGTAGGCGTGTGCTGTATGCCGAGGCGAGTTCGCTGATCTCGCTGTCGAACGTTCGATAGGCAGCGGCTCTTGTTTGCCGGTTGGCCGCTACTCGGTCGGTAATGCTCTTGGCGCTGATCTGAGCTTCGGAGGCGTCGCCATTGCGCACGCCTTCCAGATAGCGGTCGATCATCGGGAGCATATCCTGGACGAGGCGTTCGGTTTCGAGTCGGTGAGCGGCCAGAGCCGGGTCGCGCGGGAGTCGTTGTACGGCGCGCTCGGCGTCGCTGACCATCGCTGCCAGGTCAAAGCTGATCTGGGCGCTCAAGGTCCCGTCGGCTTCGGACGGTAACGGCGGGAGGATGAACAACGTATCGGATACGAGACGGTACGAGAGGGCATCGCCAAGCCGAGCTTCGATAGCCGATCCCTGGTCGGCCGCGGCAGATAGTGACGAAGCTAGTACGCCGTATCCTTCCGACGAAGCGAACGAAGAGGCGGACGTCGCCAGGTCGCGGGCTGCTCGGTCGATGACCGCCAGGTTGACGGCGGCTCCCGAGATGGCATCGGTCGGAGCGTTGGGATCTGCGAGCGCCGCGCTGATGACAGTCAACTCGTCAACGGTGGCAACCGCCGACTCGACCGCTTGACGGGCCGGGTCGAGATCAGGGGCGGCGACCGGACCCCCGCCCACGTTGGCTAGCGCCACAATGAACAGGATCAAGCCGAGTATTGATGCCCCAATGAGGCCCCACCGGTGGTCGGAGTGCTGGAAACGGGTGGACAAGCTCGAAGGTGCTGCGTTCCAGGAGCCTTCAAGCGCCTCCATTTCTCCGGTCGCTTCCCAGAGACGTTCGATGAGGGTGCCGGTGTTTTCGCTCGACGTCATGATGCCGATTTCGCTCAGGCGGGGGATCGAGTCGAATAGGCTTAGCTTGGTCGGGCGGATCGACTTCGTAAGCGGTGCTTCGGTGCTTGGGCGGGTCCTTTGCAGAACCTGGCTAGGAGCGTGGGCGGCAACTACCGGTAGGAAGTCGTCTTCGCCGAGGACTTCGTTGTCTCCATCGAACCCGAACATCTCCACGAACGGGAGTCCGAGCGGGCCCGGGTGTCCCGAAGTTGGGGACGAGGGCCGACCAACGGCGGGACCAGGCCTTGGTTGGGGCATGGGACCAGGTGGTCGAGTGGCCACGGATCGAGCGGCCGCCGAAATGCGCGCCATCGTCGGTTCGGATGGTTTCAGGTTGTTGACGGATCGAGCGGCCGCCGAGACTCGCGCCATCGTCGGCTCGGACGGTTTCAGGGAGCTGATCGCCTTTACCGTGCTGAGCGCCAGGCGCTCAAGTGGGCGGGTTGGCCGGCTCTTGGCGCGATGGCGGCCCGGGGTAGACGTAAAAACAACGGGGCGGATCGGATGACCCGCCGGGCAGGATCCATCTGCGACCGAGACTGTGGCCTCGCAGCCGTTACAGTACAAGTTCGGCAAGTAATTTCTCCATGGGAAATCCGCCCGGATTCGCCCCACGAATGGTTCTATCGAATGAAGATTAGCTTCAAAAAGCTAGATAATGAACTACCAACGCCATCGCATGCCCATGAGGGCGACGGAGCCGTCGATCTATATGCCCGACAAGCGGCTGCGATGGAGCCAGGCGAGCGCACAAAAGTACCGACCGGGATCGCCGTGGCCATCCCGATCGGGTTCGCGGGGCTGGTCGTTCCCAGGAGTGGCCTGGCCGCCAAACATGGCGTCGGCGTTACCAACGGTCCCGGACTGATCGACGCAGGGTATCGGGGTGAGATAGCCGTTCTCCTCGTGAACCACGGGCTTAAACCGGTCCATATCGCCCGGGGAGACCGTATCGCCCAGTTGATGGTGGTTCCGGTCGTTGAGCAGGAGCTGGTCGAAGTGGACGAATTACCAGACTCGCCGCGAGCCGAAGGTGGTTTCGGGTCGACCGGACGTTGAAAGCGAGGTTCGGCTGATTTGCCACTGACTTTACGAGTCGTGCGGGTGGGCTAACATACCGCCCCACAGGCGGAAGTAGCTCAGCTGGTAGAGCGCAACCTTGCCAAGGTTGAGGTCGCGGGTTCGAATCCCGTCTTCCGCTCCACGTCGATCGAATTTGGTCGAAGTGAAACGAGGTCTGATAGGCCTCCACATGGCGACGTGGCCGAGTGGTTAGGCAGAGGTCTGCAAAACCTCGTACCCCGGTTCAATTCCGGGCGTCGCCTCTCCGACTTAGGTCGGTGATAATGCAAGTCCCCACGGGCCGTTAGCTCAGGGGGAGAGCGCTTCCCTGACACGGAAGAGGTCGCTGGTTCAAATCCAGCACGGCCCACAAGCAGAAACCCCGCACCAGGTGCGGGGTTTCGCTTTGTCGGGCTGGCCGAATGGGAACGATGCCTAAGCTCGCGGCACCCGCGGGATTAGTACCGGTGTTCGGCGAACATAGTCCTCGTATTGTGGGTCGCCGCCCCAGCGTTTCTCGGCCCGGGCCTCCAGCATCGGTATACCACTGACCCGGGTCAGTAACAGCACGACGAAGACCGGCGAGATCAAGGCGGTCCAACGCCAGCCAGATAAGACCGGTACCGCCATGATGGCAATACCCGTCCAGAGCACAATCTCCCCGAAGTAGTTCGGGTGTCGCGACCAGGCCCACAGTCCCGACGTGATGAACTGGCCTTGGTTGGCGGGGTTCTTCTTGAAGGCAGACTTCTGCCGATCTGCCATGGACTCGACCGCAAAGCCGGCAACCCAGACGGCGATGCCGACGATCGCAACCCATCCGATGGCCTGTCGTTCTGTGCCGGTGATGATCGCCAGGGCGGCCGCTAGCGTGAGCAATACCCAGAGGCCCTGCAGCGTCCATGTCATGAAGAACTGCAGCGGATCGGTCTTGATCCGATCGAACCGGCCGTCTCGTCCGTCGCGCCGCACCCGGCGAAACAGGAACGAGCCCAGCCGGGCGGCCCAAATCCCCACCATGAGTCCGACGATGATCGCTCGGGCGTCTAGGTCGCCGCTGAGTGCCAGGGCGACTGCGGTGACGGTGAGATAGGTGGCACTCCCGGTCAGGTCGAAGTAGTGCTCGGTCTGGGCCCGGTTGGCCGGCACGAATGCCGCCCAGTTGATCCCATAGGCGATGAAGCCACATATGGCGAACACGGCGACCGGGCCGACAGTTCGGCTGCCAGCGCTGCCGGCCAACACAACTAATGCACCAACCACGAGGCCGGAGGCGATACCGATGATGGATCTTCGCTTCTCGTCGATCATCCCATCGACCCTAGGGGTACTGGACACAGGTCGCAACGGAGCTGTGGGTGCGTCTTCCGAGTTCCTGACTCTGTTCCCGAAGTCGAGGAGCGTATTGACGATCCGATGGCGGGAGGCCGAGCACGTCTCAATCGTTGAGATTCGGGACACCATGACAACTGCTGCCGGGTGATTTAGCTGGTCGCAACGGGTATGCGGCCAGGTCCCGCCGTGTACCGTATGGCGTCATGTTCGAGCAACTCGCCCTATCCAAGCTCGTGGTCTCGGCTGCGTCGACGATGTCTCCTTTGGCGACCGAAGCCGTCGCCGAGGCGACCGACGAAATCGCGTTCGGAACCCTGATCATCGGGCTCCTTGGCGGCCTAGCCATTTTTCTGTTCGGTATGGATCAGATGACCGATGGCCTGAAGGTGGTGGCCGGGGAACGGCTGCGGTCCATTCTGCAACGCCTTACGTCGAATCGTTGGACAGGTCTAGCGACCGGCGCGGGCGTGACGGCGGTGATCCAATCTTCGTCGGTGACGACCGTTCTGGTCGTCGGGTTCATAACCTCCGGGCTTATGACCCTTGAGCAGTCGCTCGGGATCATCATGGGAGCCAACATCGGGACGACGGTTACCGCCCAGATCGTATCGCTGAACGTCACGAAATACGCCTTGCTGCTGGTGGCCGCCGGATTTGCGATGACGTTCGTCGCCAAGCGCTCCAACCGCGCCGCCCAAGGGGCGGTCGTGATGGGCCTGGGGTTGGTCTTCTTTGGAATGGTGGTGATGGGGGATGCCATGGCTCCGCTCCGTACCTATCCGCCGTTTATCGAGGCCATGGCCACCATGGAACGGCCCATAATCGGCATTGTTATCGGCGCCGCGTTTACCGCCCTGGTCCAGTCGTCGTCGGCAACCACCGGCATTGTGATTGTCCTGGCTTCTCAGGGACTCTTGTCGCCGGAGGCCGGAATCGCGCTCATCCTGGGCGCCAATGTTGGGACCTCGGCAACGGCACTGCTTGCAGCCATTGGCAAGCCGCGTGAGGCACTTCGGGCGGCGGTCGCTCATACGTTCTTCAATGTCGCTGGTGTGTTGCTGTGGGTCTTCTTCATCGGTCAGTTGGCCGCTTTCGTCGGCTTTCTGGGAGGGGGAACCGCCCGCGAAATAGCCAACGCCCACACGACCTTCAACCTCGTCAATGCCTTCTTGTTCATCGGCTTCACCAAACAGATCGCCGCTCTAGTCCAACGGGTGGTGCCTGACCGATCTGCGGCTGACGAGGCGAAGGTCAAAGTAAAATACCTCGACAAATCGCTGCTCGATACTCCGCCGCTCGCTCTCGATCGTGCCCGTCTCGAACTATTGAGGATGGCTGATCGGGTCCGCACCATGCTGGCGGAGATCCTGCCAGCGATCCTGACCGGCAACCGCGACGACCTAGTGGCTATACAGCGGGCCGACGACGAGGTTGACGAACTGCACGGCTACATCATCCGCTACCTCGGCCACATCGGGCAGAACCAGATGAGCGAGGCGAGCTCCGAAGAACTCGTCAACCTGATGGAAGCAACCAATAACCTCGAAGCTATTGGTGATCTGATCGAAACCAATCTCGTTTCACTCGGTTTTGCCAGGATTGAAGAGTCTCTCGTTGTGTCGGCGCCCACCCGCAAGGTTCTGCGGGAGTATCTCGCCACCGTCCAGGAAGCACTCGACTTCGCCATGGTGGCGCTCACTCAGAAGAACGAATCGGCCGCCCAGCAGGTCGAGGCGATGAAGAAGGAAGTCAAAAGCCTCGAGCGTGCCGCCTCGCTCCATGAAGCCGAACGACTCATGGTCGACGCCCCAAACCGGGTGGCGCTGTATCGGTTTGAAGTTGATGTCCTGGCAAATCTGAAACGAATCTTCTACTTCTCGCGCCGGATCGCACGTCTGGCGATCCCTTCGGATCAGCGGTCATCCCTCTAGACCGCTTGCGTTTCCAGGATTCAGTCAGGCGGCGTGTAGGCGCCCAATGCCACTTTGGCCTTCGCCATGATGTCGGCTTGTTGATCGTGGTCGAAAATCTCATGGGTCGTGAGGTTCGTGATCGCGCCAGTACTGGCAACCGCCGCAGCCAAAGCCGCCCCGCTGACCCCGTCAGGTATCTCAGAGATCAGAAAGCCGTCGTGGGCTCCCTGCATCCAATAGAACGATTCGATGGATCCGCCGAGCGACTCGACGAGCTGTCGAGCAGCCTCAGATCTATCGCTTGGATGATTGATCATTCCTCTGACTGCTTCTGCCGTATATGAGAAGAAAGTGACGTATTTGGCCATGGTCTGTCCTCCTGAGTAAGTCCCGTTCTTCGACTCTACTGGCCATATCTGCCATTTGCGGGCCGGACTTCCCAGGTGACGCGCCCGCTACTTCGCCGCATCGGGCCGGATAGGCGCGGCCGTCAGGAGTTCTTTGTGCAGCATTTCGAAGGCGTTGTCATCGAGGCCCGGATCATCGAGCATATATAGGGTTCCGAAAACGGCCTCGTAGGCAGCAAACCGGGGTGACGATCGACGGGTCGTGGTGGTTAACACCGGCTTCGAGGAGGCGAGCAAGAGCTGGTGCAATCTTGGCGAACGACGTGCTCGCGTCACGTACTTGCCAGGTCAGGATATTGTCAATCCAAGCCGTCGAGCGTCGGATCGATCACAGTTTTCCAAATCTCGATGAGGAATTCTTCGCGGTTCGCCATGGGCCTAACCGTAGTTGCCCAGGCGCTCCTTCCGCTTCGAGCGCTACCCAATTATCCGCTGTCGTGGATGGAGGTGAGTCGGTACGCCACCACCGGTTCGGCTTTGCCTTTGGCCTCGACCGGCTCAACGAGTTCGGCGGTCACGACGTGGCGCACCAGATCGTAGGTGGTGGCCCCCATGAGAATCTGGCCGGGTTCGGCGGCAACTTCTAGTCGGGCAGCCACGTTGACGGCATCGCCGATGGCCGTGTAGTTGCGTAGTTCGTCGCTGCCGATGTTTCCGACCAACGTCGACCCGGTGTTGACGCCGATCCGGAACTTCGGCCAATCAGGTCGATCCTGGACCACTTCGGCAATCGCCTGCTGCATTCGAAAGGCTGCTCGGACCGCCCGGACCGCGTGATCCGGTTGGAGGACCGGGGTGTTGAAAATGGCCATGACGGCATCGCCGACGAACTTGTCGACTGTTCCGCCCTCGTCGAGCAATATCGGTACCACGGCGGTGAAGTAACGGTTGAGTAGGTCCATCACTTCGGCGGGATGTTGAATGCTTTCCGTGTACGACGTGAACCCCCGGAGGTCGGCAAAGAGTACGGTCGTTTCAACGATGGCCCCACCAAGCTGGGCCGTTTCGGGATCATTGAGTAACCGGGTAGCCACCGCTGGGGAGACGTAGCGACCGAACAGCCCGCGCAGGTCTCGGTAAATCGCCAGGTTTCCCATGGCCATGGCCAGGTGGTCGGCAAACGACCCGACGAGGCCCGCGTCGCCTCCGCGGTCACTTCCGGCCGTTGCTGCCAGGGTTCCGAACTTTCGGTCGTGGAACACCACCGGGATGCCGTCGCCAATCGCCGGGCTGTCCTGATCCTCAGCCGTGAAGGCGAACTGGATGCCGGTGGCGGTGCTCAGTGCTTCTGCGCCGAGCGTTCCGAGTTGGGACTCGGTGAGGTTGTCGAGTGGCTGGCGGGAGATATCTGCCATCGCCGCGAGAACTCCCGACTGTCGGCGCTCGGCAGCCAGGGCGTCGGCCGCACCTTCGAGTATTTCGGTCTGCCCGATCGTTAGTCCAAACTGCTCACCGAGCGTTCGGGCGGCTTGCTTGGCATCGTCGGTTGATCCAGCGCCCTGGACGGCAGCCACCAGTTGCTCAAGAGCCTGGCGAAACTCCGATTTCATCTCTTCGACTGTGGTTGCCAACGCCACCGACGAGAACAGTGAGGTGGGCCGTCCTTCACGCCGGAACTGGACCCACGCCGCGTACGCCACATAGGCGTAGCTCACGAGGATGATTGCATGCCAGGTCCACCAGGACAGCTGCCAGGTCCGCGACAGACCGACGATCGCCACGACTTCGGCCAACAGGACCATCGAGGTGACCAGAGCGATCGCTACCGGAGATGGTCGGGCACGGTAGACGAGCCAATACCGAAATGCCGCGAAGAGGAACAAGGCCACACCGACGATTTCGAGCGGCAGGAAGAGATTGCTGAGACCTGACTGCTCAAGTGGCACCCCGAGGGGTGCCATGTCGTTGACGCTCAAGTAGAGCCAGGCGGCGGCGACGCCGAGCACCACCAGTGTCAGAGCCGACCTGGAACGGATGATGTCGGCAGAGCGAGTTTCGGACCATTCCACGGACGACAGCGCTGCCAGGATGGCCGCCACGACCAGACCAGCGGGCATGGCAAGCGAAAAACCGAGGTTGCTCCCCGCCGCAAGCAGTTTGGGCGTTGCGAGTGCATGGACACCGAAGAAGGCCGCACTGACCGAGTACGACAGGGACATCAAGAGCAGTCGGGCGTCGCGGCGAGCCTGGGCCTCTCGACCGATTCGCAAGGCGAGTACGAGGTTGCCGAACGCCACTCCAGCCACCATCCAGAAATGGGTGGGGTTGTGTTGCCATGTGGCATCGACCGCTGGAGCCGCCAGCAGAACGGCGACGAAAGCTGGAGCCAGTGCCATATGCACGAACCACACCAATATCCTTGGCCATGCCGTTGACCGGTCCGACAACAGGGAACCTCCGGTCGCTAACGGTACTCACTTCTGTTGATGGACGCGACGGGTTGTCGCGCCGTACAAAGCAGCGACCCCCGCAGACTGCGGGGGTCGCTGTCTAGAACTGGTCGAGAAGCGTTAGCCGCCGAGGAGGCCGCCAAGGCCCTTCTTGATGTTGTCCATCATGCCGCCACCGTCACCGGCGTCTGCACCACCACCCATGAGACCGTCGAGCTGCGACGCGATTGGCCCGGGGAGCTTGTCTTTGACGAAAGCAATCACCATGCCGACGACTTCTTCGGCTTTGTCGGCCGATAGGCCGGTCTTTGCGGTGATCCTGGCAATGAGCTGATCCATAAGAACTCCTGTGTTGGCGACCCCGTCCCAAGGGCTCGAATCGCCGATCGTAGCCAGAGACTCCTCGCTCGGAAGCTTCGTGGGACCCGATATCGGGTCGCTAGCTTGTGATTATGGACTTCGACATGCCAACTGCCGATGACCCACGCCGTATGGCTGTGCGGGCGTGGCTAGCCGAGCACCCGGCGCCGTCCGGGCAGGAAATTTCGGAGGCCGGTTACGTCGTGCCCCATTGGCCGGCCCCGTGGGGATTCAATGCCGATCCGATGCATCAGGTCATCATTGATGAAGAATTCGTTCGAGCGGGCGTGAAACGTTCCGACAACGCGATCGGGATTGGATGGGCAGCACCAGTCATTCTGGCGGCTGGGACCGACGAGCAACGTGCCCGGTTTCTCCCGAAGATATTCAGCGGCGACGAGTACTGGTGTCAGCTGTTCAGCGAACCCGATTCGGGCAGTGACCTCGCCAGCCTCGCGACTCGTGCTGTCCGCGACGGCAAAGAATACGTTATTTCCGGATCGAAGATCTGGACGAGCTATGCGCACAAATCACACTTTGGGATCCTGCTCGCTCGCACCGATCCTGATGTCGCTAAGCACAAAGGGATCTCGTACTTCCTTCTCCCCATGGACCTCCCGGGGCTCTCGATGCAACCGATCATCGACATGTCTACGGCTCATTCGTTCAACCAGGTCTTCCTGGATGAGGTTCGCATCCCAGTTGCGAACCGGGTCGGTGGCGAAGGGGATGGTTGGCGGTTGGCGGTTGCGACGCTGCTAAACGAGCGGGCGTCACTCTCGTCGGGAGGTGCACTGTGGGGGGTCGGACCGACGGCTCGGACGCTGGTTGATTTGGTTCGCGCCGCGGGCGGTGTGCGTGATCCGATCCTTCGTGACCGCCTAGCCGGGATCTATAGCGAGTCGGAAGTTCTGCGGCTCATGCAGTTGGGTATGTTGAGCGCCCGGCTCAAGGGGCGAACACCAGGACCTGAAGCCTCGGCCCAAAAGATCCTGTCAGACGAGCACGGTCAGCACGTCATGCAATTCGCCAAAGACTATGCCGGAGCCTCAGGCCTGCTTGAAGGCTCCGGGCCGTCTGGTGACGTTCCGGCCCACCAGCAAGATGGCCTCACCGAGATCAACTTTCCGCGCGGGGACGCCAGCCAGTTTCCCGACGTCGATCCGATCTGGCACTACGGCTTTGTGTTTCAACCGGCGCTCACCCTAGGCGGCGGCACGTTTGCGATACAACGCAACATTGTTGCCGAGATCGCTCTCGGCCTCCCTCGAGAACCTGATGTCCAAGCGGGCAAATCTTGGTCAGAGACACGAGGGCGGTAGGCATTGAGCGAGTTCGCCGTCCAGCAGGTGATCGACTTCCTGACTGATCTGGTCGGGCCGGTCAGCGATGTTGTGGTCGTTGGGGCGGGTGCCTGGTCTACTGCGTTTGGCTTCTCGACAGCAGAAGCTCGTAAAGTCGCTCGATTCGGACAGTTTCGCGGAGACTTTGAGAAGGATCGCATTGCCGGATCGTGGTCATCTGAAGGACTGCCCATCCCGCCGGTGTCGGACATCGGCGAGGCGTTCGAGGGCTACTACGCCATTTCCGAACACTGCCAGGGAGTGCCACTGGAGTCGCTCGACGCCAGTGGGTGGGCATCGGTCCTGCCGTCGCTGGTGACGGCACTCGATCGGCTCCGATCGGTCGCCCCCAAGGATGCCCAAGGGTTTGGCGGATGGGGACCCTACGACATGCCTTTCCCGTCATGGCGGGCGTTCATCTTGGCGGTAGTGACCGACGAACCCGAGCGGCGAACGCACGGATGGACCGACAAACTGCGTAAGCACGAATCGGCATACACAACGTTTGAACGCGGCTATCGGGAACTCGATGCCCTGACGGACTCGTTGCACCCCGAGCCGAACGTCGTACACGCCGATCTATTGGAGCGCAACGTACACGTCGCCGACAGCCGAATTGCCGGCATCTTTGACTGGGGGAGTTCCCACCTCGGCGACTTCCTCTATGACGTCGCATGGTTGGAGTTCTGGTCGCCCTGGTATCCAGCGATGTCGCAGATTGATGTCGTCGCAGCCGCCCGCACGCGATTCGGCGAGTCAGGTGCCAACCTCGACAACTTCGACGAGCGAATGCGATGCGCGTTGATTCACATCGGCCTCGACCACTTAGCGTATAACGCGTGGACCGGAAATCGCAGCGCTCTCGATGCCGTCGATGAGCGTCTGCGGGGCGTCCTGGCGGTCCGCTAATCCCATCCGAGTTCGTGCAGACGTTCCTCGTCCATGCCGAGGTGATGGGCGATCTCGTGCAGGACTGTGACCCGAATCTCATTGCGAAGCTCGTCCGGATCAAGGCCGAGGGCGAGGTGTGGTTGCTTGAATATGGTGATGGTGTCTGGCAAAACGGCGGAGTAATCGTTGCCCCGATCAAGCAGCGAGACCCCTTCGTAGATACCGAGCAGTCCGTCCCCTTCGGATGCCTGTTCAGGAGATGGCCAGTCAGCAATGGCGAAAACGATGTTATCCATCGTCTCATTCACCCACTCGGGCAAGCTGTCGAGCGCTTCGCCAACGATCCGATCAAATTCGGCGTCGGTCACAGAGATGGCTTCATGTTTGTCACCCCGTACAGAGTACGAGCACTAGGCGGGTAAAGGCGGGCGGCAGGTCGAACCGACTCGAAATCTTGCTAAAAGCCTGAGATTCTCGTCACAGCGTGCAGCATTGCTTTGAGAATCTTATTGTGGTGGCGGCGGTCGACCAAGGGTCGGGTGCTAGCAACTCGAGGCTGGGCGGAGCACATGACTAAGCAATCGGACGTCGAACGACACCACATGGCGCCCTACTCGCACGGAGAGGACATCTCGTGAAAACGCGTCGCGACGAGTCGGGAGTCGGCCCGTGGGATGTGGCCGTGCTAGCCGCCACCATATTCGTTGCGATCGCGATGCCGCTGAGGGTGGTCTTCGACTCGCTGGATGTTGGCTGGATGACAGTGGGGTCGACAGTCGCGGCGCTGCTCTTTGGTGCCGATGTCGTTATGCGGTTCTCACGACCAATCGTCGTCGGCGGACGGCCCGTCAGTGAGCCTTCCGTGGTCAGGCGCCACTACTTACGGACCTGGTTTCTCGTTGATCTTATGGCCGCCATCCCGTTCGATGTCATCGCTGCCGCCTCAGGTCTTGCTGAGGGTTCTGCAGGTCAGGCGCTCCGGCTGCTGAGCCTGCTGCGAGTCCTCCGGGTGGCAAGAATCTTGATTCTGCAGCGAGAGTGGCGGGTGCGGACGTCGTTCAACCCTGCGTTGCTGCGCCTGGCGTTTTTCTTCTTTTGGATCGTGGTCAGTTCTCATTGGATTGCCTGTGGTTGGATCGCCCTCGACGGACTCGAAGCCGGACACGCTGAGCTCCATCCCTATCAGCAAGCGCTCTACTGGACGATCACCACGCTCACCACTGTGGGCTACGGAGACATAGCACCGGTCGGTGGGAGGCAAGTGGCGTACGCCATGGTCGTAATGGGACTGGGTGTCGCCATGTTCGGCTACATCATTGGCAACGTGGCCAGCTTATTGGCCAACATTGATGTGCTGCGAGCGCGGCACCTGGGGCGTATAGAAACCATCAATCACTTCTTGCGCGACCGGCACGTCCCACACGAACTCCAAACCCGGGTCCGCGACTACTACAACTACTTGTGGGAGAGCCGCATGGGTAGTCAGTCAGAGATGCTCATGGACCTTCCACGGTCACTACACATCGAGGTTGCCCTGCATCTGCACCGCAACGTGTTGCGCAAAGTGCCGATCTTCGAGCGAGCCAGCGAAGTTTTCCTCCGCGAACTGGTTCTTCACCTGGTTCCGCAGGTCTTCATCCCCGGTGAAACGATTGTGCGCCGTGGCGAAATCGGACATCGAATCTTCTTCATCAATAAGGGCACCGTCGAGGTTTTGTCTCACGACGAGGGCACCGTAGTCGCCACCTTGAGCGACGGTGACTTCTTTGGCGAGTGGGCCCTGCTCAGCAGCCAGCCCCGCGCCAACACCGTCGTCGCGGTCGACTACTGCAACCTTTATGCCTTGGATCGAGACAAGTTCGATCAAGTCCTCGATGGGTTCCCAGAATTCGCCACCGAAGTCCGGCGCGTTGCTGATGCCCGCCGCCAAGACACCGCGTCGGAGACCTAGCCTGGTTCGTCGGTTTGCCCTTGTATGGCGGTCTGCTCGGTGGCTGGGTCGCTGTCGATGCGATAGCCGTGGCGGCGAGCAGCGATAACCCAACGAGTCTGAATAGTGACTTCCTCTTGTCCCCTGGCAGCGTCGCGTGATCGTACGGTCCTGCTTCACCTTCAACGATATTTATCGAAATTCGATAAAACTAGCTTGACTGTTTATCAATAATGATTTATTGTAAAACAATAAGAGTTCATCGGTAAACAAAAAGGAGAAGGTGCCATGAATATGAAGGTAATCAAGATCTCGAAGGTGGCGTTTGACATCATGTTCGTGATCGGAATCATTGGGATCGTCCTGGTATCGGTGATGACGATTGTGTCGCCATTCATCGTTGAAGCGCTCAAGGACACCGCAGGGGTGGCGACGAGTGGGGACTTCTTTGGCGTTCCGGTGACCGTTGATGTGGCCGCCTTGAACGAGGCGACGGTGACCCAATTGGCCTATGCCGCCGGAGCCAGCATCGTGGTGGCGATGGCCTTCGGCACCTACATTGCCCACCAGATTCGTCGGGCACTCCGTGCGGTCCTTGGAGGTAGTGCGTTCCGGGATGAGAATTACGATCGGCTCCGCAAGGTTGCCTACGCCGCTTTTGGTTTGATTCCGGTCGGTTGGATCACGAACTCCTGGATCGCCACGGTGACCGAAGGAAGCTGGACTCTGAATATCGATCTCCCGTTTATGACGATTGCCGGCGGGTTGCT
The DNA here is from genome assembly GCA_024637275.1 of Acidimicrobiia bacterium. Classification (GTDB taxonomy): domain Bacteria; phylum Actinomycetota; class Acidimicrobiia; order Spongiisociales; family JAENVV01; genus JAENVV01. Next base: position 24,833 of record JAGXFS010000061.1, read on the forward strand.
GGCCCTGGCGGTCGCTGAGATCTACAAGGCGGGGATCACCCTTCAGGACGAGTCGGAACTGACGGTTTGATGATGGGTATCGAAATCAACCTTGACAGGGTGCTCCTCGATCGCAAGATGACACTCACGGACCTGGCGGAGTCGGTAGGCGTGACCCTGGCGAATCTATCGATCCTCAAAACGGGAAAAGCCAAGGCGGTGCGGTTCTCGACGCTCGAAGCCATCTGCCATACGTTGGAGTGCCAGCCAGGCGACATCCTCCAGTACGTCGACAACTAGCCGTAATCGACTACAACCTAGGCGAATCCATGGAGCTGATCTTTGGGTCAGCTCCATCGCGTTGTGGGTTCATTTGCTGTTTCGCAGCTACGCGAGAACCTTCTACACTGCCTCTCCACAGCCCGACCCAAAACAGGCTGGGGCGATTAGCTCAGCGGGAGAGCGCTGCCTTCACACGGCAGAGGTCACTGGTTCGATCCCAGTATCGCCCACTACAGAAAACCCCTGGTAGACGGGGGTTTCTGCGCGTCTGAAGGAGGTCATTGAGAGGCCCGGAGTGGGCGCCAGGACGCGCATAGGACGCGGTTTGGTCACGGATCACTGCAGTACTGAGGTTAATGACTGACGAGCAGCACGGCGTTGTTGACACCACGGGTTCCCCGAGTCCTTCATGAGTCGGTTCGCCGACAAATGGTCCAAAGGCGAGTGGTCGTGGATGACCGTTCGGATATCGCGGCCTTTCTGGCCCGCCCTCGATCTAATAGTCCTTCCCATACATGAATGTAAAGAGTATCTTTACATTCATGCGCAGCGTCATGGATCGTCTTTACCGAATAGCTGAGCCTCAGGCGGGGTACCTCACGACAGCACAGGCGGGCGCCGTCGGAGTCTCACGCCAGGAGCTGTACTACCTTCGGCGGAGCGGGGACCTGTTGCAAGTCGCCCACGGCATCCAGCGACTGGCTCGATTTCCGGCTAGCGGCCACGAGGATATCGTCGTGGCGTGCCTGTGGGCCGGTAGTAACGCCGTTGCTAGCCACGAATCGGCGCTGGTGGTGTACGGGATTGGTGAGGCGATGCCGGTGAAGATCCACCTCACCCTGCCGCGAGTGTTTCGGGGGCGCCGGGCCGGCGTGATGTTGCACTATTCCGACGTTGGGTCCGACGAATGGACCCGTCGTGACGGGGTACCTGTCACAACGCCGTTGCGGACCATCGCCGATGTTGCGAAGCGCGACCCCTCCGGTGCTGGGGCCGCACTCACCGAAGCCTTGGAACAAGGGTTGATCCGGCACGGACAGCTCCATCGGGCAGCCGCCAGGTATCCAGACTCCGCATCCATCTTCGTGGGGGTCACATGACCGTTGGAAGATTCGAAGACGCAGAGGCGTTTCGTGCTTCTCTGGAACAACGTATTCGCAATGCCGCCGAGGAAACCGGGACACCCCATGACCGGCTCCGCAAAGACGTGGCCTTTCACCGACTGGTGGCCCGATTCGTTGCCGCCGGCGATGACCGATGGGCGATCAAGGGTGGCGTGGCCCTCCTTTGGAGGGTCGGAGCCGAAGCCAGGGCAACTCGGGATGTTGACGCCAACTGGCGGGGCACCATCGAGGACCTGAATGTGTTTCTCGATAAAGTGCTCGACTGGGAAGCGGCTGACTGGTTCGAGTTCGAAGTGAGCGCACCTCGTCCGCTCCAAGGTGAGACCGAGGGAGGTTTGCGGTTTGGTGTCACGGTCCGGCTCGACGGTCGCCAGTTCGCCGCGTTCCGGCTGGATATCAACCTCACCACAGATACACGCCTGATTGAGCCCGTACCCATCCATCTGACGTTGCTTGAGTTCGCGGGCCTGGCCGATCTGGTCGTTCCGATGATCTCGGTCCCCCAGCAGCTCGCCGAGAAACTCCACGCCGTCATCCGTACCTACGCAAGTGGCGACTCCTCCCGAGCAAAAGACGCCTACGACTGCGTGCTATTCGCTCAGTCCGGCGGGCTTCATGATGCATTGAGCCTTCGGGAAGCCGTCGCAGAAACTTTCGCGGTCAGAGATACTCAGCTGCCAATCGGCGCTCCGGAACTGCCTAGTGGATGGACGGAAACCCTTCGGTCACTACTCATGGACTTTCCGCTCCCTGGTGTCCGTGGCGTGGATGAGCTTGAGACTGCGTGGGTGAGTCTTTGGAAGCCGGTCCTCAATGGAAGGTCCCCGGCTTCCGCAAGGTGGGATCCCGTGACATTGTCCTGGACATGACCCTTCTGATTGGCGCCATCGCACGGGCTGCCCATCTGCCGCCAGGACTGTTGACGACCGGCGTAACCTCGGGTCTGTTGAGGAGGTGCGCAATGGTTCCGCAAACTGATCTGGTCCGGGTGCAGCGCTGGGTGGATGCTCGCAACGAGCGTATTCCCGACAGTGCCAGGGATCTTATCCGCAACGACATCGATGTGACCGACCGATCGATCACCATCGTCGAGTGCCGGCCTCCTTGGAACCCCGATCTGGGACCGGAGTGGACCCGGGACCCGGTCGCCGGTTGCAAGACTGCGTTATACGAGGATGAGCAGCGAGTGGTCCCTGTATTGGATTGATCGTAACTCGAAGTTCCACGAGTACCACCTGATCGATCCGAGCACTAACGTCGATGTGCTTCTCGCCGAGGTCGGAACCTCCGCCCAGCGAACGGCACTATTGCCCATAGCAATCGGGGGTCGGGGGACCTAGCTGGACCTTGACGTTCAGTCGATCCCATTTCATTGGCAGGAGAAGGGTGCCAGGGGAACCGATCGTGCAGAGCGTGGATGTCGTCCTCGATGTCGATGAAACCCTGAGTGGAATGATCGATTCGGAGGCGGTAACGATCGAATGGATGGCATGGAGTGAAGGTGGCGAAATGGGCCAGGTTCGCCGTGCAATTGTTCTTAACGGTTTGGAGACGCCTGAGATCGGCGCCGAGATGGTCTGGTTCGTCTCCCGAGAGGACGGTTCAGTGGGTGGGGTCCCGCGCTACGTACTCGTTTCGCTCGACGGCATTTTCACGGTTGTAGACGACAAGATCGTCTACGAAGGAGAACTGGACCTTGGGACCCGATCGACGGGCCTGACAATCGAAGAGCTAGCCGCGGAAATCGGCAAGTAGAGCGGCCACGAACCGGATGCCGCCTGGCCGGTCGACACACTCATACTGTCGGTTATGAGTGTGTCATCGTTGCGCTTCGATTTCGGCGGGTGGGATGAGTCCACCGTCAAGGAGCCTGCGATCACCGAGTGGGACGTCGAGCACTGCCTTCGCCTCCAACGTGATACCGATACCGGCACACCCAGTAAACATGTTGACCTCCCGTGTCCAGGCGGTGATCAGGACCGGGTCTTCGTTCTCGACGACGATTTCGACTATTTCGGTTGTGATGCGGGTTCCGTCTTGCTCTACACAAGCCCCACCTTCGACGAGAATGGCAATTTCTTTGGCGTCGGGAGCGACGGGCGAGCTGAGGTTCCATCTGCTGGCCGTCTGGTCTCCTCGGACGAGCACCGACTGGCAGCCTCCCCACGACTCAACGTCGTCACCATTGAGACGAAAATCTGAGATCGGTTGTCCATTTCGGTAGCCCAATACGTAACCGTTCGACACGATCGAGAAGCCATCAGCCTCAAGATACCCACCACCTTCGACCTCGCCGGGGCCACCGTTGAAGAACGCATCGAGCATCTTGCCCTGGGGTGTGTCGAGCATCTCTTCGGGAGTGAGATCAGGTCCGTCGGTGTATGACAGATCGAATCGATCATTGCCAAGCACTGAGCAGGAAGCTCTGATGGTCTGGTCGAGGTTCTGGAGGTACGAGCAGGCGCTTGCAAGGAGAGCGACTAGGGCAAGTGTGAGGACGATTCGCCTTGGCA
>JAGXFS010000062.1 GCA_024637275.1 Acidimicrobiia bacterium
AGGTGCCGCATCCGACGATAAGCGCAAGGTTCTCCTGTTCGAGGGTGGCCAGGCTCACCGATTCCAGCCCAACATGATTCAAGCGGGCGTGAATGGAACGCTCAGGGTTCTCGCTCACAAAGGGATGATCGAGAGCGCACCTGAGCCAGACCACGAGATCTTCTGGTCGCGGTCGGCCAAATGGGTTCGAGCGAGACGCTCAGGCGTGTTGCGCCTTGAGGCGAAGCTGGGCGATAAAGTGGCCAAAGGCGATGTCATCGGTCGGATCGGAGATACGTCACCCGGAAAGAGTCTGCGGGTGTTGTCGCCCGTGAACGGAATGATCATCGGTATCATTCGTAATCCAATCATCAATCAGGGCGGGCCGATTGCCAACATTGCCGAAGAGCGACCGAACGGTGCTACCAAATGAGTAGTTCGGACTGGTCGCCCAAAAGTACGACCACCCGGTTATCTCCCGCCGACGTCGGACCTGCTCAACTCGAGAGCTGGAAACCGGCGACGTCTGCCGACTTGCAGCGATTCAAGAACGGAAGTCACGCCGGCGTGCACCACTTTTTGGGTGCTCACCGGACCACGGTTGACGCCAAACCGGCGGTCGCATTCGCCGTCTGGGCCCCGGCGGCCACCCGGGTCACCGTGCTCGGGGACATGACCGGATGGAAAGAGGTCCCGCTCCGCCCCCGTGAAGGCATCTGGGAAGGCACCGTGGCCGGCGGGCAAGTCGGAGACGGGTATCACTACAAGATCTACTCAGGCGGCGCCGCCATTGACAAATCTGACCCGTACGGGGCATGGTGGGAGGTTGCTCCCGAACGCAACACCCGACTTTGGTGGGACGAGTACAGCTGGTCCGACGACGAATGGATGAAGGGTCGGGGAGCAGCCCACGATGGACCGGTTTCAATTTACGAAATGCACATCGGGTCCTGGCGGACCGACGATGGCGAGTTGATCGGCTACCGGGGACTCGCCGCCCCGCTCATCGACCATCTCACGGGGATGGGATTTACGCACGTCGAGTTCCTCCCGCCGAACGAGCATCCATTCGGTGGTTCGTGGGGCTATCAGCCCATCGGTTGGTTTGCACCGGCCTCGCGATGGGGGACCCCCGAAGACTTCAAGTACCTGATCGACCAATTGCATCAAGCCGGGATCGGCGTGATCGTCGACTGGGTACCCGCTCATTTCGCCGTCGACGCCCACGGACTCGTGGAGTTCGACGGTGGACCGCTGTACGAATATGCCGATCCTCGTAAGGCCAAACATCCCGATTGGGGCACGTATGTGTTCGACCTGGGTCGGCCCGAGGTCCGGAGCTTCTTGATGTCGAGCGCGGCGGCCTGGTGCGAGCGCTTTCACGTCGACGGTCTGCGGGTTGATGCGGTCGCCTCGATGCTCTACCTCGACTACTCCCGCAATGACGGCGAATGGGTGCCTAATCGCTACGGAGGACGCGAGAACCTCGAAGCGATTGACTTCCTCCGCCAGTTTAATGACACGATCCATGTGGGCTTCCCAGGGGTTGCCACGTTCGCCGAAGAGTCGACTGCCTGGCCGATGGTGTCGTCGCCAACTTACGTCGGCGGCCTTGGCTTCGACTACAAGTGGGATATGGGTTGGATGCATGACACGCTCCAGTATCTGGGTCGTGACCCGATCTACCGTTCGCATCACCACGGCGAGATCACGTTTCGCGCCGTATACGCCTTTTCCGAGAATTACACGTTGCCACTCAGTCATGACGAAGTGGTTCATATGAAGGGGTCGTTGTTGACCAGGATGCCTGGCGACGATTGGCAGCGTTTCGCCAACTTGCGGCTGCTGCTCGCCGAACAGTTCACCCAACCCGGCAAGAAACTGCTGTTCATGGGCGGAGAGTTCGGTCAGGTTTCTGAGTGGAACGACGCCGGTCAGCTGGACTGGGATGCCCTGGAAGACCCGGCCCATGCCGGCATTCTGGCTTTGGTCTCGGACCTGGCGCGGTTGTACCGCGACCGGCCGGCCCTGCACCGGGGCGATCATGAGCCCGGATCTTTCGGCTGGCTGATGGCCGACGATTCGGACCGCTCGGTCCTCGCCTGGTCCCGTTCCGACGGTGATGACGTAGCGGTCGCTGTGTTCAATTTCACCCCGCAGGTCCAACACGACTACCGGCTCCCGGTGCCAGTCGATGGGGGATGGGAAGAGATCATCACAACCGACAACGCCATGTACGGCGGGTCTGGCGTCATGCAGTCGGGACCCCTGGTTGCCAAGGACGGATTTCTGTCAGTGACCTTGCCGCCGCTGGCGGCTTTGGTTCTCGTCCCGCGTTAGTCGCCGGGCAGGGACGGCCGGATTGGCCGCTCGGGTTGCGGGTTCAGAGCGTCGACCAATCGTAGAGTAGGAACGAACCCGAACCCTTTTGGGTTCAAGATGTTGGAGCCAGAATGACCATCAGACCCGAATTGGTAGAGGTCATAACCCGAACCGGGCCGATCCCTTTCGAGGAGTTCCAGGAAAGGGCGTTGTACGGATCTGGCGGGTTCTTCGTTGGCGACGCACTCCGATCGGTGAAAGCGGGCGATTTTCTCACCAGTCCTGAGGTTTCTCCGCTCTTCGGTGAAACACTGGGAGCCTTCGTCGCCGCCGAGGCCGATCGGCTCGGGGCCGTTCCCCGGGTCGTGGAAGTTGGGGCGGGATCAGGCTCACTGTTGAAGGCCCTACTGGAGGTCATTCCCGCCGAAGCCTGGGCGGTAGAGATTTCGATGGCCGCTCAGATCGCGTCGAGTTACGTCGTGGGCGAGGATCGAGTGGTGCCATCTCTCGACGACGTTCCGTTCGACGGTCCAACCGTGGTCATCGCCAACGAACTTCTCGACAATTTCCCCGTTGCCCTTGCCGTGCGGACCGACTCCGGGTGGGAAGAGCGCTGGATTGGGGTCGATGGTAAGGACCTGTGTCTTGTGGCGGCGCCCCTCCGTGATGAAGTCGCGGATTGGGTGAATCGGTTCGGCGGTGACGTCCCGCTCGGAGGGATGGTCGAAGCCCACGTCCTGGGTGATGCCTGGTTCAGGGAACTGCTCGGCCGGATCGAAACGGGCGCGGTTTGCATCATTGATTATGGCGATACCGCCGAAGCGCTCGTCCCGCGGCGGAGCTTCGGGACGCTGCGCACCTACCGATCCCACCACCGGGGGCCGGACCCGTTGGCGTTTCCCGGTGAAACTGACATCACGGCCGACGTGAACTTTTCGTCTTTGCTAGCTCTGTGTAGCGAGCTCGGTTGGGAGTCCACCCTCGAACGGCAGGAAGACTTCCTTACCCGGTTCGGGTTGCGTGCCAAGCTCAGCGAGCTGCGGCAAGAGGAGCTGGCGCTGGCCCGCGACGGCGACCCGATGCAGCGTCTGATCGTTCGTAGCCGAAAGAACGAGGCCGAGACGCTGCTCCAGTCGAGGGGGCTCGGCGACTTCCGGGTCCTCGTCGCCCGCCGCTAACCAGCTGGAACCCTGGGTTCTGATACCAACCCAGGGTTGTTCTCCGGGCGGTAACTATCGTATTCCGGGGGTAGGAACCCAGGGTTTAACCCTGGGTTGCATCCAGGGGGATCCCCCAGGCGAATCGCTAGGTGTCCGGGGTGGTCGCCGGTAACCTGCGCACACGCCGAAGGGCGGACGTGACGGAAGGTCCCACGATGACGGTTAACCAACAACTTTGCGCGGGGTGCATCGTATGAGTGTGATGTCGAGGCCCCGGGAGATTGCCCGCCAGACGCCCGACGATCGGTTGCGAAGCATCGACTTCATCCGCGTCGCGTCGATGCTGGTTGTCGTATTCGGCCACTGGCTGATGGCGCTGGTGTGGATTAACACTCTCGGCGAAGCCGAGTTCGGCGATGCGCTCGCCGAAAGCCGGATCCTCCAATACGTCACCTGGATCCTTCAAGTCATGCCGCTCTTCTTTCTGGCCGGCGGTTTCTCCAATGCACGGTCGATCTCGGCAGCCAACCGGGCCGGCACCCCCCGCCGGGAGTGGCTGGCGTCGCGTGCCCAGCGGTTGATCACTCCGACACTCCCGGTGATCGCGGTGTGGAGCCTTGGCGTGTTCGCCCTCGGGCGTTTTATTGACCCGGGGATGCTGCGGGTGGGAACCATTGCCGCCACCATTCCGATGTGGTTTCTGGCCGTCTATCTCATGGCCGTCGTCGCCGCACCCTTCACCTTTGTCGCTTGGGAACGTTGGGGCTTCAAGTCGGTGGCGTGTGGTGTCGGGTTGGCAATCCTCATTGATGTTCTGCGGATCGGGTTTGATGTTCCCTACGTTGGCTATCTCAACTTCCTCGTCGTCTGGCTGACGATTCACCAACTCGGGCACGGCTGGGATCGCCGCCCCAAACCCCGCACCGGGTGGATGATCGCCGCAGGTGGCCTCGTGTTGTTGGTTCTCCTGACGCAGGTTGGGCCGTATTCAGTGGCCATGGTGGGCGTTGACGGAGCCCGGGAGATGAGTAACAATTCGCCACCTACGGTTGCTCTGCTGGCCCTGGCGATGTTCCAGGCTGGCTGGTTAGCTGGCATGACCCCAACGCTGGAACGCTGGTTGAAGAAGGAAACCCCATGGTCGGTGGTGATCCTGGCCAACGGCTTCACCATGAGCGTCTACCTCTGGCACATGACGGCCATGGTGCTGCTCGTCCTCGTGTCGCTGTCCTTCGCTCAAGGTCTGCTGCAGGCGGTGCCACTGAGCGCCGAATGGTGGGCGACCCGTCCCATCTGGATCGCCATCCTCATCGTGATCACCCTGCCGCTGGTTCTGCTGTTTCGGCGCTTCGAACATCGCAGCGCCAGGCAGGTCAGCCGTCATCCGGTAGCGCTCGGCTTTGGGATTGCCATCTTCGCTATGGCTCTGGCAGCCACCGTGACGCTCGGCTTGTCGAACGCGTCGGGGGCGACCCGATTGTGGATTCCGCTTTCGGCGTTTGTTGGGGCGGTTCTGGCCGGGGTTCTCGAAATCAAACCCAAGTCGAGGGCGAGTCAACCCGGGTCCGGTCAAGCCGTTTAGCGCAAGCAGGCGAACAGGCCTTCGAGCGTTTCCTCGGTGACCGCTTCGAGTCGAGCCTGTACGTACCAGCGTTGGACACCGATCTCCTCCATCTGCCCGAGGATGTTGGCTACCTGGTCGGGAGTGCCGTGCGGAAAACCCCGCCGTTCCAGCAGGTCGTGGAGGTCGTCGGCGGTTTCCTTTCCCATGATCGGCACGGCGTCTTCGAGGGCAGCTCGATACGCCTTCTCGGTCTGGCCGACAATCGGCGGGCAGGCCGTGCTGATGAAGAGGTCATCGCCCGATCTTCCCACTCCAACCGCGGCCTCCC
>JAGXFS010000063.1 GCA_024637275.1 Acidimicrobiia bacterium
GCATTGGTCGTCATGGAAGCGTCAGAAGCAGAAAAACGTGGCCTGTCGCCGCTTGGCTACTACCGGGGCATGGCCGTGGCCGGCGTCGACCCTGACGAAATGGGGATCGGGCCGGTGTTTGCGGTCCCAAAGCTCCTCGAACGTAACAACCTGACTATCGACGACATCGGACTCTGGGAACTGAACGAAGCTTTCGCCGTCCAGGCGTTGTATTGCCGCGACCAACTCGGCATCGACAACGAGATATTCAACGTCAACGGCGGCGCCATCTCAATCGGCCACCCGTACGGAATGTCCGGTGCCCGGATGGTCGGCCATGCCCTTCTCGAAGGCAAACGGCGTGGCGTCAAGTACGCGGTCGTAACCATGTGCGTCGGTGGCGGTATGGGCGCTGCGGGATTGTTTGAAGTCGCCTAACGGCGCACCAACGGACTACTGGACGCAGAACTCGTTGCCTTCCGGGTCAGCGAGTACCACCCAATACTCACCGCGCTGCTCTACCGGGCCAATCGTTGAAGCTCCGGCCACGACCAGACGCGCTACTTCGGCGTTGACCATCGCCCGGCGATCATCAATGGGGACGTCATGTCCACCACCGACGTTGACATCAAGATGGAGTCGGTTCTTGGCCGTTTTACCTTCGGGCACCCGTTGAAAGAAGATGCGAGGGCGGTCTACCACCGCGCTGGCGTCGTTCCAGTTTTCCTCTGGGATTTCCATTGCCGCCGCCCACTCGTCCCAGGATTCGAAACCCTCGGGCGGTGGTTGAACGGTGTAGCCCAGCGCCAGGGCCCAAAAGTCGGCGAGTAAGGCCGGGTCAGTGGCATCGAACACGATTTGGATCGACGTCGCCATGATTTCCTCTCTGGTGGTCAGGCACGTTCCTGCGGCCGGGAACCCTCACCCCGAGGATAGCTACTGAACGGTGAACGATCCCGTGAGGTCGTGGCCGTCCGTCTGCCATTGGCCCCAGGTCAGTTTGCTGCTAGCCCAGCCCCAGAATTTGCCTCCGGCGTCCGAGTAGACATATTTGTTGTTCTGGAACGGTCGGGGGGTCTGATTGACCACGCTGGCCGGCGCGTTACCCGACGACAGACCGTTGAGCCCTGATTGCAGGATCTGGTTACCTTCGATGACCGCACCACTCGGAATGTACAACCCGCGCGGGCCATCGAGGCTCCCGGAGTGGGTCACCAAAGCGATCCCGTCGCGATTGCCCGCGACGGTGTTGCCGGTGACGGTCGCATCCGGACCGAATATCAGGATGCCCGCTCCCAACCAGTCGGTGATAGTCGGTTCTCTGCCGTTGCCGGTCACCACGTTGTCAGCGATGGTCGACACGTAGGCGTAGTCGTGCACGATCCCGGGACGCAGATTGTCGGTGACCGTGTTGTCGGTCACCACAGTCCGCAAGAAAGCACTCGTGAACCAAAGGCCGTACCCGTAGTTGTCATCGAGGGTGCTACCGGTCACAGTGGCGTCCGTCGTCCCGATCAGCTTGATCCCCGCCGAGTAGGTCGTGAGCTTCCTCTGATTGGCTCGCTCGATCCGGGAGTCCTCGATTCGGAAGCGAGCCGAACCCGTGACCAGGACCGCCTCTTGCTGCTGGTTCACGAACTGCGATCCCGATACGGTAACGTCGTCACCAGTCGTCTGGAACGCCAACCCGTTGTCGTGGGCTGACACATCGGTCAGTGTCCATCCATCCCCGTATACGACGAATGCCCGGCTGTAGTTGTAGATCTCCAAACCGGTGACGCTCACGTTGGGTGCGAAGCCGGAGAAGGCTGAATCTTGCACGCCCTGGCCGTCAAGCTTGGCGCCGGTTGCCCCGGTGAATGATTGCCCGGCTTTCGGAACCACGGTCTGCACTTGATGGACTCCCGCTTCGAGGAAGATCGCCGCTCCGGGTGGCTGGGAGTTCGCGACAGCTTGAATCGACCAGCCGACCGGCACTACGGCGTCATACCCCTTCGGAACGGTCGGGATGAATGGTGGTTCGGTCTCGGTTGGTGGCGGGGCAGGCAAGTTGAGGGCTCTGGTGAGGAACGTCGCCATCTGGGCGCGGGTTACGGGAGCTGCCGGACAATACCGGTCGTTGGTCGGAGGGTTGCAACCGAGTGTTACGCCCGACGAGGCCAAACGGTCAATCGCTGACTCAAACTCGGAGGAGTCGTCATCGACAAAGCGATCCAGAACGGTAGGAGCCGGGAACGGCACGGCCCGGGTGAGGAAGGCAGCCATTTGACCGCGGGTCACGGATCGGGCCGGGCAGAAGCGATCGTTGGTGGGCGGATTACACCCGTAGGTGACTCCCGAAGAAGCCAGCCGATCAATCGAGTCGGCAAAAACGGTGTCATCGTCGTCGACGAACCGATTCACAACGTCCGGCGGCGGCAAATCGAGTGCTCTGGTCAGGAATGCCGCCATCGCCCCTCGACTCACCGGGGCCTTCGGGCAGTACTTGTCATTAGCTGGCGGGTTGCACCCATAGGTAATGCCGGCAAAGGCCAATCGTTCGATGTCCGATCGATGGACACTGTCGCCTGTGTCGGTGAACCGCGGCGCAGCCACGGTCCCACAGCCAATCCGTTCCGGGCTGAGCACCAGCTCATCGAACTGGAAGTTGAGTGGACCCGGCGCAGAAGCGGTGCCGCCGTAGTAGGTATCGAACCAGAAGCTCTTGACACCCAGGACGGCGTCGGCCGAGCCCAGGAACCGAAAGTCGTCCTTATAGAAGGCCAGCTGGTCGTCGACCCACCCTTCGAGGATGCCGTTCTTGACACCCGGAGAGTTCATCGACACGTGGCCCTCGACACAGTGCCAGGTTCCATGGGTCAGCAGGCCGGCCGAGGCGTCCCAGACGAAACTGTCGCCCGTCGAGCCAGCCTGGTCCCGGTGATATACATAGAACCCGAGGGCCGTGGTATTCGAGCGAACCGGAGTCGTCGATGGCGAGAACTGCATGCGCGCCGACCAGCCGGGGTTCGAATCAGTCGGTCTCAATCCGTTTCGGCCGCTCGACGTATACAACCCCGCCGGACCGGGAATCTTTCCTTTGCCGTAGTTCTTGAACGAGGTCGGCAAGCGGATGAAGTAGCGGTAGTAGAGCTCGTCAGGATCGCTGAGCCCTTGATCGCCGAATCGGTAGTGGGCGGCAGTCCCAAAGTGCGAACCGGCTGGTACCGACACGTTGATCGCTTTGCCGGATACCCCATCTGAAATCTGAGTAATCCGGTTCCTGCCACCGAGAACGGCGTCATACCAATCGGCCGTCCACGACGAGGGTCCCGCTTCGAACGGCAAGACCAGGTACTCAGACCCGGCTCCGCGGGCGACGTCGACGGCGAGGATCGGGGCAAGCATGACGAGCATGCTGAGGATCAGAATGAGTTTTCTCAACGACAGACTTCCCCGTTTGCAGCGGCCCAGTCAACCATCGGACGAATTGTCCGATACCTTGATCCGCTCTCGGACCGATTCACACCTTAGAAAGCAAGGCGTCGCTACCGGAGCTCATCCCTCAGTCGGCCGGCGGTTCAATCTGTTCCACCCGCATCATCAAGAAGGATCGATCGGATTCGTTCATGTCGCAGTTCAGAGCTCGTTCGTACGCGGTCCTCGCTTCTTCAACCCGGCCCAGACGGCGCAGAAAGTCCGCTCTAGCCGACCAATAGAGGTGCCAATCATCCAGGCCTTCGACCGTCTCCAGCAGGTCAAGGCCGGCCTGGGGTCCTGAGACCTCAGCCTCGGCGACTGCCCGATTGACCGTGATAACTGGCGTGTCGACCAACTGCTCAAGCATCCGGTATAAAAGAACGATTTGCGGCCAGTCCGTCTCTTCGGCTGTCTTGGCGAGGCTGTGCAGCGCCGAAATCGCCGCCTGCACCTGATAGGGCCCGGCAGTCCGGCGGCGCAACGCTCCATCGACCAATTGAGCTGCCTCGGCGATCTGATCCTGATTCCACTGGCTTCGATCCTGATCGGCCAGGAGCACGAAGGACCCGTCACCTGCCTGGCGGGCGGATTGTCGCGCCGCCGTCGCCAGGCACAAAGCGAGCAAACCGAGGCACTCCGGTTCATCGGGCATCAGCTGAGCCAACATCCGGGCCAGTCGAATACCTTCATCCGCAAGATCGACCCGATCATCCCAGGACCCGAACGGGGCGTGATGACCGGTCGTGAAGATGAGGTAGATCACGTTGAGGACTGCATCGAGACGGTCGGGCAGTTCGTGGTCCTCCGGAACTCGATACGGAATGTGGGCGGAGGCGATCTTCGATTTCGCTCGGGAAATCCGTTGACCCAGGGTCGACTCTGAGACGAGAAACGCCCTGGCAATCTCCTTGGTCGTGACGCCGCCGAGCGTCCGGAGAGACAACGCAACTCGCGACTCGGGACTGAGGGCTGGATGACAACACGTGAAGAGCAATCGCAGTTGGTCGGTCGGTTCGGCGTCCTGATCACTCGTCAACATGCTCATGGCCTCCGCTTCCTTGGCGGCACGCTTCGACTCGCGCCGAAGCCGATCTAGGGCCTTTCGCTTCGCAACCGTGGTCAGCCAGGCCGCCGGATTGTCGGGCAGGCGATCGTCGGAGAACTTCTCATTGGCCACCAGGAGGGCGTCCTGAAGAGCATCCTCGGCTAGATCAAACCTTCCGGTCATCCGGATGAGGGTGGCCAGAACCTGACCACCCTCAAGCCGAAGGGTTTCGGAGAGGGACCTGCTCACTCCCCGGAGAAGTCCACGACCGGGCGGACTTCTACACGCCCGTGCCAGGCACCGGGAATCTGAGATGCCCATTTGATGGCGTCGTCGAGATCGGCGCAATCGAGCAGGTAGAACCCCCCAAGGACTTCTTTGGTCTCTGCGAAAGGACCGTCAGTGGTGACCATGTCGCCACCTTTACCACCATTGACCTTGATCGTCGTGGCGGTATTGGTGTCATGGAGAGCCTCGCCACCTGCCATGACCCCGGCGGCTGTGGCCGCCTCACCAAATTCGTTGTACTCGGCCATGACTCGTGCCCAATCTTCGGGCGTTCCCGTTCCCTGCGTCTCAGCTGGTGAATAAATGAGAGCTGCATACTTTGGCATTGCCATCCTCCTGTTTTGGCGGGTACCTTCGCCCATACAACGAATGACGCCTCACCGTTTCGACACGATGCCTCGACTCTACGCAGCGACCACTCCAACTGCTCCCCCCGGCCTCATCACCAAACGACCACCCGCCGGATAATTAGCTTGCACCATCGGTCATGGTGGGACCAAACTTCGAGCATCGGCACTTCCCGGTGCCCTGACGGAAGGAGACCTACATGTTCATGCACACTGCTGTCTCCGGCCTCGCTCCGGCTATTCACTAGCCGTTCGCCCAATCCGGGGCCGGAATCACGCACGAGGGTCGACCTCGCGCATTCACCTTGCGCCGCGCGCGCAGAACCATCACGAAAGGAGAACACGATGTTTGTTCGTGTTCAGGATCTTCCGGTCTTCCAGCGGCAGCGACTGGCAGTACGTCAGCCACCGTGGGAACGACCGCGTAAGTACCAGCGCCATCGAAAACGATGACCAACCGATGGGGCCGTCCGACCAGGACGGCCCCATCGTTTAACTAGAGTTCCCGCATGACCTGGGATGAGTTTGTGCAAGGAGCTAGAGCCATCAGTTGGCTCGTGTACGTCGGAACGTCCCAAACGAACGGTCGACCCCACGTCGCACCGGTCGCACCCGGGTTCACCGACAATACGATCTGGTTCGCCACCCGGACCGGCAGCCGTAAGTTTCGTAACTTGAGCGAAAACCCCCTGGCTGCTTTCCATTGGCCAGTTGGAGGGACGGAAGGACCCGGTGAGCTATTCGCTCGCGGCACGGCAAGCCTTTACACGGCGCTCGAAGACCGTCAACGCCTGTGGTCCGCTGGCGTCCTGCCCTACGACCCCGCAGGCTTCTTTGGAAGTCCCGAAACACCGGACCTGGCCTTCGTCGAAACATCCGTGGAACACGCCTCGATTCTCGGACCGGACTTTCAGCGGCGAACATATCGCCCATGACGAGTGGCATGACCCCGGACGAATTTCGCAAACACGGCAAAGAACTTATTGACTGGGTAGCCGACTATTACGAGCGAGTGGAGTCTCTGCCAGTGACCCCGGACGTCGAGCCGGGTGCCATTCGCGCCATGCTGCCAGAGTTCGCACCTGAGCTTCCGGAACCATTCACCGAGGTCATCGCCGACCTTGACCGGGTTGTGATGCCTGGTATCACGCACTGGCAGTCACCCAACTGGTTTGCCTACTTCCCCGGCGACTCTTCGTTCCCTGCCATCCTCGGCGAACTCGTGTCTGCCGGGTTGGCCCAGCAAGGCATGCTCTGGTCGACCAGCCCGGCAACGACCGAAATCGAATCGCACATGATGGATTGGCTCGTCGATCTGCTTGGCCTGCCGCAAGCCTGGAAGACCTCCGGACCAGGCGGCGGTGTCATCCAGATGAGCGCTTCGGACTCAACTCACACGGCTCTCGTGGTTGCTCGCCAGCGGGCTCAAGGAACAGCCTCCCTCGACGACATCGTGGCGTACGGATCAGCCCAAGCGCATAGCTCCATCGAAAAGGGAGCCAGGGTGGCTGGATACCGGCACTATCGCCCCATCGAAGTCGACGAACAATTCGCCTTGCGAACGGACCTACTCGAAGCCGCAATAGCCGACGACCGGGCCGCCGGCATGCAACCAGCGTTCGTGTGTTCGGCAGTCGGTACCACGGGGACGACGGCAGTCGACCCGGTGCGAGCCATCGGCGAGATTGCCCGCCGCGAAGGCTTGTGGCATCACGTCGACGCGGCATACGCCGGGTCCGCCATGATTTGCCCGGAGTTCCGACATCATCAGGACGGACTCGAGCTTGCCGATTCCTATGTGTTCAACCCCCACAAATGGATGTTCGTGAACTTCGACGCCTCAGCGTTCTATGTCGCTGACCGGCGACCCCTCATCGAAACCCTCAGCATCTTGCCGCCATATCTCCAGGACGCCGCATCTCAATCAGGATCGGTCATCGACTACCGGGACTGGCACGTTCCTTTGGGACGAAGGTTTCGAGCTCTAAAGCTCTGGTTCACGCTGCGATCGTTTGGGGCAGAAGGCATCCGTTCGAAGATTCGGGAACATGTCGGAGCCGCCCAAGCGCTCGCCGCCCGACTCGAGGCTGATGAGCGTTTTGAATTGGTCGCACCGACGCCGTTCGCTCTGGTCAGCTTCCGGCACGTGGCGGGAGATGCCGCAACCGATCGATTGGCCGATGCGGTGAACCGATCAGGGCGAGCCTATCTGACCGCTTCGAAGCTGCCCGATAGCTCGTCGTTTATCCGCGTCTCGGTGGGACAAACCAACACAACAGCCCGTCATGTCGAATCACTGGGCGACCTTATTGAGGAAATGTCAGACCCGGCATGACCGACGTCATGCCGGGTCCATCCGGGTGATGCCCACGCGGGCATCATGGGTGATGCCCGGAACCGTTAGAAGATCCAAACGGCAACAAACGCCATAGCAATGGCTAGCACTACAACGGCCGCCGTCGCCCACCAGGTCGTGCGTACCTCCGTCTGTCCGGTGAGCTTCGACCAGCGATTGCTAATCCAGGCAAACCAGGTACCAAAGATTCCGGTGGACAGCGCTGACATCCCGAGCCGCCAACCTTCACCCAGATCCTGGACTACATACTCGGTTCCGAAGAAATTGATGACGCCGTTCTCGGGAGCGAAGAACAGGTAGACGGCCATGGCCCCGATGAGGGTGGCAATAACACCGATCGTCCAATCTGTCTTGCGGTGGCCCGACGGGCCGGCAACCTCTTGTGGTCGCCGAACGTCGGGACGGTTCCGAAGCGTGGTCATGGTCAGACCTCCCTTGTTCGAACTTCACCTTCAACTGTATGGCTTGATCCCGGTACCGAACAGGGTCCGAAGACCAATCCCGACCTGGGGCCGTCGCTAGGCTCGGCGATATTGGAGGATGTAGTGAAGCGCATCGGGTGGACGCTGTTCATAGCGGGCACCTTCCTGCTCGGTTCGATGACGCCGGCACTCGGGTCCGTTGACGATCCGGGTGGAACGTTCTGGGACGACGATCGAAATATTCACGAAGCCCAGATCGAGGCCATCGCCGCCGCCGGAATCACCTTCGGTTGTGGGTCCGACCTCTATTGCCCTGACCAACCCGTCACAAGGGGCCAAATGGCCGCCTTCCTGCATCGAGGCTTCAACCTCCCCAACACCGGCGTGGATCGCTTCGCCGACGATGACGACTCCGAGTTCGAGGCTGACATCAACGCCCTGGCCGCAGCCGGCATTACGGTTGGTTGTGCTCCGGACGCCTACTGCCCGGACCGAGCGGTCACCCGCGGCCAAATGGCTGCATTCCTCACCAGAGTGCTCGAACTCCCGCCTGGCGAAGATCGGTTTGTCGACGACGCCGACTCAGAGTTCCAAGGCAACATCAACTCCCTCGCCATCGCGGGTATCACCGTCGGGTGCAACCAGGCGGGTGATCGATTCTGTCCCAACGATCCGGTTAAACGTGACCAGATGGCCTCGTTTCTCGCCAGGGCATTAAAGCTCACGCCGCTTGTGCCAGCCGAACGTCCCAGCTTCACGGTTGCCTTCACCGGCGACATCCTTCTCCACATGCCGGTGAACTACGCTGCCGCCAACTACGGCAAGGACTCGGGGAAGAAGTATGACTTCGAGCCGATGTTCACCGCGATCAAACCGATTATCAGCGCAGCCGATCTGGGTATCTGTCATCTTGAGGTACCCCTGCATCCCGATTCAATCAACCTGTCGGGCTACCCGGGTTTTCAGGGTCCGGCCGAGATCGCCGACGCGATCGTCGCCGCCGGGTATGAGGGGTGTTCGGTGGCTTCCAACCATTCGTACGACCGGGGCGTAACCGGCGTTAAGAACACCCTGGACGTTATGACCTCGCGCGGGCTCGGCTACGACGGTATGGCCTATGACGCGGCCGACCGGTTAGCGGCTCAAACGTACGAAGTGGGTGACGTGACCGTGGCGCACCTGTCCTACGCCGACTGGCTTAACGGTCTACGACTGCCGTCGGACAAACCCTGGCTGGTCAATCTCGTAAATGCGGATGTGGTCATCGCCGACGCCGACCGGGCCCGCCAGGCCGGGGCAGATGTGGTCCTGGTAAGCATTCATTGGGGAACCGAATATCGGGTAGATCCAACTGCCGCACAGGCCAGGATGGCCAACGCTCTGACGGCCGCTGCCAGCATCGATCTCGTCGTCGGCCATCACGCACACGTGGTTCAACCCATCGGGCAGTACGGGTCGGAGTACGTCATCTACGGACTCGGAAACTCCCTGTCCAATCAATTATGGAGCGCCCAGACCACCGACGGGCTCCTGGTGACGGTTGAGATGGCTTTACGCGATAGCGACTGGATGCCACGAGAGGTGGTCTACACCCCTACCTGGGTTCAAGCGGGAACGTACCGGATTCTTCCTGTCGTGGAAACCCTCAGATCTGGCAACATTCCGTCCACCCTGCGGAGCCAGTTGCTCGGCTCGTGGCGTCGCACGACCGAACGAGTAGAACGCCATGGGGCTGACGTCAGGCCATCTGCCGTCCCGTAGTTGGGGTAGACGAACTCAAACCTCTGCGATCAGGGCCGATGTAGACTGATCAGCACAACAGAGATCAAGCTACCTATTTGAAGCGCCTGACCCCGTTACAGGGGTGACGAGGAGGAGGATCATCGAAAGTGGCCCCCAGGGGTCGCGTCGGCGGATGTTCTCCCGGCTGCTCACGGTCGTGACGTACGTGCCAAAACCCGACGGTAACGCCGGGGACAACCGCACGGCGACGTGAGGGAACCTGCAGGTTCCGATTTCCGGCTTGATCCGCGCCCAAGGAGACTCTGCACATGTGCGGAATAGTTGGATATGTCGGCACAAAGCCGGCCCAGTCAATACTCGTCAACGGACTCGCCCGCCTCGAATATCGCGGTTACGACTCTGCCGGAATCGCCATCATTGATGGTTCGAAGATCGGTGTCACCAAGACCGCCGGTCGGGTCGCCGATCTCATCTCGTCGATAGCGGCGGACCAGGGTTCGTATACCGGCTCGGTCGGAATCGGGCACACCCGGTGGGCCACCCACGGGGCACCCGTCACGAAGAATGCCCACCCTCACAGCGACTGCTCGCAGAATGTGGCCGTCGTTCACAACGGCATCATCGAGAATTACATGCAGTTGCGCGACGAACTGATCGCCGCCGGCCACACCTTCACGTCCGATACCGACACCGAAGTTGTGGCACATCTAGTCGAACAGATGGGCGACGAGCCACTGGAAATCATCGTTCGCAACATCATGGAAAAGGCCGAAGGCGCCCTCGCCATCGGCGTGGTCCGGGCGTCTGATCCCGATCTGATCGTGGCAGCTCGCCGGGGCAGCCCGCTCGTCATTGGGTTCGGCGACGGCGAGAGTTTCCTCGCCTCGGATATCCCCGCCATTCTCGAACACACCCGGCGCATCGCCATCGTTGGCGACGACAACGTCGTCTCGCTCACTCCTGGCGGTGTCTCCATTACCGACCTGGCGGGAAACCCCGTTGAACCGGTAGTTCGTGACATCGAATGGGATCTTGAGTCCGCCGAGCGCGGCGGGTACGACGACTTTATGTTGAAGGAGATCTACGAACAGCCGAAAGCGCTGACAGACACCTTGGCTGGCCGCATCGACGATCACTACCGAATCCATTTACCCGAACTCGACTTGACCCCTCGCGAAGCTCGCGCCATTGACAAGGTGTTTGTGGTGGCTTGCGGCACCTCCTATCACGCGGGACTCATGGCCAAGTATGCAATCGAGCGGTGGACCAGGCTCCCGGTTGAGATCGATATCGCCTCGGAGTTTCGCTATCGCGACCCCGTGCTCGACGACCGAACAATGGTGATCGGGATGAGCCAGTCCGGCGAAACTGCCGATACGTTGGCGGCGATCGAGTACGCCCAGGCCCAGGGTGCCTACGTCGTCGCCACGACGAACGTCGTCGACTCGTCGATGGCCCGGGTTGCCGACTCCGTCCTGTACACCCGGGCCGGTCCCGAGATCGGCGTCGCATCCACGAAGACTTTCGTGTGTCAGCTGGTCCTCATGCAGATCTTGGCCCTGTATCTAGCCCAGATCCGAGGGGCCCTCGACGGCGCCACCGTTGAAGTAATGGCCAAGTCGATCCGAGCGCTTCCCGACCAGGTCGAGAAACTGCTGGAACGGGCCGACGACATCATGGAGCAGGCCCGCAAGTACACCGACGTCAAGGACGTGTTCTTCCTCGGCCGGGGTGTTTCCTTCCCGATCGCTCTCGAAGGTGCACTCAAGCTGAAGGAAATCGCCTACGTCCGCGCCGAGGGATATCCGGCCGGGGAAATGAAGCACGGGCCGATTGCCCTCATCGAGAAGGGTGTCCTGGTCGTTGGGGTGGCCACGAAGAGCCACCTCCATGCCAAAACTCTTTCGAATATGGAAGAGATGAAGGCCCGGGCGGCCACACTCTTCATGGTGCTGACCGAAGGTGACACCGAGGGTCAGCGCTTGGCCGACGACGTTGCCTGGGTCCCGCCGGCTCCCGAGCTCATCGCTCCGGTGACCGCCGTTATCCCACTGCAGCTCTTTGCCTACGCGATATCGAAGGCCAAAGGACTTGACGTCGACAAGCCGCGCAACCTGGCAAAAACCGTAACGGTCGAATAATGGGTGACGGGTGGACCGGGCACTCCGGTCCACCCGTCCGGACCGGTTAGGCTCGTCGAGCTGTGCCCCACGTCTACATCCGCTGTCCCAATCCTGCTGAGTTCGAGGCAGGGTTTACCCGCCTTCGCAACGACTTTGCCGTGCCCGAGCAGTTCCCGGCAGCAGTCATCGCTGATGCCCTACGGGCGATCGCCTCAGCAGACAACGCAACGCGTCGCGATGACACCGACATCGAATTTATCGCCATCGATCCGGAGGGATCAAGGGACCTCGATCAGGTCTATCACGCTAAACGGCGTTCTTCGGGCTATCGGGTGCACTACGGGATCGCCGATGTGGCGAGGTTCGTGGATCCGGGATCCGTCCTTGATAGGGAGACACGAGCCAGGGGTGTGACGTTTTACGCCCCGGACCATCACTCCCCGCTGCATCCAGAAATTCTCAGTGAAGCGAACGCCTCACTCCTCGCCGGTGAGGATCGACCGGCCGTTCTCTGGACGCTTGATCTTGACGATTCGGGCCGTTTGGTCGACGTCGGTGCCGAGCGTTCCGTGGTGCGCAATCGCGAACAACTCTCCTATCACACTGCCCAGGAACGGATTGAGTCCGGTTCGGGATCCGAATCGCTCTTGTTACTTAAAGAAATCGGCGAACTCCGGCAACACCTCGCAGCCGACAGGGGCGCGGTTTCGCTAAACCTGCCTGGCCAGGAACTGGTCAAAGTCGACGGACACTATGACATCGAGTACGACGACTTTCTTCCGGTTGAGGAATGGAACGCCCAAATTTCGCTCCTAACGGGAATGGCCGCTGCGCAAATGATGATGGATGCCAAGGTCGGCCTGGTTCGGACCCTGCCACCTCCCGATTCCAAGACGCTGGCAACACTGCGCATGCACAGCAGGGCACTCGACGTGCCATTCCCGGACGACCTTCCTTACGGGGATTGGGTCAGTTCGCTCGATCCAGCCATACCGGCACAGGTCGCCTTGATGACACAAGCCACCCATGGCCTGCGAGGAGCCGGGTATCAGGCCTTCGACGGGTCCGCTCCCGATCACGCCGAACACGCGGCGATCGCCGCCAACTACACCCACGTGACCGCACCACTCCGCCGGTTGGTCGATCGGTTCACCAGCGAAATAGCTGTTGCGCTTTCTGCTTCACGGCGACCTCCCGGTTGGGTGATCGAAGCCCTCCCGGAACTCCCCAAGATCATGCAGAAAGCCCGGTCTCGCGAAACTCGCTACGAGCGCGCGCTGGTCGACTTCTCCGAAACGCTCATCCTGGCGGATCGGGTTGGCGAAACGTTCGAGGCCGTCGTGGTCGATATCAACGACGACGAAGCCACCATTCAGCTCACCGAACCTGCGGTGGTCGCGACGATCGCGTCGGGATCACAGCAACTTGCCGACCGGGTACAGATCCAATTGGAGAGCACGGACATCTATACCCGGGTCTTGTCCTTCAAGCTGGTGTGAGGGTCTAGACCTACTCAGCGCGAATGGTTAGCACCGGGCAAGGAGCTTCCATGATGATCGCCTGGGCGTTGCTCCCGAGGATCAACTTGCCGAGGCTTGATCGACGTCGCACGCCGATGACTATCAACTCCGCCTCTTCTGTTTTGGCGACCTCGACAATGTCCTCCACGGGCTTGTTGCCGAGCACCAGACCAGCGAGACGGAAGTCCTTGATCCCCTCATCTTCCAGCCGCCTCTCGATACGCTCCCCGGCTTGCCGGTAGGCGACCACGTCTTCATCCTTGTCATGATCACCGCCGCGTGACGAATGAATAACCACTAGGCGTGCGTTGTTGCGTTTGGCCTCGGTGATTGCCCAGTTGAGGGCGGCCTGACCTTCGGACGTCAAAACATAGCCGACGACAATTGTGCCCATGGGTGGGTACCTTTCTTAGTTCACCTCCATTCTGCCAGCGTCAAAGCTCACTGTGATCGCTCGAACGGTTCTTTGAGCCGGATCGGCCCCGATCTTCGAGCCGGGGCGGCCCGACGAATGACATACTTAGGGCATGAATGGGCAGGTACGCGCACACATCTACAAGCACTTCCGCGACCAAGCCGCCGCACCATCGACCGGCGACATCGCCAGCTCCCTGGGAAGGTCACACGAGGAGGTCACCGTCGCCCTTGACGAGTTGGCCGCGTCACATGCCATCGTCCTTCGGCCAGGAACTCACGACATCTGGATGGCCCATCCGTTTTCGGGCATCCCCACGGACTACACCGCAACCGTCGGCGGTAACACCTGGTACGCCAACTGCGGGTGGGACTCCATCGCCATTCTGGCGTTGCTAGGCGATGGAACGTTCGCATCGAAGGACCCGCTAACGGACACCACCAACGAATGGACAGTGAATGACGGAGTAGTCACGCCAGCCGGAGTCGTGCACTTCCTGGTACCGGCCCGCCAGTTCTGGGACGACATCGGGTACACCTGAAGCAATATTCTCGCCTTCCGGTCGGAAGGTGACGTACTCAGCTGGACCCGTTCACACGGCATCGCAGTCGGCGCGATCGTTGATATGCAAACCGTTCTTCAGCTCGGCCACGACTGGTACTCGGGTCGCTTTGATCCGGCCTGGGAACGCCCGGGAGCCGACGATATCGTCTCAATGTTCGCTGCGCTTGGCCTAACCGGCCCGTTCTGGTCGCTGAGCTAGCCAAGTCCAGGATCCGTCCCGGTTTCCTTAAGCGCATTGCGTTTCCCGTCGAACGACGATAATCCCCTGATGGACGCACGCATCCTTATCGTCGAAGACGATGAATCAATTCGAGAAACCACTGCCATTGGACTTCGACAGGCAGGGTTCACCGTCGCCGAAGCTGCCGATGGCCAGGAAGGCTTGGAGCTGTTCCGCGAATGGCGCCCCGACGCCATCGTGCTCGACGTCATGCTTCCGAAGCTTGACGGACTGGAAGTCTGTCGGACGATCCGCAAGGACGCCACAGTTCCCATTGTCATGCTGACCGCCCGGTCCGACACGATTGACGTCGTCGTTGGCCTCGAAGCCGGTGCCGACGACTACATCACCAAGCCCTTCGAGTTCCCGGTTCTGGTCGCTCGTCTCCGGTCAGTGCTGCGGCGATCAATCGAGACCCACCAAACCGCACTCTTGCGACTGGGACCCCTGGCGATTGATCAGGCGGGCTATGAGGTCACCAAAAACGAAGAGCTCATCCGGTTGAGCAACACCGAATTTGAGCTGCTGGCGACCCTGGCCAGCCGCCCCAAGCAAGTGTTCACCCGTGAAATGTTGCTCGACCGCGTGTGGGGCTACGACTACCTCGGCGACTCGCGACTGGTCGATGTGGCCGTGCAGAGGTTGCGCTCCAAGGTCGAAGACAACCCGGCCGAACCGCGTCTCATTCTGACGGTTCGAGGGGTCGGCTACCGCGCCGGCCACAGCTGATGCGCCGACGCATTATCGGTACCACCCTGGCTTTGGTCGGCCTCACCGCGGCGGTGTTGGCGGTAGCTGTTTGGCTGGTCGTGTCGGGTGCCCTGCGGAACCAACTGATCGACGAAGCTACCGGACGAGTGGAATTCGCCGCTGCGGTTCTTGCCCCTGCCCGGCTCGATGCCACTCCGACACTCGACGAGTTTGTCGCAGCCCAGTTCGACGCTGACCTGCGCCTCGCCGCCGATGAGGGCCTGTACGTGGACTTCGGGGAGGGCGATCCGTTTGTGTCGGGCTTTCGGTTCTCGATACCTCCCGATACACAGCTCGTAACGCCGGTGGCGGGCGGAAGACTTGCCTGGCAGTGGACGACAGTGGCCAACGAGGGCTACCTCGTGGCCGGAGCTCGCACGCCAGCAACTGGTCCCAATCTCTATTTGTTTGTCCCAACCGCCGAGCTCGATGCAACACTGGCATCGTTACGTAATGCGGCCCTCCTGGTTGGACTGGTCGTGATCGCACTCGGAGGGCTGGTCGCCAGGCGCATCGCCCGCCAAGTGCTGAGACCGGTCGGCGAAGCAGCCCACGCCGCCCGGAAAATGGCGGCTGGAGACCTCGCCACCCGGCTCGATGACGATTCGACCGACGAATTCGGCGATTGGGCTGGAGCCTTCAATCAGATGGCTGTCAGTCTCGAGGCGACGATTGCCCAGCTGCGCGACGCCGAGGAGTTGCAGCGCCGCTTCGTCGCCGACGTGGCCCACGAACTGCGAACTCCGGTCACCGGCCTCGTCAACGAGGCTGAGCTGCTCAGACGTCAAATTGATGAACTGCCCGCCGAACTTCGGCGCGTGGCGGAACTCCTCATTCACGACGTCGGTCGATTGCGTCGATTGGTTGACGACCTGCTCGAGATCTCCCGTCTCGATGCATCGTCCGACCCGATTCGGTCCGAGCCGTTCGACATTCGCGACTTTCTCAAGGCCCACGTCGCCGATCGCCTCCCGGCTGCGGTGCTCGCCTGCGAACCACGCAGGATCGTTACGGACCGGCGGCGGCTCGACCGGATCGTCGGCAACATCTTGGGCAATGCAGCCGTGCATGCCAGGGGCAGCAAAGTGGACATTGAAAGCTACGTCAAAGACGGACGGCTCACAATCGCGATATCAGATCGAGGACCCGGCTACGACGGAGAACTCGATTGGTTGTTCGGCAGATTCTCACAGGCCGACGCCTCCCGATCCGGATCCGGATCGGGCCTGGGGCTGGCGATCGCCCGGGACCATGCCCGGTCCCTCGGAGGGGATCTGACCGCCACCCGCCGGCCGGCCGGAGGACTCGCCTTCGTCGTCGAGATTCCTGTGACAGAACTGTTACCTGACAGTGAAGAAGACGTGATGTTGGTGTCGCATGATGAGGTTGAAAGTTGACCTACAAGAAGGAGTACATCATGCAAAACAAATTCTCCACCACGGCCATCGCCGCTACCACCGTCGCCCTGCTCCTCCTCGGAGCTTGTGGATCTGGCGAAGTTCAGGTGGGTGGGGCGGTCACGACACCAACAGAACCGACGACTACAACAGTCGCCGGGAGCACCCCAACGACGACGGTCTCGAACAACGGAACCAACGAAGACATGTGGCCCGTGAGCGTCTACTTCCTGGCCGACGATGCACAGTCCAAGTCCAGAACGGGACCGTTCCTCATTCCAGCCGAACGGCAGATTCCCTTCGGACCTAATCAATTGGCTGATGCCGTCACAGCGTTGCTGGCAGGGCCATCGGCATCCGAGTCGGCAGCGTCGATCAGCACAAGCGTTCCATCGAACAGCACTGTTCTCGGAGCCACCATCACCGGACTGACCTCTGCCGAGAGCGGCCAAGCACTCGGAGACGGCGTGGCCGAAATCAATTTGTCGAGCGGATTCGAGTCAGGCGGAGGGACGCTCTCCATCACAAGTCGTCTTGCCCAACTCGTCTTCACGGCCACCGACTTCGACGGAGTCAGTTCGGTTCGTCTGCTCATCGACGGCGACCCCGTCGACGTGTTCTCCAGCGAAGGGTTGGTCATCGACGGCCCGCTCACCCGTGACGATTTCGCAGACCTCGTTCCCAACATCATGCTGGAGCTCCCCGCCACCAGCGCGGTCGTCGAGGGACCCATCTGGCTGCATGGCACGGCGGCAGTCTTCGAAGCCGTGTTCCAGGCCCGCCTCGAGGCGAATGGTGAAGTCCTCTGGGAGGGCCAGGTCACGACCACCAACGGAACCGGTTGGGGAGATTTCGACATGGGCATCCCTGCTCAGGTTTCCACAGAAACCGACGCCACGCTGACTGTCTGGGAGTACTCGGCTGAAGACGGCAGCGTCATCAACGAGCGGACCCACCAACTCACGCTCAAGCCGTGGGAAGCGGTAACCGATAAGGGTTGCCCAACCATTCCGTCGCTCGTAGCTATCGGATCGGGCGCCCTCGCATTCGGACAGGCTCAGCAAGTGGAAGACCTCACCGGCGGCGTTGAAGTAACCATCAGCCCGGCCAACTACCTGATCGGAGCGAATGCCGTGGCCGCAGCCGCAGCCAATGGTGAACAGCCGGTCGACGGGATCTACTTCCAGGCCAGTGGGCCGCAGGTGGGGCCGTTCCTCATTGCCGAGAACGCCCCAATCTGTTTGATCACCGCCGACGGTACCGGCGCGTTCATCGAGGACCGTGGATACGCCGACACGGACCACGTGACCCCAACTGAATATGCGGCGATCTACGCCGACACCAACAGCGCTGATTGGTATTCAAACGGCCGGATCATCTGGTACACGCTCGACGGCAATACGATTACCTCCATCGCCGAGCAGTATCTGCCGTAATCGGTAGAGCACATCACCCAGAAATAAGCGGAACCTCGGCAAGCCGAGGTTCCGCTTTTCGAGTCCGGAGGGAGTGGGGAGTTCCGGACTCGATCAGGTACGTATGCTACTCCTAAACCGTTACTGTTGTTCACCTTTTCGAACAATCATTTGAAACCTGCAACCACTTTCCGGTGCAAAAAACTCTCCTGACAATCTCACTCTTGGTCGAAGATTCGTTGCAGCTCCATTCGTAGGATCTTGCCGGTGGTCGTCCTCGGAAGGTCGGCGACAAAGATCACGTGACGGGGCACCTCATGGGCCGCCAGCCGAACCCGCACATGCTGCTGAAGTTCCTCGGCCAATGGATCCGAGCTGATAAATCCCTCGTTGAGGACCACGTAGGCTGCCGGCACCTGACCGCGGATCTCATCAGGGACTCCAACGACCGCACAGAGCGCAACTGCTTCATGGCCCATCAGCGACTCCTCGATTTCACCAGGTCCGATCCGATAGCCGCCCGAAGAAATAATGTCGTCTTTCCGACTGACGAACCACAGGTAGCCGTCGTTATCTTCGCGCCCGAGATCCCCGGTCAGCAACCATCCGTCGCGATACCTGCCTGCGGTGGCCTCCGGCTGATTCCAATACTCGATCATCATGACTGGATCAGGAGCTCGCACGGCTAGCTCACCAACTTCCCCGACAGCCGGGGTCCCAGAGTCGTCGAGCACTACCACCTGGTGACCCGGAATTGGACGCCCCATTGATCCCGGTTTCACTGGCCACGTCGAAGCGCAGTTACCCACCACGATGTTCGCTTCGGTCTGACCGTAGCCCTCGTTGACACGCGCTCCGAGGTTGGTTTCCGCCCAGCCAAGCATCTCGGCACCGAGTGGCTCTCCGCCCGTGAAAATGGCGCGCAATTGCAGGTTCGACGACCCGGCATTAGCCGCTCGCATCATCTTGAGAGCCGTCGGAGGAAGGAAGGCACACGTGACCTGGTGTTGCACCATAAGGTCAATCGCCTCGTGCGGATCGAACCCGGGCGGAGTCGTCAGCACCGTCATACCGTGGTACCAGGCCGGGATCAGTACGTCCATGAGACCGCCGATCCAGGCCCAATCGGCTGGCGTCCAGATCACGTCGTCGGGCCGGGGGGCGTACTCGTAGAAAAGCTCGAAGGCGGGTAGATGGCCGAACAGGGTGCGATGAGCGTGCAGGGCGCCCTTGGGAGGTCCGGTGGTGCCTGAGGTGTAGATCAGAAAAGCCGGGTCCTCGGCCAATGTCGATACCGGAGGAATTGCCTCACAAGCATGCAGCTCAGGCCAGAAGTCGTCGTCCATCACCATGAGCTCAAGTCCGGGGCTGGCCTCTCGGACCTTGGCGACGTTTTCGGGGCTCACCAACGCCAGTCGGGCCCCGGCATCTTGCAGCCGGTAACCCAGGGCATCTGGGCCGAAGAGCGACGCCAACGGAAGTGAGATCGCACCTAGCTTCCACACCGCCAGATGGGAAAGGCCAGTCTCGAGTGATTGCGGGGCCACGACGCCGACGCGGTCGCCTCGACCGACTCCCCGGGCCTTGAGAGCGCCAGCCAGCTGATCGGACCAACGACTTAGTTCCGCGAACGTGGTCGTCGTGCGCCTCCCATCTCCACCAACTGTGACCAGCGCCACCGAGTCGGGCGGAGCAACGTCGGCACAGGCCGAACCCATATTGAACACATCCGGGATCTGCCACTGCATGGCCGCCACCAGACGATCGTAGGTTGGATCGGACAGCCTCGGAATGATGGTCGGATTCATGCAACACCACCGTACCGAACCGGCCAGACGCGTGTCGTTCGGCCCTTGACAGCACAAGCCAATTCAGCTGAGCTGAGCGTATGACCGAGCCGTATGTGTATCCCCGCCCCGAGGATGCCGCCAGGTACCCGTTCGTAGAACACCGGATCGAGCAATACGACGCCGCCGAACAAAAGCTTCGCGGTGAGGCGTTCCTCCGACTGATGGAGCAGCGCCGTTCGGTTCGCACCTTCTCCGACAAAATGGTGCCCCGGGAACTTCTTGAGATGGCCATCCAGACTGCCGCGACCGCCCCGTCGGGCGCCCATATGCAACCCTGGAAGTTTGTGGTGATCGGGGACGCTGACATCAAACGGCAGATCCGCCAGGCCGCCGAAGAAGAGGAGCGGATCAACTACGAAGGACGGATGAACGACGAGTGGCAAGAGGCGCTTGCCCACCTCGGTACACATTGGCGGAAGGGCTACCTGGAAACGGCTCCATGGATTGTTGTGGTCTTCGAGGAGCGCTACGGCGCAACGCCCGAGGGAACCAAACAACATCACTACTACGTGAAGGAAAGCGTTGGCATGGCGTGCGGCTTGTTTATCGCCGCGCTCCACAACATGGGCCTGGCTACCCTCCCCCACACGCCGTCGCCGATGGCATTCCTGACCAAGCTGCTCGGCCGACCCGACAACGAGCGACCGTTCGTGCTCTTTCCCGTGGGCTACCCCACCACCGATGCCCAGGTTCCGGTTCTCGACCGAAAACCGCTTGGCGACGTCATGATCTGCGTTCCCCCGAAAGCCTGATCGACCGCCACGATGATCCGATCGCCAAACCCAAGTTTGCTGCTACGCGCAAAGGTCTAGTCTTGCCACAACACCACGCGGAGGCGCTATGACCACCATGCTCAATACGCTCATCGACGAAGGTAAGACTGGACTGTTCATCGGGGGGGAATGGCAAGACGGGTCGAGCTTGATTGATGTCATCGACCCGGCAACCGAAGACCTGCTCGCCGCCGTCGGAGCGGCCAACGCGGTCGAAGCCAATCAAGCACTCGATGCCGCCGCCGATGCGGCCAAGTCATGGGCCGCCACGGCTCCCCGCCAGCGTGGTGAGATCCTCCGCAAGACCTTCGAACTAATGATCGAACACGAAGAGGCCATCGCCGAGCTGATCGTCCTCGAAAACGGCAAAGCCTTCCCCGATGCGCTCGGGGAAACCCGCTACGCCGCCGAGTTCTTCCGCTGGTTCTCCGAAGAGGCCGTCCGGGTCGGCGGCGAAGTCCGACTGGCACCTGGTGGCGACAAGCGCATCATGACGATGTCCCAGCCGGTTGGTATCAGCGTCCTCATCACGCCGTGGAACTTCCCGGCCGCGATGGCCACACGCAAACTCGGGCCAGCGCTAGCCGCCGGATGCACGACCATCCTCAAACCTGCCTCGGACACTCCGCTGACGACTCTGGCGATCGTCCACCTCATGCAACAGGCCGGGTTGCCCGCTGGTGTGGTGAACATCATGAGCGCACGCGGATCGTCCGATGCCGTCGACACGCTTCTATCCGATTCTCGAGTTCGCAAACTGTCGTTCACCGGTTCAACCGCCGTCGGCCGGATGCTGCTCGCCAAGGCAGCTGATCAGGTTCTCAAGACCTCAATGGAGCTGGGTGGTAACGCACCGTTTATCGTCTTCGACGACGCCGACATCGACGACGCCATCGCCGGAGCGATGGTCGCCAAGATGCGCAATGCCGGCGAAGCCTGCACCGCCGCCAACCGGATCATGGTGCATGAGTCGGTCGCCAAGGAATTCACCGACAAGCTCAGCTCTGCCATGTCGTCGCTGAAAATGGGTCCCGGTATCGACCGATCAACTCAGGTGGGCCCGATGGTCAACCGCAAGAGCCGCGACGAAATCGCCGAACTGGTCGAACTCGCCACGAACGACGGTGCCAAGGTGGTCACTGGTGGCACGATCCCGGATCACAAGGGCTTTTTCTACGCACCAACCGTGCTCAACAACGTGCAGCCCGGCGACGCCATCTTGAAGACCGAGATCTTCGGGCCGGTGGCGCCGGTCGTCACCTTCAACACCGAGGAAGAAGCCATCACCATGGCCAACGACACCGAGTACGGCCTCATCTCATACATCTACACGAATGATCTGAGTAAGGGTCTGCGAGTCAGCGAGGCTATGGAGAGCGGAATGGTTGGCCTCAACCGTGGGCTGGTTTCGGACCCGGCGGCTCCGTTCGGCGGATTCAAACAATCCGGGGTCGGGCGTGAAGGCGGATTCGAGGGGATCCACGAATTCCTCGAAACCAAGTACATCGCCCTGAACTGGTAGGTCGGTCAGTCCTCGGAGCTTTCGAGGTCAGTCCTGAGAGCCGCCCAAACGTGCTGGTCGATCCACTCGCCGTACTTGTACGCCGAGCCGCGGCGGATGCCCTCCGGCTCAAATCCGACCTTTCTCAGTACGGCCGAACTGGCAGGGTTGGTCGTAAAGGCGCACGCCTCGATACGCGATAAGTTCAGGACTCCGAATCCATGATTGACGACAGCCCGGACCGCATCGGTCATGAAGCCCTGGCCCCAGAACGCCTCACCCAGCCAGTAGCCGAGACTGGCCACCCCGGCCTGGTCACCCGGAGTCAGTCCTATCGCGCCCATCACCAGCGGACCGTTTCGGACGATGGGATCACGCTGAATGATCACCCAGTGATGTCCGCCATCGTTGAAGTCGTTCGAGGCGTACTTATCGCACCAGGCCGAGATCTCGTCGACATCGATCGGACCGTTCCACAAGAGCTTGGATGTGACCGACTGGCCGCCCGGGCCATACGTCATGGCGAACAAGGCTTTCGCAACTTGCTCGGTCGGCATCTCAATCAAAAGACGCCTGGTTGTAATCGGAATCGCAGCTGTCCCTAACGCGGGACCCGTGCCTACCAGTCGGGCCATGGGTCGAAGCATAGGTTGAGTCGTTACCTGCATGACTGCCAATTCCAATCGTTTGCAGCTGGTGCGTTCACTCGTTCAGTCAACTATACGGTCTGTAGCTGTGTCGCGAACAATCGTGATCCATCTGCGACAACCATAGAGATGGAACCAGGCTTCTGGCACCGGGCCTTCCGGATTGGTGTGGTTGAACGCCCGATCAAGATTGCGCTCCGCCGGGTCAGCGATCGTGGCGGGGACGTCGAGTACCTCGCCGTAGACGTATTCCTCGAGCGGTCGGGTGCCGCAATGTTCGCAGGTAATACGAATACTCATCAGTGGGTCCCCGACGAGCTACGGTCAGCGAGCGTACGGTCGTTGCGGAATCGATCGAGCGAAAACGGAGCGATGAGTTCGGGCGTTCGACCGGTCGCGATGAGTTCGGCCATCGCCTCTCCCCCGGCCGGGATGGCTTTGAAACCCCACGTACCCCAGCCGGTCGTGATGAGCAAACCGTCGACAGGGGTCCTGCCCATGATCGGCGTGTAGTCAGGTGACATGTCGCAAATGCCCGTCCATTGGCGAAGGATCCGCAGGTCGCGCATGAATGGCAGGAACATCTGAATGTTGTGCGCGATCGAAGAAAGGAAATGATGACCGGAGCGGTATGAGTAGCTGGGCTGCTGATCGATGTGGGCACCCGCCAACATTTCGCCGCGGGCGGTCTGGCTCACGTAGAACCCAAGATCAAGCGACGAGGCGATCGGATCGAACTTGCGCTCGTAATGGTTCGTGACGAATGCCTGAAGCGGATGGGTTCGGATCGGAATCCGCAGCCCGGCCATGTCCATAATACGAGTTACGTGACCCCCCACCGCCGACACCACCACCGGGGCCGAGATGTCACCATGATTGGTCCGCACCCCGACCACCCGGTCGCCGTCCCGGATGAGATCGATCACTTCGGTGCGTTGGAGCACGTCGACGCCGTGACGCATGGCTCCTTCGGCGAGCGCCCAATTGACCCGGTCGTGGCGGGCGGTGGAGGCAGCCGCCTGATAGGACGCACCGAGAACCGGATACTTGCCGCCGCCCACATTGAGGTCGATCTCGGGGGCAATCTCGGTGATCTCTTCTGGGGTGAGAAACTCTGTGTTGACACCATTGGCCTGATTGATGAACGAGCGGGCTCGCTCCTGGCGAAGCCCGGCTTCGGTGTGGACTGTCCAGAGGATGCCCTTCTGCTTATGCATGATCCAGCGATCGGTTTCTTCTTCAAGTCTCTGATACAGCTCTACCGACCGCTGATAGAACCGGATCGATTCGGGCACGCCGTAGTTCGAGCGAATGACGGTGGTGTTACGACCGCTATTGCCGCCGCCGATGTACTTACGTTCCAGAACCGCCACGTTGGTGATCCCATGTCGGGTGGCCAGGTGATAGGCCGTCGACAGGCCGTGGCCACCGCCACCGATGATCACCACGTCATAGGTGGGTTTCTGTTCGCCCCAGGTCAACCGAACTTTGCGTTCGAGGAACTCGTTCATGCCGACCACTCCTGTGGGGTCCGCTCGACGAAGTCGGCGGTGAGGGCAGTCGGGAATACGAACAACGTCCGTTCCTCGGTCAGCCAAAGCTTGACGGGTAGATGGGCGATGGCGCCCTGAGCAAAGGCGGGTCGGACCGATGGTCGCGGCCAGGAGCAACTCGCCTGCAGATACGCTTCGGACGGCGCACGGTTCACCCATACACCGCTCCAGCCGGCATCCTCACGGACAATCGCGTGTAGATCGTCGACCTGAACAGTGCCGCCACCAATCACCATCGCGTCATCCGGTGCGGTTCGCAGAACAATCGAGCCGGACGGAAATGTCGCCCGATCAAGCGAGTCGGGAGCTGCAACCACACGGGTGACGGCGAGGACTTCAAGCACGGGCCTTCACCCCTTCCGGGTCATAGAACGGCATCGGAACCCGGGTTGCGGTCGTCCCATCAATCTCGACGTCGCCGGGAAGCTGCCCGTCAGACCCGTGGTAAAGCCACGCCATCGATATCCCGTGGCCAAGCGTCGGCGACCAGCCCGCCGAAGTGACATACCCGCAGTATTCACCGTTGCTATAGAGCAACGCACCGTCGACGGTGGGACGCTCGGTGCGGAAACCCACCAGCAGCCGATCGAGCGGGATCTCATTGGTGCGGACAACGGAAGGCCTGCCGAGAAAATCGGTTGGTTTGTCGATCTTGCAGGCCCATTCATGCTGAATCCGGCGCGGGGTGGAGTCGAAATCGGTATCGATGCCCACAAGAATGTGGCCCTTCTCCAGTCTCAGCAATTGCAGAGCTTCGAGACCATGGGGATAGATACCGAACTCGCCACCGAGATCGAGCAACGACCTCCAGAGTTCAACCGATCGGTCGATCGCGTGATGCAGCTCGAACGACAACTCGCCGGTGAAGCTGAGGCGGAAGACCTTGCACGGAACACCAGCGACTTGAACGTCGGCATGACCCATATACGGGGGCGGATCGACCACCCCGGCCTTCGCCAAAAGTTCTTTCGCGAGCGGGCCCGTCACATTGATGGCGGCGAGCGACATGGACTGGTTGAGCATCCGGACGTCGTACTTCGATCCCCAGTCACGCATCCACATTTCGGCGTGGCTGGCACCACCCGACGTGAACGTCAAGGAAAAGGTTCCATCCGCTTCACGACTGACGAGTCCATCGTCGAAGACGTAGCCTCGCTCGTTGAGCATGAGCACGTAGCGAGATCGTCCGGATTCGATCGTCGAAATGTTGGTTGGATAGATGTATTCAAGGAAGGATTCGGCGTCGGGACCTGACACGATCATCTTGCCGAGCGTCGAGACGTCGCCGATCGACACTCGCTCGCGGACTGCTTCGTATTCGGCACCCAGTTCGCCATACGTCCACGGTCGCCACCATCCTCCGATCCGATCCATCGTGGCCCCGAGGGCCAGATGCTCACCGTGCAGAGGCGTACGCGGGACCGGTCGGTCGTACTCACCTGCCGACATCTCGCCAATGGTCAACTGACGGGCCACCGGCCTTGCCGTGAACGGTGGTTGCAGCGCGGCTCCCCGATCAGCCAGAAAACTTCGGAGGTATGGCATGCACGCCATGCCCTGGCAGGTACCGGTCCCCGCCAAAGTGGCTCTCTTGACGAGTTCGATCTCATGAAACCCTCGGTCCCACACCGCCTGGAGATCATCGACATCGACGTTGTTACACGGGCAGATCACCCCTTCGCTCGGACAGGGAGGCACGGTTGCGTCGCGCCCGGCGTCCCCGACGACGCTGACCGCCAGGCCGTTTCCCATCCGGGCCAATCCGTCGCGGGGATAGATCCCAAGGTTCAACACCGCGGTGTCGCAGGGAGTTCGCTCCTCGCCGCTCTCGGTTCTCGTGACGACGGCAGCCAGTCGGCCATCGACGCCTTCGAATCTGACGAGCGTTCCTTCCACGACCTCGCAGTCAAGATCGTTGGGTGGTTTTCCGACCGCCACGGTGACGCCAAGACCCACGCCTTGGGCGACGAGGCGAAGGGCCGCCCGACCGGTGACGATGCCAACAAGATCATTGCCGGGGCACGCCGGCTGAAGCTCAGCTGCACCGGTTGCGACGACAATCTCTTCGCAGTCAACGTGAATGATGCGCTCGGGGGTTCGGGCGATGACCATTGGTCCGTCGTAGATCCCGATCACCTCCTCGCCGCGATTCGCATCGAAGGACTCGACCATGCGGCCGGAGGTCGTAGCCCGGTCGGAAGCTTCCCGGCCGCTCTCGCCCTGGCCGATCACCACCACGTCACATTGCCGGTATTCGATGGGCGGCGCGCCGTAGCCCCGATCAGGCGGCAGCGGGGGGTAGTCGTCGATCGGATGTGGTTGCACCTTCAGGTTCTCGTGCGGTGCGGTTTGGCAGGTTCGTACGTACGAGATGCCGTCGATGGTGGCGACGCAATGGGGACAATCGCCCTCGCAACAGAGAGCACCGCCGCCCGCCGGGTATATGCCGGCGCGAACCAGGGCGGTGAGCACGGAGTCGCCGTCGATGAACGCCACGTCGGTCCCGGCAAAGTCGAACATCTGAGACATCGGGCCTGAGCGTAGTGTCCGCCTCCCCCGGATCCAGCCCGAAGGCGCGCCTTTATGGCAAACCCTGGGTTCAACCCTGGGTTGTTCTTGGGGCCCCAACACCCGATATCGGGCGTACGAACCCAGGGTTCAACCCTGGGTTCCAGCGTTCGGAGGTTTTTGGGGAGGGCGAGGGGTTCTAGGCTGCGGGTCACGATGGGCGGGAATACGGGAACCAACAAGCAAACCGATGCGTCTGGTTCTCGTATGGAGGGAACCGTGACAGTCGAACAGGGCATCTCGCTGAGCTCTTTTGAAGAGTTCTACAACGCGAAGCGTCCTCATTTGGTGCGCACCCTGGTGATCGTTCTTGGAAACCGGGAATTGGGTATTGAGGCGGCCGACGAAGCTATGACCCGCGCCTATCAGCGCTGGGCCGACGTGCAGACCTATGACAACCCGGGAGGGTGGGTCTATCGAGTCGCCATGAACTGGGCTCGCACCAAGCTACGCCGATCCAAGCGAGAGCTGCCTTCGGTCTACGTCACGGACAAACCCCATATTGAAGATCCGCAGTTCGAGCCAAAGCTCGATGCGGCTTTGGCGGAGTTGCCGGAGAAATACCGGGCGCCAGTCGTATTGCGGTACTACATGGACTGGTCCATGGAGGAAATCTCCGATTCGCTCGGGATTCCCAAAGGTACCGTTAAAAGCCGAATCCATCGGGGTGTCGCCGCACTCCAGAAATCCCTTGGAGAAGCAACGTGAATGAAACCGACTTCGAGACGCGCCTGCGCGGCCATCTGGCCGCCAAGGCGAGTCTCATCGAAGTTCCCGACCACAAATTTGTGCAAACCAAAGTCGTCCCTTTTCAACCGCGCCGAAACCGATTCAACAATCTCGTGATGGCCGCCGCCGGGGTGGCCGTGGTCGCGATGCTCGGATTCGGCGTCCTGCAAGTGACCGGCGTAGGTTCTGAACTAGGAATCATCCCGACCAAACACGACCGGTGCCAGATCACGATCATCCCCGGCCAGGAGGGCTATTGGCTAACGGCCAGCACCGCCGAGGCCCGCGTCGGGCCCTACGGCGCCAACGTCGGCCAAACGGTCACCGTTGAAGGAGGCTTGCCCCTCATGATTGAGGTGTTCGACTCTCCGCAAGCTACCGACGCCATCGCTGCGAACACCATCGACACAGCAGACAAAGACTGTGATTTCGGGGTCACCGTCTCCGACGGACCTGCCGGCTTTCAGATCGACGTCGCTCAGCGCTAGTCATCCGCGCGAGCCCGCTTGCGAGGGGCCTATCCTTAGGCCCGCATGAACGTCCTAACTCACCTCTCTGACATCTTCGGCGCGGCATTTTCCGCGCAGGGACTCGATCCTTCCCTTGGCGAGGTCGTGGTTTCTGCGCGTCCCGACCTGGGGCAGTTCCAATGCAACGGCGCGCTCCCGGCCGCCAAGCAAGCCGGTCGCAACCCTCGCGAGATTGCCCAAGCGATCGTCTACGCCGTTGAAGTTCGGCCCGAATTCGCCGCGCTGAGCCTGGCCGGACCCGGGTTCATCAACATCGCGCTGACCGACGATGCGCTGACGAGCTATGCCAGCGCCATGCGCAACAATCGCCTCGGTATCGACCCGGTTGGTGATCCCAAACGAGTGCTGGTGGACTATGGCGGCCCCAATGTTGCCAAAGACATGCACGTGGGACACTTGCGCGCGACGATCATCGGCGACTCGCTCGCCCGAATTGGAAAGTTCGTCGGCCACGACGTCCTCGGCGATGCCCACTTCGGTGACTGGGGAACGCAGATGGGACAGGTCATCATCGGCATCCAGGAACGGATACCCGACCTCCCCTATTTCGACCAGGCGATCACCGACGGCTACCCCGATGTCTCCCCGGTTTCCATGGCCGACCTCCAGGAGATCTACCCGGACATTTCGGGGCGCGCCAATACCGACCCCGCCATTGCCGAAGCCGCTCGACTCGCCACCGTAGAACTTCAGCAGGGACGGCCAGGGTATCTGGCCCTCTGGAAACACCTCGTCAATGTTTCCCAAGCCTCCCAGCGGGCAGACTTTCATGATCTCGGTGTGGAATTCGACCTCTGGTACGGAGAAGCCACGGTTCACGAACTCATCGATCCACTCATCGAGCGGCTCAAATCAACCGGAGTCGCCACCCAATCAAAGGGTGCGCTCGTCATTGACGTGGCCGAGCCAGACGACAAGATGGACATCCCCCCACTCCTGCTACTCAAGGGCGATGGCGCCTACCTGTATACGACCACAGACGTCGCCACGTTGCAGATGCGGATGGACGAGATGCAACGCCAGGAGCTTCTGTACGTCGTCGACGCTCGCCAGGCGCTGCACTTTGAACAGGTCTTTCGGGCCGGACGCAAAGCGGGGATCGTACCCGACGACGTAGTGCTGGAACACATCAAATTTGGAACCATGAACGGACCAGACGGCAAGCCGTTCCAGACTCGTAAGGGCGGAGTCGTCAAGCTCCGCGACCTCATCGACATGGTGACCGATGCCGGCCTGGAACGGCTCGCCGAATCGAAGTTCACGGACTATTCAGAGGAAGAACGGGTCGAGATCGCCCGGCTCGTGGGACTCGCCGCCCTGAAGTTTGGTGAGCTATCAAACCACCGGCAATCGGACTACCTTTTCGACCTCGAACGGTTCACCAGCCTGATCGGCAAAACCGGTCCGTACCTTCAGTACGCGGTCGTGCGAACCCAGTCGATTCTGCGAGAAGCCAGGGAGGCCGGCTGGGAACCGGCCAATCTGATCGAGCCGACCGTCGATACGGAACGGCGTCTGATGCTCGAACTGCTTCGCACCCCCGACGTGATCACCCGGGCATGGTCCACCAGGGCGCCGAATCACATCGCCGAGTTCGCCTACGAACTAGCCCAACAGTTCAACCGTTTCTACGAGGAGTGCCATATCCTCAGCGAACCGGACGAGGCCCGAAAAGCGTCGTGGTTGGGTCTAGTTGATTTGACAGGTCGAACACTGACACTCCTACTCGACCTGCTCGGAATCGACGTACCCGAACACATGTAGGTAGTGACATCGGTTTAGCCATAGAAAAAGGCCCGGGCATCGCCCGGGCCTTTCAATTCGTTTCAGGCAGAATTACTGGCCCTTGACGACAACCTTCACACCATCAACGGTCGTGCCGAGCACACCGGTTACTGCGTTCACGGCCGACTCGCCGATATTGCCAGCAGCTTCCATGGCGCCAGTTGCGGCAGCCGAAGCAGCGTCCTCGACACCGAGTCCGACCTCCTTGGCCGCACCAATCGCAGCAGAGATAGTCGTGCGAGTTACTTCGGCAATATCGCCGCCGACCTCACCGACACCACGGACTGCACCACGAGCAGTGTTCGAAATCGCCCCGAGCACATCGCCACCGGTATCGGAAGCACCCTTGACGGCACCCTGAACGGTTCCGGTCACGGCGCCAATCAAGTCACCACCAACCTCTGACGTACCTGTCACTACTGACTTGGCGAGGGTGAAAGCAGCGTCGGTAGCCGACATGCCTACATCCTTGGCGCCAGCCATGACACCCTGAGCCGTACCGCTGGCTACCTTCGTGAGGTCTCCACCGATTTCGGATGTGCCCTTGATGGCTGCCCGAACAATGTCGCTGATCGTGCCGGCAGTGACCGTGGCCACTTCGCCAACCGTGCCAACAAGACCGAGCACTACACCCTTGGCGACCTTGAGAATTCCGTCACCGATCTGGTCGACGGCGCTCAAAGCGCCGGAAACGACATCACCAATCGCATCGGTACCGCCGTGGATGATGCCACCAGCGCCCTTCAACACGTTGACCGTCGTGTCCTTGATCTCGCCGACAGTCGTGTCGGCCACCGTGCCGGCACCCTTGACGGTTCCGACGATCGAGTCACGTACCTTCGTTCCAATTTCACCGAGCTTCATATTGGCCTCCTTCAGTTGACCGAGCTGATGTATACCGCTCTGACCCTGAACGCTGCGAAAAGTTCTTAGCGCTCGAAAAAATTTTTGAACGGGCCGCCGGTCGGGTTACCAGCTGCCTACCACTCTATTCAGCGCCTTCCTACCGACCGCGGCAAACGCCGGGTCGTCGGCAAGGCCTGTGAGTAGTAGCACGGCCCCAAAATAGATCGCCCACCCCCGTGCCCGCAACCACGTCTCGGCTGACGCCTCACCGTACGCCTGGCGAAACTCGTTGATTTGTTGCGGTTCGAAGAGCATCCACGCCACAGCCAGGTCCGTCGCCGGGTCGCCAGCACACATGTCACCCCAATCAATCACCATGACCACTTCGCCCTCTTCCACGATGAGGTTCTTGGGATGGAGATCTCCGTGAATCCAGGTTCCCGGTGCGGCGTTGGTGGCCCGACACGCCGACTTCCACAAGTCAAGAACGTCGGCATGGGCAACGGTCAGACCGGCCTCTCGGGCATACACCGCCTCCAAGCGCTCCTCCACAGCCTCGGTGCGCTCCACCAGTGGCCCGCCTCTCCACGGGTTGATCGGCGCTTCAGCTGGCGGGACCTGGGCGTGCAGGGCGGCCAGAAACCTGGCCATCTTGCCCGCACTGGTTGGATTCAGTTCACCCGACGCGGCGGTGGATCCGGTCGCCCAATTCACGACACTCCAATCAAAGGGATAGCCGAGGCCCGGGGTACCGTTGAACAACGGTACCGGCACCCGGATCGGGAGCCCGGCGGCCAGGCCGGGAAGCCAGCGCTGCTCATTGGTGAGGTTGGGGGCGGCCACATCGCGCCGGGGCAACCGCACCGCAAGTTCGTCGCCGAGTCGGTACATTTCGTTGTCCCAACCAGTCGCTACCTTCGACAGCGGTAGGCCCGCCAGTTCGGGACACTGCGAACGTAGCAAGCCCGCGATGAGCTCGACATCTATCGCGACGGTGGCGGCGGGAGTGGCAGATCTCCGTCCGATGAGACCCGATGATTCCTCGGGACGTTGAGTCACGAAGCCGCGACTGCCAGGTCGGCGAGGGCGAATCCACCGGCGATTCCTGATCTGTCGCCGAGACCAGGAGCCACAACGAATCCTTCGGCACCATGCTCTGGCAAACCCGGATAGCCTGCCAACGTTCGAACCAGCGCCGACCTGACTGCCGGGTGGAAGCCTTCGATCTGTGAGACGCCGCCACCGACGATGATCCGCTCGGGAGCCAACGTGAACACGATTGCTCGAAGTCCCTCGGCCACATAGAAGGCCTCCATATCCGAGGCCGATCGTCGGAGGGCTGGAGCCAATCGACGGGGCTCATCGCCCCACCGTGCCGAGATGGCCGGTCCGGATGCGAGCCCCTCAAAGCAGTCGCCGTGAAACGGGCACAAACCGGCGAACCCGTCGTCCGGATGGCGGGTGACCGCAACATGGCCGATTTCAGGGTGAACCAATCCGTGGAGTGGCCGGCCGTCTACGACGACTCCGCCTCCGATCCCGGTACCAACCGTCAGGTACACAAAGGAGGTCAGTCCGACTGCCGCCCCCCATCGACCCTCTCCCAACGCCGCGCCGTTGACATCGGTATCGATCCCGACAGGTACACCGAGAGCTTCGCCTAGGGCACCGGAGAGATCGGTGTTGGACCAACCGGCCTTCGGAGTAGAAGTGATGGAGCCGAAGTTGGAACGACTCGGGCGCAACTCCAACGGACCAAAGGAAGCCACACCGAGTGAGTCGATTGCGGGCTGGTTGCGGAAGAATTCTATGACCCGGCCAAGCGTTTCGGATGGCGAGGTCGTCTCGATTCGGGTTTCCGAGACAAGATCATCCGGACCGGTGCCGACGGCGCAGACCCACTTGGTCCCACCCGCCTCTATTGATCCCTGTAAAGCCCCAGCCACATTCCGGATTCAAGGGCGGCACCCAGGCATTGTCAAGACAATCAGCGGGGAGATCCCGTCGGGCCAAAAAATGGTCGACGTTGCCCTCTCGACGCACGTAGCCTGCTCTCATGAACCCCGAAGAGACCGCCGAGAAGTCGCGCCTCAACCTCGACGTGCTCCGCCCCTACCTGGCGACCCGCCGGGGATGGTTCGCGCTCGCCGCGCTCTCCATCATTATCGGGGTTGGGCTTGAGCTGTGGATCCCTCAGATCCTGGCGGATTTCATCGACGAAGCCTTCGGTGACGTGCCGCTTAGTCAACTGGTCCGCCTCGCCACCATCTATATTGCCGCCGGGGTCGGCGCCCAGCTCATGTCGATTGCATCACGATACGTAGGGACGGCGATCGGTTGGTCCGTTGCCAACGACCTACGCATCGATGCCACCCGGCACGTCGCTTCGCTCGACCTCGACTATCACACACATACCAGTGCCGGGGCCCTCATCGAACGGGTCGACGGGGACATCGACGCGGTCGCCAAGATGTTCTCCCACTTCGCGGTCCAGGTGATCTCGGGGATCCTGCTGCTCGGCGGCATATTCGTCTTGACCTTCCGCGAGAACGTTTTGGCGGGATGGACCGTGGTCATCTTCTCCGGGTTCGTAGTGCTCGCCATGTATTTGCTGCGCGGGTTCGCGGTGGCGGCGACCAAAGCCGAACGCGGAACGTCGGCCGAGTTGTATGGCTTCATCGAGGAACGTCTGGCGGCCATCGAAGACATCCGCGCCAACGGTGCCGGTGACCACGTTATGACAACCTTCGAAACGGTGATGCGCCGCTATTACACGCGCTCAGTGAGTGCCTGGATAAAGCGCTCGGTCATTTGGACCACTTCTATCGGCATGTTCTCCCTCGGCACCCTGCTGGCACTGGCCGTTGGTGCTTACCTCGTCTTTCAGGGGCAAATCACCTACGGCGTGGCGTTTCTCATCATCCAGTACATGTCGAAATTGGAAGGGCCGATTGAAGAAATCACCGATCAAATGCAGGAAGTCCAGAAAGCGGCCGCCGGACTGGGCCGGCTTCGAGAACTATTCAACCGCCAGCCAACGGTGCCTCGAGTAGGCACTTCTTCGCTGTCAACAGACCCCCTCGAGGTCGAGTTTGCATCAGTCACGTTCGCCTATGACTCCGAGCCGGTTCTCGACGATGTTTCGTTCCGGATCGCGCCCGGCACGCACATCGGGTTGCTCGGTAGGACCGGTAGCGGCAAGAGCACGATTACCAAACTGATCGCCCGTTTCTACGATGCGTCGTCGGGCACCGTCCTTCTCGACGGGCGTCCCATCGCTGACATCGAAGAAGCGTCGCTGCGGGCCCGGGTCGCCATGATCACCCAGGACGTGCAGCTCTTCGAAGGGTCCGTCCGCGACAACGTCGCCATGTTCGTTCCAGACCACGATGACGCGCTGATCGAGAACGCACTGAACGAGATCGGACTCGGCCAATGGCTCGCGTCTTTGCCAGAAGGCATCGACACCCATCTCGACACGGCCGGCAAGGGGCTGTCATCGGGTGAAGCCCAGTTGGTCGCACTGGCCAGGGCCTATCTCCTCGACCCCGGCCTCGTCATTCTCGACGAACCGTCGTCGCGGGTGGATCCGGCTACCGAAATCGTGCTCTCGGCCGCCCTCGACCGGCTGATCCAAGGGCGGACCGCCATCATCATCGCCCATCGTTTGGCAACGGTGGCGCATGTCGACGAGATCATGGTTCTCGAGCACGGCCGGGTCGTCGAGCACGGCCGGCGGGCAGACCTGGCGGCTAGCCCAGATTCACTATTCGCGCACCTTCTTGAAACGGCCAAAGACGGTTTAATCCGGGACGAGGTGCAGCTATGAACCCGTTCCCGGTTGCCTGGAGAATCTCAAAACCGTGGCCGTTCATGTTCTGGATCAATGTCTTCCTCTGGGCGGGCTTTCACATCTTCCCGGTCATCATCGGGGTCATGGTGGGGCGGGTGTTCGACGCGCTCGACCAGGGTGACCAGAACCTGGCCATCACGGCCCTGTGGATCTATCTAGCCGTCATCATTGGCCGACTGGTGTTGTTTCAGTCGAGCATTCTTTCCTACTCGCGCCTGTGGCATCGCATGATCCTGCTCGTCCGCCGAAATCTGCTCGACTATCTGATGCGCGCCCCCGGGTCACGGGTCCTGCCGATGAGTACCGGAGCGGCCGTCTCGACCTTCCGCGAGGACTCCGATCAACTCGTCGACTACGTAGAGAACCTGCTCGACTTCTTCGGTCTGGCTGGCTTCCTCGCGACGTCGATCTGGATCATGCGTTCCATATCGCCGACCCTGACCATGTGGGCGATCCTGCCGATGATCGGGGCGTTCATCGCCACCCGCGCCCTGTCAGGTCGCATCAAGATGTACCGGGAACGCCTGCGAACATCGACTGAATCGGTGACCGGCTTCATTGGCGACTTCTTCACCGCCATCGAATCGGTGAAGGCAACCGGAACCTCTGGCCCGATGATTGACCACCTCGCCGAACTCAACGAAGATCGCCAGCGGTCGGCATTGCGCGACACGTTCCTCGATCAGCTGGTGCGCTCGCTCAATCGCAATATGGCCAACATCTCGACCGGCCTCGTATTGCTGGCCGGGGGCTCACTCATTCAGGCCGGCCAGATCAGCATCGGGGACCTCACTGTCTTTCTCATTTATATCCCCCGTATGACCGGCTACATGGCGTGGGGCGGCCAAATGCTCGCCCAACACTTCCGCGCCCGGGTGGCTGTTACCCGGATGATGCGCCTCATGGTCGACGCGCCAATCACCCAGATCACCGATCCAGCGCCACTGTGGCAGGACGGCCAGCCACCGGCGCCCGCGCCAGCTGTGCTCTCTCCTGAACGTCGATTGCGTCGACTGACGGTGACCGACCTGAGCT
This sequence comes from Acidimicrobiia bacterium, assembly GCA_024637275.1. Taxonomy (GTDB): domain Bacteria; phylum Actinomycetota; class Acidimicrobiia; order Spongiisociales; family JAENVV01; genus JAENVV01. Next base: position 35,714 of record JAGXFS010000063.1, read on the forward strand.
TCGGCTTCCCCGACGGCGACGCCCAGGGGATTCGGGAAGTCTCGTTCACGCTCGATCGAGGCTCGTTCACGGTGGTCACCGGACGGATTGGGTCGGGCAAGACCACTCTGGTCCGGGTGTTGTTGGGGTTGCTACCGCGCGATAGTGGCGAAATTCGCTGGAACGACGAGCTCATTCGGGACCCGAGTTCGTTCCTCGTTCCGCCCCGCTCCGCCTACACACCCCAGGTGCCTCGACTCGTGTCCGACACGCTCGTGTCGAATATCACCATGGGGCGCTCCCTGGACGAGAGCACGCTCGGCGAGGTGATCGACCTCGCCAGGATGACGACGGACCTCGGCCAACTCGAATCGGGCCTTGACACGGTGGTTGGTACGCGAGGTGCCCGCCTGAGTGGTGGCCAGGTTCAGCGCTCGGCCGCAGCTCGAATGTTCGCCACCAACGCCGACCTATTGGTCTTCGACGACTTGTCGTCGGCGCTCGACGTTCGGACCGAAGCCGAGTTGTGGAAGAGGCTATTCGAGCTGCGAGACGCGACCTGCCTGGTGGTTTCGCATCGACATCCTGCGCTACAACGTGCCGATCAGATCATTCTCATGAAGGACGGGCGGGTCGATGACACCGGAACGCTGCAAGAATTGCTTGGTCGCAACGAAGAAATGCGGGCCCTCTGGGAGGAAACCAACTGAGCCGGCTCAGGGAACGTAGCGGGGATGGCGACGATTGCGGTTGGCCGCGATCCGGGCGTCGGACAGTACGCCTCTCAACAGTCCAAGCGGGATAAGGCCAAGCAGTCCGAATCCCAAACCAATCGCAACGGCCGAAGCGAAGCCGTCAGCCAGCGCGGCCGCGCCAGCGGCGTCGGCGACTTCACTTCCCGCCAACAGGCCCCGCACGGCTTCGACATCGCCGAGCCGTTGGGCAACAACAAAAAGAATGACTGCGCCACCGGTGGCTGCCCCCATCGTGAATCCCAGGTTCCGGTAGAACTGATGAGCGGCCGTCGCTCGACCGCTCTCCTCCACCGCGGTGACGGACTGGAGAAGGGTCAACCCGGCGTTGGTGGCCATACCCAGGCCGGACCCAACCAGCGTCATCGCCGCGAACACGAACGGCAGCGGCGCATCCAGCCAAGCCAGCAGTGCCACGGAGGCCAACCCGACGAGATTCAACGCAAACCCGGTCACCATGGTCGAAGTTTCGGCCCAACGATCGAGCATCCGGCTGGAAGCATTGGAGCCAATCGTCCAGCCCACAACGAAGAAGACCACCGCCCAACCGGTCAAGCTTTGGCTGCCCCCTCTCGCCCCACGCACATAGAGCGTGAAGAAGGATTCGGCGGCTATCCCACCCGCCAACAACAGGCTGATCGACCAGGCGAGGAGCCCGAAGGGTGGATCCACCAAATGGCGGCGTTTCATCACGGGTGCTCCGTGACGTTTTGCATGCCAAAGGTACAGGGCACCGACGACCAACGCTCCTCCAAACAGGAAACCCGAACGGCTGTCGAAAGCGTTCACGGCAAACAGCAGCAACAGGTTGAACACAAACACGATCGCCAGGCCCACCAGGTCAAGTCGACGGTCCGAACGTTCCCCTGCCGGACCAGGCATGACCCGCCATCCGGCAGCCAGCGATATCAGGCCAAACGGGACATTCACGAAGAAGATCCAATGCCATGAGGCAAACGACAGAAGGAACGCGGCCAACGCCGGACCGGCGACACCCATAACCCCCCAGACGGTCGAGTTGGCCGCAAACGCTCTTCCCACCAGATGCTTCGGGAAGAGCAGGTTCACGCCGGCCAACCCGACGGCAATGACGCCGCCACCACCTGTTCCCTGCACGACCCGCGCCGCAATGAGCAACGGCATCGAGGTCGCCAAGCCGCCGATCAGCGAACCAACGACAAACGCCACGACTGAGACCCGGAAGATCGTTCGCAGGCCGACCGAGTCAATCAGGGCACCCGACACTACGGTCGCCACGCCCGCCATGAGTAAGTAGATGGTGATCACCCAGGGAAGCAGTTCAAGGTTCCCAAGATCCGCTGCCAGATTCGGCAAGGCGGCTGACACACCGAGAGAATTGAATGCCGACAGTCCGACCAGCGTAAAGATGGCCACCGAAGCGGGAAGCAGTTCGGGCGACAGGACGCTCGATGGTTTGGACTCGTTCACTCGAACAGCCTAGGCCCGGTGATAGGGGTGTCCTGACCGGATCATCTCGGCTCTGTAAAGCTGTTCGAGTAGGACGAGCCGGGCCAGTTCATGGGGCAAGGTGAGATCGGACAACCGCCAGATTTCGTCAGCACGATCGAGCAGGTCGCGACTGTGACCGTCGGCCCCGCCGATCAAGAAGCTAAGTCTCGACACCGCTTGTGTTTCATTAGCGCCGATGACCTGTGCCAGGTGCTCGGACCCGAAGCGTTTCCCGCGTTCGTCGAGAGCGACGACCCGGCCATCGGCTTGCTCCAGGAGGCTTGCCGACTCGCCAGCCTTGCGTCTGTCGGTATCGCGATCCTTGCCGTCTTTGATCTCGAGGACTTCAACAGTCGTGACGCGTTGCAGCCTATCCAAGTAGAAGGCACAGCCTTCTGCATAGAAGCCGCGCTTGATCTGGCCGACTGCGACGATCCGGTACCTCACAGGCGCCAGGCTACCGGCGGCGAGCCATCCGGTGAAGTACGGCTAGAGGTTCCCGCGCTCGGCCTGATCGCGTTCTATGGCCTCGAACAACGCCTTGAAGTTTCCAACCCCGAACCCGCGCGAGCCGTGCCGTTCAATCACTTCGTAGAAGACGGTGGGTCGGTCTTGTACAGCCTTGGTGAAGATCTGCAGCAGATAGCCCTCGTCGTCCTGGTCCACGAGAACCCCGAGCTCTTGGAGCGTGTCGAGGTCCGCATCGATGGTGGTCCAATCGAGACGCTCACGCAGGTCTTCGTAGTACGTGGCCGGTGTCGAAAGAAACCGCACGCCGTTGGCGCGCATCCGTCGGACCGTTTCCACGATATCGTCTGTCGCCAGGGCCATATGTTGCACGCCTGCCGAGCCGTAGAAGTCCAGATACTCCTCGATCTGGCTCTTCTTCTTTCCCGCAGCGGGTTCGTTGATCGGCAACTTGATCCGACCGTCCCCATCCCACAGGACCTTGGACATCAACGCGGTGTAGTCGGTGGCGATCGCCTCGTCGTCGAAGTGGTGGAGTTGCGTGAAGCCCATTATGTCGGCGTAGTACTTGGCCCATCGATCCATCTGGCCGAGTTCGACGTTACACACCACGTGGTCAACGAACTGCAAACCAGTCGCCTCTGCCGGGACCTGATGGTTCGTGGGGTGGTATCCGGGCGCATAGACACCTGAATAGTTCGACCGGTCGACGAAAGTGTGGATCGTGTCGCCATACGCGGTGATGGATGCTCGTACGATCTTGCCGTGATCGTCCTCGTCGACGTACGGCTCGGCCAGCGCCTGAGCGCCCCGCTGCACAGCAACTGCAAAGGCCTCTTCGGCGTTGGGCACCAAAAAAGCCACATCCTTGACCCCGTCCCCGTGCGTGGCCTGGTGCCGAACGATTGGCGAGTCGGGGCCAAGTCCGCCGGTGACTACGAAACGGATGCCGCCCTGCTCGAGCACATACGAACACCGATCGCGAATCCCGTGTTCAGGTCCGGCGTAGGCGGTCACATCAAATCCGAACGCCGTTCGGTAGTAGTGGGCGGCCTGGCGAGCGTTCCCCACGTAGAACTCAATGGCGTCGTAACCGAGAATGGGCATGAGGTCAGTCACGAGTGAGGCCTTTCAGTGACGGGTCTGTAACCCGATTAATAGCCTCCCTCCCAAACTTGCGCAACAGCACGCCATAAGGCGAGGCATTTTGTATAGTTCGAAGGCTAAGATCGCCACATGGATTCGCAATCTGTACATAAGGTCGATCACCTCGATCAGCAGCTCGTGGAGTTGCTGGCGGCCGAACCGCGGCTAGCGGTCCTGGAGATGTCCCGACGCCTCGGGGTGGCCAGGGCCACAGTCCAAAGCCGCCTCGACAAACTCATCCACTCGGGAGTCATCACCGGCTTCGGACCCGACCTCGAACCGAAGGCTCTCGGCTATGCAGTCACGGCGTTTTGTACCATCGAAATGACCCAGGGCAGGATCAGCGAAGTAGTAGAACCCCTCCGGGCTATCCCCGAGGTCGTTGAAGTGCATTCGATCGCCGGACAAGGCGACCTATTCCTGAGAATCGTTGCGCAATCCAACGATCATCTGATGGCAGTCCTTGAGACGATCCTCCAGATCCCGCAAGTCGACCGTACATCAACGGCCATCGCCCTGGCCTGCCAGATCCCCTACCGAACGATCCCGCTTCTCGCCGGGGTTCGGGTCGGTTCTATCGTCTAGCTCATCAGACTTTCGATTTTGCCGGTCCGCTGAACAGAATGGCGATACCTGCCAGGATGACGAGCGCTGGCCAGAAGAACCTCCCCTGGAGGACAATCCACCCAATGGCATCGGCGAAATAGGCGGCTCCGATCACAAAGAAAGCGCCTCCCGTGATAAAGGCTCCTGGGCTTTTCATCGTTGAATCTCCAGTTCTCCAATACCGAGTTCTGCGTTGATATGAATTGTCGGGCCAGGTCCAGCCCAGGTCCGGTCAAGGGACAATCCGACACCGTCGATCGTCCGGTTAAACACGACAAGCTTTCCGATGCCAGTTTCGGCATGCACCACAACTTTGGCGTCGCGAGGAACGATGATTCGGGCCGCCCCTACGCCCATGGTGAGCGATACCGTCTGATCGTCGACGAAGGGGACCGTCCCCAGGTCAAGCAAGAAGTCGCCCATGCCATGTTCGTAGACCTCGCTCACGTCTGCGACAGCCGTAGGTGCTTCGCTCACCTGGCCAATTCCGCTCCACGGTCCGATGAACGAAACTGCTCCTGAGATGACCGTTGCGATGGTCAAAAGCACTCCGATGGTGACCAATCCGCCAACGTCCTGACGCCGGGCCCCGAACATGACTCCGAGACCCACCAACATCAGGGCAGCAGGAAGCAACAAACCCCAGGCAACGATGGCATCGGTCGTCAAGTCGACCATCCACCCGATACCTACCAGCACAACCAAAGCGCCGGTTATGAGCCGGCCTATTGCCATAGGCGGCGGGATCGGCAAAGGCGGCGTGACTACCGGCCGATCTTCCAAGCCAATCATTTCCGACCTCCCAACATGATGAAGGCGCCAATTGCCACAAGCCCGAGCGGCCACAGGTATTCGGACAGGCCGGGCACGAACTCGGATATGAGTAGAACCGAGCCGACCGCGATGACCGTGGCACCAATGATGACCCGGCCAGCGATATTCGTGCCGCCAGGAACCGGACCAAGCACGTCGGTTGGTTGCTCTTCAGGAATCGCAATCCAAGCGATCACGTAGAGCAACACGCCGGAACCTCCTGACAATGCCAGCAACACGAAGGCAATCCGGAGGATGACCGGATCAATTCCCAGGTAGCGGCCCAAACCGCCAGCCACACCCGCGACCACCTTGTCCGAAGTACTTCTCCTGACCCGGACAGGCTGGTGCTGCTGAGGCTCGCGAGTGTCCATCTCAAGGGCCATAAGAACCATCCTTTCTCGTCAACCTCTACGGTACGGCCAACCAGCCACCGACCCCAGATGCCATTAGTCCGCGATCTACCCACGCTCGCCGAACGCTTCCCCGGGTCAGATAGCGCCGCTTCCCAGCTTTCGACGCGGAGTTCCAACCGCCAGCACTCCGGCAAGGGTGAGCAGACCGCCCACCGCAATCGACGGCGTTACGAGCTCACCGAGCAGGACGACGCCACCGACCAGACCGACCAGCGGAGCCAGGTACCCGGTGAGGGCCACCACCGTCGCTGACACGTGTTTGATGGCGTAGAGCGTGGCCACGAACGGCAGCAGGGTCGAGCCGAGCCCCAGCGCCACCAGCAGCGGCCAGTAGTTGGTCGGGACACTGGTTGGACGCACGCCACCAACGCTGAGACCGACGACAGCCACCACCACCAACCCGGATAAGAACATGGGGATGGCGAGCTCCGCGGTGGTGTGCATGGGAGCGAACTGACGACTGATGACACCCGACAACGACCCGGACACCACTCCACCGAAGGCGAGTCCAGCTCCGGCCAGGGCGTTCCCACCTTCGGCCAGTCCACTGTCTCCCGAGGCGACAATGACCAGGGTGCCAGCCACGCCGAGCACCAATCCGATGACTTGAGATCTCCGCAGTGTCTCCGACAAGAAGGCCCTGGCCAGGACAGCCGTAACAACCGGAGTGAGCGTTATCACGAGGGACTCAAATCCGGCAGAGATGTAATTGAGTGATCCGATGAAGAGCATCGGGGCGATCCCGATCCGCAACAGCCCGATCACCGAACCGCGCCGCCAAGCCTCCGCACCGATCTTCGTACGTACCACAAGACCGTAGGCAACGACTGCCATCGTCGCGAAGAGGACGCGAAATACGACCACTGTGAACGTGGAAGCCCCGGCTATGAAGAGAGCCCGCACCCCGACGCCGGCCAGGCCCCATCCCAGCGATGCGGCGCCCAGAGCAGCGACAGACCGCGAGTGCATCCGGCCACGCTAGACCAAATTCGACGAATTTATCCTAAAGTCGATGGGGTCGGATGCCGATACTGGGGTAAGCAAGCTTCTCAGCGAAGGATGCGGCGGAGATCCCCTTCTCTCGTTGCCTATCCCTTTGCAGAGACTTATGAAGAGGCTCCTTCGGGGGCCTCTTCGCATTTGGGAATGCCTCACTACCGACGTAGGTTGATTGCTGAGAGCAACCAACCGAAGGATTTTGTATGAACGTCGCACTATGGGTCGTTGCTGGCCTACTCGCCGCAATATTCTTGATAGCCGGCATGATGAAGATGACGCAAGCCAAAGAGAAACTCGCTGCGAGCATGGGATGGGTCGAACACTACGAACCTCGGCAAATCAAGCTGATCGGTCTCCTCGAAACCCTGGCAGCCATCGGGTTGATCGTGCCGGCTTTGACTGGGATCCTCCCGATCTTGACGCCACTGGCCGCCATCGGGATTGCCCTGGTCATGGTCGGCGCAATGGCCCGCCATTTGAGCCGCGGAAACGAAACCCCGATGGTCGCCATGAACATGGCGTTCCTTCTCATGGCCCTGTTCGTGGCCTGGGGCCGATTCGGCGACTACGCCTTCTGATCCACCCTCGATCGGCATTCTGATCGTTGATCGATAGGTCGTAGTCTGACCACATGAAACGACTCGTTATCTTGCTGGCCATTGTGGCCAGCGCCTGTGGGGGGACCGAGACTTCACCGATTGTCTCGCTGGGCGTCGAAGACTTGCTCGTCGCCGGCGAGGAATCGTACGTCCGGTTCTGCGCAGCGTGCCACGGGCCAGACCTGCGTGGGACCACGCTAGGGCCATCGTTTCTGTCGATTATCTACGAACCGAACCATCACGCCGACTTTGCATTCGCCAGTGCCGCCAAGAACGGCGTGCCCGCCCACCATTGGACCTTCGGGGACATGCCGGCGATACCCGGGATTTCTGATGACGAGATCGCAGCAGTAACCGCCTATGTGCGGAGCGTTCAAGAGGCCGAGGGCTTCGACGAGTGACCGCGACCTCGGATGATTCATTCGTGCGGGCACCTGAGGCATCGTCAGCATGATCTCCCTAGATCCTGAGATCGCGGCCTGGTTATACGCCGGGCTGGCGAGTCTGGCCGTTCTATTTCAACTCGCCTTGGCCTTCGGCGCTCCTTGGGGAGCGGTCGCGATGGGCGGCCGATATCCGGGTTCGTTTCCCCACCACATGCGTGGCGCCGCCGTCGTACAAGCGGTGGTCATCGGAGCGATGGCTGGCGTCGTTCTGGTTCGAGCCGGGTTGGTGATATCGCCCTGGTTCGACCTTACGACAACTCTGGTGTGGGTGGTCGTTGCATTCGCCGTTCTAAGTGTGGTGCTCAACCTCACGACACCGAGCAAGTGGGAACGTCGAGTGTGGGGACCGGTCACCGTGCTGATGCTGATCAGCAGTATCGCGGTGGCGACCGCCTAAACGAGTGTGCATCCGCCCTCGAGATACCGCACCGTAAGCACACTCGTTGTGTAGCGGTGGTGATCGCCGAGGTCGCTACCGGGCGACTAGGGCGCTGGGTGCCGGGTGAGGTCGGCAAACAGCGTGTACTCAGGGAGAAAATTCATCTCTATTCGTCCAGTCGCGCCGGCACGGTGCTTGGCGACGATGACCTCGGCCAGTCCCTTGCTCTCGATCGCCTCAGGGTTGTAGTACTCATCGCGGTAAATGAACATCACGATGTCAGCGTCCTGCTCGATCGCGCCTGACTCACGGAGGTCGCCGAGGCGGGGGCGCTTGTCCTCACGAGCTTCTAGCCCACGGTTGAGCTGAGAGACGGCCAACACGGGGCATTCCAGCTCGCGCGCCAGGTTCTTGAGGTTACGGCTGATCTCGGCGATCTCTTGCTGGCGGTTCTCACGATTACGACCCTGCATGAGCTGGAGGTAGTCGAGCACCACCAGATCCAGTCGCCCTTTCTGACGCTTGAGCCGGCGACATTTGGCTCGCACGTCCGTAACGGTCGTGTACGAACTGTCATCCACAAAGATGGGCGCCGGATAGAGGCGACTCGCCGCGTTCGTGACCTTCTGCCACATCTCAACAGACAGCTGACCGGCTCGTAGCTTCATGGAATCGACCCGGCCCATTGAGCAGAGGATTCTTTGGATGATCTCGTCCTTGCCCATCTCCAAGGAGAACATGGCAACGACCCCGCCGTTGACGGCCACGTTGGTAGCAATGTTCAGCGCGATCGCACTCTTACCCATGGCGGGTCGAGCGGCAATGACGATCAGATTGGCAGGTTGGAAGCCGGCCAACATGCCGTCGAGGTCTCGGAAACCGGTCGAGAGACCGGTGATCTGGCCGGCGTTGGCTTCGAGGGCCTCGATCTGCTCGAGGGCTGGCTTGAGCATCGTGGACAGCTCGAGCAGCCCGTCGCCGACCCGACGTTCGGCAACACCCAGCACCGTTTGTTCGGCGTTATCGATGACGTAGTCGAGTTCCTCATCCGTTTGGTGGGCAAGGTTGGTGATCTCGCCACCCGCTCGAATCAGGCTCCTCCGCAGGGCACTGTCCTCGACGATATCGGCGTAATAGTCGACCCGCGATGCCACCGGGACCGCGTTCTGCAGTCGAGCAATAAAGGCCGGGCCGCCAATCTTGTCCAGTTCGTCTTTGCGGCGAAGCTGATCGGTAACGGTGACGGCATCGATCGGCTGGCTCGTGTTGTACAACTCGACCATGGCCTCGTAGATGGCCTGGTAGGCAGGAACATAGAAGTCGTACGGCGACAGACGGTCGATGACCGTATTGGCCGCGTCCGACGAGAGCAACATGGCACCGAGTACCGACTCTTCGGCATCGGCATTGTGAGGTGGGACTCGGACGCCGCCGGGGCGTGCTCCGCCGCGCGGTTGAAAATCCGGCGCCGGCGGCGCGTACGAGTCATCGGGTGGCTCGTGTGCGCCGCCGTCCGCCATTACGGCCTACGCCGGGATAACGTCGAGGATCAACACAAACTGCACGTCCTTGTGCAGTTTGATTGGCACTTCATGGAGTCCGATGCTCTTGATCGGTTTGTCGAGGCTGATCGCATGACGATCCAGTGCCACGCCGGAGAACTTCTGCACGCCTTCAACGATGTCGCTGACACCGATCGAACCAAACAACTTGCCTTCGTCGCCAGCCTGGGCACCGATCACAATGCGGGTTCCGACCAACGATGAAGCAATCGCTTCGGCTTCTTGATGGGCCTTGCGAGACGATTCGTCGCGGGCTTCTTTCAAAGCCGTTGCGTGCTTGAGCGCTCCGCCGGTCGCCTTGATGGCAACGTGGCGCGGAAGCAAGTAGTTGCGCGCATATCCGTCGGCGACGTCGACGATATCGCCTTCGACTCCGAGACCATCTACTTCTGCTGTCAGTATCAGCTTCATTAGCGGTTGATGTACGGAAGTAGGGCCATCTCACGAGCGTTCTTGATGGCCATGGCCACCTCACGCTGGTGTCGGGCGCAGTTCCCGGTCACGCGGCGAGCGCGGATCTTGGAACGGTCGGATACGTAACGACGCAGCACCGAGACTTCTTTGTAGTCAATGGTGGCTCGCTTGTCCGTGCAGAACGCACAGACCTTTTTCTTCATTTTTCGGCCGGAATCATTCCGACGCTTTTTTCGTGGCTGCTGAGCCATGTGTGTCTCCTAAATTCTTGAGCGCTAGAACGGCGCTTCGTCTGGTCCGAAATCTTCTCGGGCTACCGGAGCGGCTGGAAGGCCTCCGGCATCCGATCCTCCGCCAAAGTCGCCGCCGCCCGTTCTGGCTGCTTTGGTGACCGAGGCCGATGCCCAGCGAAGGCTGGGGCCGATTTCGTCAATGCGGAGCTCAACAACTGACCGCTTGTCGCCCTCGGGCGTTTCCCAGCTGCGCTGCTCGAGGCTACCGGTCACGATGACCCGGGTCCCCTTGGTGAGTGACTCCGAGGCGTGCTCGGCGGCTTCGCGCCACAGGGTTCCGCCGAAGTACGACGTTTCTTCTTGCCATTCGTTCTGCTGGTCGCGCCAGCGGCGATTCACGGCGATACGAATCTTGGCCATGGCGATTCCCGACTGCGTGAAGCGCAGTTCGGGGTCTTCAACCAGGTTGCCGATAACTGTTACGGTGTTCGTCATTGATCCCTCTCCTGGGTCGTCTCGTTCGTCACATCCCGCCGTTACTTGAAGTATCCGGGTCGGATGTGACAAAAAGGTCAGTCTTCTAGTCGGATGACCTTGTGCCGGATGACCGCGTCAGATAGGCGAAGGGCCCGGTCGAGTTCATCGATCGCCACCGTGTTGTCGGTTTTGAACGTCACCAGCGAGTAATAGCCCTCGTTCATGTGATTGATCTCGTAGGCAAAGCGACGCTTGCCCCAAAAGTCCTGTTCAGATACCTCAGCGCCTCGAGCTTCGAGCAAGGCTGCGATCTCTTTGACCTTGCCTTGCGCGTCGGGCTCTTGGAGGTCAGGACGATGAATCGTCATGACTTCATAGTTATTCAATATCTACCTCCTATGGACATTCGCTCTAGCGAATGGCTCCACCACGTTGATGGAGCAGGATGTACACCGTGATCGGTGCGAGGGCACCCGGATGGGTGCCGGTCTGTGAGTGTAAACGAGCAGGCTGCCGCGAGCTAACTGAGATCCTGGTCAGTTTTCGCGCGACGTCCCACCAGGTGCGTCCTCCCCGTGTAGCGTGAAGCTCATGAGCGGCAAGAAGAAACCTAATGACGGCGACCGCGGCTGGAACTGGGCCTACCTCATCCCCATCATGGCTCTGATGATTCCGATTGTGGCGATAACCGGGTTGAACCTGACCGAGGTGCTTACGAGCGTGATGGCTGCCGTGGTAGCCGCTATCGCGGCGGGAACCGTCGCCGGCCGCTACTTACTCGGGTACCGACATGAATTGCGTATGACCGAGCTTGAGGCTCAACGCGAACTGACCGCGTTGGAATCGCGCCAACTCACGGAAGCCCAGCGTCTGCTCGATCTCGACGACCGCCTCGACGAGCTACGGCCGTCCCCCGAGACCAATCCACCAGCTGGGGTGTAGCCGGTCGGCATGAGCAGGTTTACCGATCACCTCGCTGAAGAATTGGCCGCGGTGCAAGCCGACGGCCTTGAGAAGCACGAGCGACTCATCACGTCCCCGCAAGGAGCCAAGGTCACCCTCAGCAGTGGCCAGGAGGTCATCAATCTCTGCGCCAACAACTACCTGGGCTTGGCCAACGACCCGAGCTTGATCGAAGCCGCTCATGATGCCCTCGATGCGTACGGGTACGGCATGGCGTCGGTCCGCTTCATTTGCGGGACGCAGGACATTCACACGGCACTCGAATCGCGTCTTTCGGCATTCCTCAAAACCGACGACACGATCTTGTACTCATCGTGCTTCGACGCCAACACCGGTTTGTTCGAAACGCTGCTTGGCGAAGAGGATGCCATCATCTCGGATACGCTCAACCACGCCTCGATCATCGACGGCGTCCGGCTGTGCAAGGCCAAACGGTTTCGGTACGCCAACAACGACCTGGCCGACCTAGAAGCCCAATTGAAGGCCGCCGGGGACGCCCGATTCCGGATGATTGCCACCGATGGGGTCTTCTCAATGGATGGCATCATTGCCAACCTTCCGGGTATCTGTGACCTCGCCGAAGCGTACGACGCCATGGTATTCGTGGACGACTCACATGCGGTGGGATTTGTTGGCGACCACGGCGGCGGAACCCCTGATTACTGGGGGGTGGAGGACCGGGTTGCGATCCGAACCGGTACCCTCGGGAAGGCGCTTGGTGGCGCCTCCGGCGGCTACACGAGCGGTCCACAAGCGGTCATCTCGTGGCTCCGACAGCGTTCTCGTCCCTACCTCTTCTCGAATTCACTGGCCCCGACCATCGTGGCGACTTCAATGAGGGCCCTCGACCTGATCGAGAACGGGGCAGCCTTGCGCGATCGCCTCACCGACAATGGCGCCTATTTTCGGTCCGCCATGGGAGATGCCGGCTTCCGTCTCGCCGGGGCAGATCATCCGATCATTCCCGTGATGCTCGGCGATGCAAAGCTGGCCGGTGAAATGGCCGACCGGATGCTGGACCTCGGCGTCTATGTAACCGCGTTTTCCTTCCCGGTCGTACCAAGGGGCGAAGCGAGAATCCGCACCCAGATGTCAGCTGCGCACACGAAGGATCACCTCGACCAGGCTATCGGGGCGTTCGTGCAGGTCGGCAAGGACCTGGAGCTGATTCCGTGAAGGCGATCATCAAACCGGGTGCCGGCCCCGGGCTTGAACTCACCGATGTCCCTACACCCGCATATGGCCCGAATGATGTGCTCATCGAAATCCAGCAGGCCTCGATCTGCGGGACCGACCTACACATCGAAAGCTGGGACGAATGGGCGGCTTCCACGATCCCGGTGGGTATGGTCGTTGGACATGAATATATGGGAGCCGTGGCCGCGGTCGGATCCGAGGTCACGGGCATCTCAGTCGGGCAGCGTGTGTCTGGCGAAGGCCACATCACCTGCGGTACGTGTCGTAATTGTCGCGCCGGTCAACGCCACCATTGCCGGAACACCATCGGGGTCGGCGTCAACCGGGCCGGGGCGTTCGCCGAGTTCCTGACCATCCCGGCCGTCAACGTATTCCCGATCCCCGACGACATCGGCGATGACGTCGCAACGATCCTCGACCCGCTCGGGAACGCCACCCACACTGCTCTCAGGTTCGCCCTGGTCGGGGAGGACGTTCTGATAACTGGTGCCGGCCCCATCGGCCTGATGGCCGGGGCCATTGCCAACCGGGTCGGAGCCCGTCACGTGGTGATCACGGACGTCAACGACTACCGACTCAAGTTGGCGAGCGAGTTAGGCATCGCCAGGACTGTTCGAGCTGACCAGGAGACCCTCGAAGACGTCATGGCCGATATGGGGATGATCGAGGGGTTCGATGTCGGCATGGAGATGTCCGGCAACCCGCTGGCCCTCAATGACATGCTCCACGTGATGAACCACGGCGGCAGAGTCGCCTTGCTCGGCATACCTCCCTCGGAAGCGCCAATCGACTGGAACGACATCATCTTCAAAGGACTCACCATGCAGGGCATCTACGGTCGACGCATGTTCGAGACGTGGTACCAGATGACCGCCTTGCTGCAGGGTGGTCTCGACGTCAGCCCGGTTGTCACCCACCACTTCCCCTTCGAAGAGTGGGGGGCGGCGTTCGCCACGGCCAGGTCTGCGGAAGCCGGCAAGGTCATCCTGACCGGTTGGTGACGCCAGCACAGGGACGGTTGATCACTTAAGAGCCACCCAGCATCGGCCGATACTGAGGCATGAACCCTGGAGTGTCGCCCGGCGCTCCCACGCCTCGACCGTCTCGCTCCTGGATCGTCCTGGTACTCCTATTGGCGACTTTCTCCGTGGCGTCCGTTGTCGCAGCCGTGGCCATCAACAACGAAGCGCAGCGCCCAATCGGTGAGGGTGAGCTGTTTCTTTTGGACGGCCAGACTGTCGCCGCGGCGTTGAACGGGACCACCGTCGAGACGAACGATCTCCGCCGGCTACGCAACGATCTCACCATCGAGGCCGTGAGCCTGGTGGGATCAGACGGGATCATTATCGCGTCAACGGCACCCACCTTGGAAGGATCGGTACCGTCAAGCCCCCTCATGGTGGGTTTCTCCAGTGGGGGCCGATTCGGAGCGATTGCGGTACCAGCCACCGAGCCCATCACCGTCGACGGTGTTGTCGAGTGGGAACCGGGCGACATCGTGTACGAGGTCATCCAACCTCTGGACAATGGTCAAGCGGCGCTACTCACCTACGACATCTCCGAACTCTTGGCCCGCCGCAGCGCGATTGGCGGCGTCCCGGTTTTGTCCCTCCAGCTCACCGGGCTAGCCGTATTTCTACTCTTGGGTTCCATCCTCCTCTTCGTTGCACGTGGTCGGGCCGCCCGCACGTACCGCGAGTTCGCCCTACAAGCCGAGTACCTTCATCGCGAGTCGGAGGTCCTCACGGCTCACAATCATGAACTCGATGCCGCTCGACGCCGCGCCGAACATGCGTACGAGTTGGCCGAAGAGAAAAATCGGATTCGGTCTGAGTTCGTTCTGATGATCAATCACGAATTGCGAACTCCGCTGACCGGAGTCGTGACCGGTGCCGAACTGCTGCGCTCCGAAGGCGCTGTCTCGGATGGCGTCTGGCTTGAGATCCTCGACAACGTGCTCGCTGATGGGCGGCGACTGTCCGAAATGATCGACCAAATCCTGGCGGTGGCCCGCATCGAGAACGGGGCCCTCTTCTTCGAACTCCACGAAACGACGACGGACGAGATCGTCGATCGACTCAAGCGTTCCAGACCCAGGTTCAAGATCGAGGCGGAAAACGATCCCGATCAGATCACCCTGCAAACCGATCCGACCAGCGTCGTCAACCTCATCCGGTCGCTGGCTAACAATGCCTACACCCATGGCGCCACCCACGTCACGGTTCGTACGGGTCGCCACCTGCCTTTCGAACCGCTACTGGAAGTGGGCGAGCGACCAACCGACGCCGTCTACTTCCTCGTCGAGGACGACGGTCCGGGAATCGACGAGGAGTTCTTGCCCCGCGCCTTCGAGAAGTTCGAAAAGCAGAGTCGCAGTTCGGGTACCGGCCTCGGCCTATACATAGCCCGAATGATGGCGGACGCTCTCGACGGGTCCCTTATCGTTTCGACGTCCCCTGCCGGAACGATCCTGGCCATCGCGCTCCCGGCGGCCCGAACCAGGGTGGCGGCCACATGAGGAAGGCACTCGTCACTTTCATGATTCTGACAGCTTCGTGCGGCGCCCCGGCTTCGGCAGAAACCGGGCCGGCTGTCGACCTGCGCGAGTTTTCGATCAGTGCCGAAGGTCCATTCGAGTCAGGGGTCAACCAGATCTCCGTCACGAACGCCGGGGAGTTCGGTCACACCCTGGTGATAGCCGACAGGTCCGGTGTGGTGGTTGACGCCACCCCGCTGATCGCCGGAGGCGAGACTCTGCTCTTCGTTGTTTACCTCGAGCCTGGTACCTACGAGTTCAGCTGTCGTATCGTCGTTCAGGTAGACGATGGGACCCTTGTCGACCACTATCACGAAGGTATGACGACCACAGTGAAGGTCGGTAACGCTTAGGGCCTAATCGGATTGGTCGTCACGTCGATCGAGCAGCCACCATCGGCGTAGAGAATCGTGAAGTCTACGTCTAGCCCTTCTTGGGCCACATACTGTTCTGAACACTCCGTCCCGATTCGTTCCAGCTCGTCACAGAAGTCGGCTTCGCACTCTTCTTCGCAGCCGTCGCAAATGGCGATGTAGCCAGTGATGGTGACCGTGTCGCCAGTGAACGACTGGTACCAGGTTGGGTCATCTGACCAGTTCGCAGCTTCGACGAGCAATGCCCCGGCATTGGAGCCACTCCAACCGAACACATTCGCCGTCCCTGGGGGCGGGGCTTCTCCCGAGAGATGCACGCTGAGTTCACTGGCCCGGATAGGGATCGGCCACTCCTTCTCTGTTGCAGGACTGGTCGAGTCATCCACAAGGATTCGATCACCCAGTGGGCCAGTCAACGACACGACGACCGGAAAGGCCGGGTTGCCCGGACAGTCGGCAATACCTGCAACCGGTTCAATCAGCACCAGGATGTGAACCCGGTCGCCGGTTTCCATGACTGAGGTCCGGACCTCGCGGCCTTCGGGCGGCTCACCGTTGGCACAGTTTCGTTCGGTAGCCAGCACGGTCACGTGACGAGCGGCGGAATCGTGTGGGTTGGCCGGATCCAGTTCGAAGGTGGCCGTGCCGTAGCCTTCAACTACTGGTTCGATCCGGCACTCGCCCCACCCGGTCGCTCGCCACTCGCCGTCAACCATCTCAAAAGCTACGTCTCCGTATCTTTCTTCTTCTTTGTCGACGCCAAGAAGCACCAGCGTGGTTTCGGTTTCAGAGGCGATCCGCCAGCCCAACGAATCCCACCACTCACTCGAGGCTTCGAACTCTTCAAGCGCCTCCTCTTGCATCATCGAGGCGATGTTCCCGTCGAAACGTCGGAAGGCAGAGACTTGGTCCGGTTCGTCGAGGTCGACCTGGCCGCACCGGTAGGCAACATCGATCGGCGGCACAGAGCTAGTAGTCGGCGAACCCGCCACGTCGATCGGCACAGGAGCGTCGGCGATCGGTTCAGCGCACGCGCTGACAGCCAGCACGATCGCTATGAGTACGAGGCGCACAGGCGCTCCTCCTCCGTCGGGTACGCGTTTGACGTATGGCCCGGCCCGTCGGGTTCCCGCCCGTCACTGGGTCCGGATTCCGGCCTTTTTCATTTCCTCGACCGCGTCGGTGCCGTGATGGGGCTCAAGATTAACGGGCGCGGTGAGATGTACCGGAGCCGCAGTGGGCCAGTCCTCGCCAGCGGCGTCAAGGGCCGTCGCCTTCACGCAGTAATCGAGCGCTAACCCGATGACGACCACCGATCTGATCCCATGCCGCCGCAACAAGGCAGTTAACTCGGTGGGAATGGTCTCACCGGTCGTCGGGTCGCGCATCGTGAAGCCGGAGTAGCCGTCTTCGCCGTTGACACCCTTACGAACTGTCGGCCCGGCCACGATCAATTGGGGATGGAACTCCGCCCCCCAGGTGTCGGCGACGCAATGCACCGGCCAAACACCCCCGTCTTTGGCGAAGTGGGGGGTGGACTCGGGGTGCCAATCCTGGGTGTAGACCACAAAGGCGCTGGCCGCCGCGGCGTGAATAATCTCCGCGTTGATAAGTCCCACCAGGGCGTCGCCGCCTGCCACAAACAGGCTGCCGACCGGATCGGCGAAATCGTTTTGCATGTCTACGACGATCAGAGCGGTGTGCTGGCCATAGGTGGTCATAGCCCGATCCTACGTCGTCGGGCCATCCCCGTCCTGGTAGAGGTCGATGGAAGCGGCTTCCCAGGCATGAATCAGTCCGGGCAAGTTCGTGCGAGCGACGAGCGGTCCCCGTTCTCCTGCCTTCAGCTTCAAGTCCCGTTGCCGTTTCAGCCAGATGATCCCGTCCCGGTCGCTGTCCGTCGCTCGTCGCGGTATCTCCTGGGCCACCAACAGGATCGGGTGGTGATTGCGAGCCGCGAGAACGTCCAGCGCATCGGCATGCGCGCCTATCAACTCGCTCGGCGTCGCCCCCGATAGCCCGTTGGTCAAGACATACGGAGGCAGCGGAGATATGTCGTTGTTGCGAGTCACCAGAACCTGACCACCGGGGAACACGCTCGTCACGTGAAGAATGGCATCCGTGACCGTCGCGTACGCAAGTGCATCCGGGGAGATCAGCAGAGACGAAACGACCGTCGCTCGACCAACGACAAATGTCTTCGCTCCAACCGACCTGAGCCCGTTAGCGAGAAACTCTTCCTGGAAAGGCTCAGCGTTCTTCATGACCAGACGGGCCGCGGCGATCTGGACTTTGTCCGGATCGAGGCTCATCAGCCGACGCGACCCTGCTATCGGTCGGCGAAGCAAGCCGATCAGGACGATTGGTATCAGCACGATGGCCTGCCACACGCTGCCCGTCGCTTGCAAGATCAGCAGGCCCATTGCCAGCCCTACGACGGCCAGGTCGGCGAGAACCATCTACTAAGTGGGTGAATCCACGTCAAAGCGCTGAAGCAAAAACCGAGCGCAACTACTGATGCCGCTACATCCCCCCTGCCTGCGCGGACCGCCAGGCCGGCGACGAAGAGTCCTGCGAGGGCTATGACGAAGCCGAGGGTCCGAACGAGCCAGACCATTGGCCGGGTGAAAGTCGGGAGCGGCGGATATTTGGTGCGTGTCATGGGTCGTCCATTATGCGACACGCGCGGAACGCTTGTCGGACGTGAGAGTGAGGCCGCCCCCACCACGCCTCATGGGGCCAGTAACATTGCACTCGTGCTTGCCAACGGGTTCCTTTTTACCGACCACTACCAACTGTCGATGGCCCAGCTCTATTTTCACATGGGCCTACACGAGCGACGGTCGCAGTTCGACTACTTCTTCCGTTCCTATCCCAGCTACGGCACCCACCAGGCCGGGTACGCCATCGCCGCCGGACTCGAACCGCTGCTCGATTGGATGGCAGATGCGCGCTTCGGG
This sequence comes from Acidimicrobiia bacterium, assembly GCA_024637275.1. GTDB lineage: Bacteria > Actinomycetota > Acidimicrobiia > Spongiisociales > JAENVV01 > JAENVV01. The sequence continues at coordinate 54,503 of JAGXFS010000063.1, forward strand.
ACTGATGAGGCGGCGGCACTTGGCAAGTTCCAAACCTCGAAAGGGCAGCCTGAGTTTCGTCCTAACTTCATCGAGTGGCTAACTGATGCTGGGTCGTTCGGCTCCGTTTCGTTGTGGGCGGTTCCTGAAGGTCGCGTCATCCATCCCAACACTCCGCTGGCCGTGGTCGAAGCACCGCTCGCCATCGCCCAAATCCTTGAGACGCCGCTTCTCAACCACCTCAACTTCGCGTCGCTGATTGCCAGCAAAGCATCGCGGGTCGTCGAGGCGGCCAGCGGCGGGTCCGTACTCGAGTTCGGAATGCGGCGGGCGCCAGCATGGGGCGCTAACACGGCTTCGCGAGCATCGCTCATCGGTGGAGCTGAAGCGTCGTCGAACGTGGGGATGAGCATCGACCTCGGCTACGAGTCGCGCGGCACCCACGCCCATTCCATGGTTCAGGTATTTATGGCGATAGCCGGGGGCGAGCTAGAAGCATTCCGGGCCTATGCCGATCTCTACCCTGACGACACGACGCTCCTCGTCGATACGGTCGATACGTTGGAGTCTGGTGTTCCCAACGCCATTCGGGTATTCGAAGAACTTCGAGCGAAAGGCCACGAACCAAAGGGCATTCGGCTCGACTCGGGCGACCTCGCCCACCTATCAGTACGTTCCGCCCAGATGCTTAATGGTGCCGGATTCGAAAACGTCAAGATCGTCCTCTCCAGCCAGCTCGACGAACTAACCATCTGGCAGATTCGCAATCAGATCCTCGAGGAAGCGCCGCGATACGACGTCGACCCCGCCCGGGTGTTGCGGCGACTCGTCTACGGCGTTGGCTCGAAGATGGTCACCTCCGAGGGCGACTCGAGTTTCGATGGCGTCTACAAGACGGTTGCCGTTGAGGACGATGACGGGGATTGGCAACCAGCCATCAAGATCTCGGATTCACCGGCCAAGATCCAGAACCCGGGTCGCAAGGGGCTGTGGCGCATTTACGATCGCCGTGGGATTGCCACTGCCGACCTCGTATCACTCAACGGCGAGGAAATCGCCGCCCCCGTCACCCTTATCCACCCGACCCAACCCGGCGTAAGCCGGACCCTTACCGGGCCCGAGATCAGCCGGATCGAACCCTTGCTTGTCAAGGTCCTTGACGACGGGAAGCGGGTCGGCAACCTCGGAGGGATCGAAAAGGCTCGCGCAAGACGAATTGCGGATCTCCAGCAGCTCGACCCCGGGGTTCGCCGACTGGTCAACCCGCACACCTATCACGTGTCGATTACGCCCCAGCTATCCGAACTCAAGAACACGATGATCCAATCGTTCCGAGCCTGAGCGCCCAGGACGAACGTATACGCGGCTGGGCGAGCTACTCCCCCAAGTCAACCGTTACGTCTTGAGAGCCGAAAGTACCGCTGACCCGCAGGGTGACGGGACCGGTAGGCGATTCCCAGCGTTCAGTCGACGGATCCCACCACCGTAGCGTCTCCCGCGAGATGAGGACCTGGCCGCTGACCGCTTCATTGGCGGGGACCTTCAGCTTCTGAAATCCAACCAGCTTGCGTTCAATTCCGGCCACGTCGAGAAGAAAGATCTGCACGACCTCGGTTCCCGGTCGCTCGGCGGTGTTCTCGACTTGGACGGTTACAACCAGCTCACCGACCAAGGCCTCGACCGCCAAATTGGTCATCCGAAAGGATGCGTATGACAGTCCGTGACCGAACGGGAACAAAGGAGTGAGACCGAGCCGGTCGAATCCGCGATAGCCGACGTAGACGCCTTCGCCGTACCGGACGACCCCGGCTTCTCCTGGATAGTTGAGCAATCCAGGATGCTGGCGAGAATCGCAAGGAAACGTGACCGGCAGGCGACCACCCGGATCGACCGCACCATAAAGCACGTCGGCCACTGCATGCCCAATCTCTTGCCCTCCGTACCAGATGTGAAGAATCGCAGCGACGTCGTTGCGCCATGGCATTTCGACAGCCGACCCGGCCACCACGACTACGACAGTATTGGGCTGAACGGCAGCCACCGCCTGAACCAACTCGTTCTGTCGTCCTGGCAACAGCAAATCGGGCCGGTCGAAGCCCTCACTTTCCCATTCGGGAGTGAGTCCAACGACGACGACTGCGACGTCACAGTCCTCGGCAACCGCCACGGCGTCGGCGACAGGATCTGCCGGGCCCGGCACTTCACAGCCGATCCCCACCCAGCGCCACCGGTCACCTGGAGTCGTCGAATATTCGATCGTCAAGTCGACCACGTCTCCCGCCTGCAGGTCGAAATCCCAACCATGGGGTCCAACGCCCTCGAGCGCGCTCAAGGCATCAACGACGACTTCTTGGTTAGCAGTGACTCGCAGGCTCCCGCCTGCCGAAGCAGCGAAGGTATGAACTCCATCGAGCGTGGCCTCGAACTGCCCGCTCATGCGCACAGAGAACTGGTCGTGGTCAACCCAAGCATCTCCTCCACCAAAGAACGCAAGAAATGACTTGTTGGTCGTAACTGTCCGAACCGGCGGCTCCGCCCAGTCCGGGTTGTCGAAGTACTCGACGAGGAACCCGGGCGAACCGTCGGCGTGACTAACGCTGGTCGTTGGAAGCGGTGGCGGGTTCTTCCACGTCGGGGGTCCTGGCGACCAGGTGACCAAGGAGCTATCTCCAAGTGCTGAATTGATGCCTTCAAGGATGGACACAACTCGATGAGGATTCACCGACGAGCTTCCCCCTCCTTGATGGGGAGTTTCACCGGCCAGGTCACCGATCAGGGCGACCTTCATATTCCGGTTCAACGGTAGGACACCATCGTTCTTGAGGAGCACTGCGGACTCGGCTGCTACCCGCCGGACCAAGGCACGATCCTCTGGGCGTTCCAGCGCCTGTTCGGCTTCCGGGACCTTGGATCCGCGACCACCGGTTCTCTCTATCAAAGTGAGCAGTCGCTCGACTTTTCGATCCACGTCGCTGGCTTGAATCGCATCCGACTCCAGCGCCGATTCGACTTCCTGAGCAGCCATCCATCGACCCGGCCCTGGCATTTCCAGGTCGAGGCCCGATGCGATAACGCC